>NZ_JBHLUE010000001.1:0-333009 GCF_042434095.1 Plantactinospora siamensis
CACGCCGTTCTCCGTTATGCCCGATTCCAGTCTCGACAACCGGAACCGTAGGCCGGAGAACGGCGTGCGCTGCTACGACATGCTCAACCCACCCACGACAACGTCACAAGAGCCCAAAAAGCGATAAGAAGGGGCCCTTCCTTCTCCGTCAGTGCGCGGCGCGGCGCCGGGCCAGCTGCTCGAAGGCGGTCAGCGAATCGGGGTTCGCCAGCGCGCCGGTGGCGGCCGCCGCGTCCACCGGCGTACCGGTGAGGATCTTCTTGACCGGCACCTCCAGCTTTTTCGCCGACAGCGTCCGGGGCACGGCCCGGACCTGGTAGATCTCGTCCGGAACGTGCCGCGGCGACAGCGCCGTACGCAGCTCGCGGACGATCTTCCGGCGCAGCCCGTCGTCCAGCTCCAGACCCTCGGCCAGCACCACGAACAGCAGCAACTCGCCGGCGCCGCCCTCATTGTCCTCCAGGTGCACCACCACCGAGTCGACGACCTCGTCCAGCCCCTCCACCACGGAGTAGAACTCGGCCGTGCCCAGCCGGACCCCGCCACGGTTCAGGGTGGCGTCCGACCGGCCGGTGATGACACAGCCGCCGTGCTCGTTGATGGTGATCCAGTCGCCGTGCCGCCACACCCCCGGATAGACGTCGAAGTACGCCTCCCGGTACCGCCGGCCGTCCGGGTCGTTCCAGAACCCCACCGGCATGCTCGGCATGGGCGCGGTGATCACCAGCTCACCGAGCTGGTTCAGCACCGGGGTCCCGTCCGCCGACCGGGCCTCCACCCGGGCGCCGAGGCAGCGGCAGGCGATCTCACCGGCCCGCACCGGGAGCAGCGGCACCCCGCCCACGAAACCGGTGCACACGTCCGTGCCGCCGGACAGCGACTGCAGCTGGAGGGTGTCGCTGACCGCCTCGTACACCCACCGGAAGCCCTCGGCCGGCAGCGGCGCGCCGGTGGAGCCCAGCCCGCGCAGCGCCGAGAGGTCGGCCAGGTCCCGCGGGCGCAGCTCGGCCTTGCGGCAGGCCAGCAGGAACGGCGCCGACGTGCCGAAGTAGGTGATCCCGGCATCGGCGGCCATCCGCCACAGCGCGCCCAGGTCCGGCTCGGCCGGCCGGCCGGCCTCGGCCCGGACCCCGGGGTTGCCGTCGAAGAGCACGATGGCCGACCCCACCGCCGGCCCGGAGGCCAGGAAGTTCCACATCATCCAGCCGGTGGTGGAGAACCAGAAGAACCGGTCACCCGGGCCGAGATCGTGGTGCAGGGCCAGCATCTTCAGGTGTTCCAGCAAGATCCCGCCGTGCCCGTGCACGATCGGCTTGGGCAGCCCGGTGGTGCCGGAGGAATACAGCACGTACAGCGGATGGTCGAACGGCACGGCCTCGAACGCCAGCGGCTCGTCCGTCTCGGCCGCCAGCTCCGACCAGGGCAGCGCGCCGTCGGCCGGCGCGGCCGCCGGGTCGAGGTACGGCAGCAGCACCGTGTGCCGGAGCGACGGCAGCGCGGACCGGATGGCGGCCACCTCGGCGCGCCGGTCGACGGGCTTGTCGCCGTACCGGTAGCCGTCCACGGCCACCAGGACGGTGGGCTCGATCTGCCGCCACCGGTCGGTCACGCTGCGGGTGCCGAACTCCGGCGCGCAGGACGAGAAGATCGCCCCCAGGCTCGCGGTGGCCAGCAGCAGCACGTACGTCTCGGGGATGTTCGGCGCGTACGCGGCCACCCGGTCCCCGGGGCCGACCCCGAGCCGGCGCAGCCCGGCGCGCACCCGGCGGACGTCCTCGCGCAGTTCGGCCGCGGTGCGGGTGACCGGCGGGCGGCTCTGGCTGTAGCCGATCACCGCCGGCTCGTCATCGCCGATGCCCGGCATCCGCAGCACGTTCTCGGCGTAGTTGAGGGTGGCGCCGGGAAACCAGCGGACGCCCGGCATGGTGTCGCCGGCCATCGTCCGCTGCGCCGGGGTGTGGGCGACGACGTCGAAGTAGTCCCAGATCGACTGCCAGAAGGCGGACAGGTCGGTGACCGACCACTGCCACAGCTCGTCGTACGAGTCGAGGGCCAGCCCCCGCTCGTCCCGCAGCCAGCGCAGGTAGTGGCCGATCCGGGACCGCTCGCGGACCTCGTCGGACGGCGTCCAGAGAACGTCACCCACTGTTCCATCCCTCCCCGCGGGCCGGTACGCCGTTGTGCCCGCCCGACGCCATCTTGCCGTACCCGGACGGCCATTCTGCGACCCGGTACGCCACCCCCGACGCGTGGCCAACCCACACCCATCGCCCCGCCAACGTGTGGGCAGCGCAAGGAAGGGCCCCTTCTTATCGCTTTTTGTAGAGGAAGGGCCCCCTATTAACAACCGGGCGCGACGCCGTTACCGCGAGCCGCGGTGCCGCTGGATCGCCTCCCGGCGGGCCAGCCGGTGCTCGCGGCGGATCTCGGCCTCCCGGAACCGGCGCTCGTCCGCCGGGGTCTCGGGCAGCACCGGACGCACCTCCCGCGGGCCGCCGGCCACGTCGACGCCGACGAACACCAGGTACGCGGTGGCCACCCGGACCGGCGCCTCCTCCGCGGTGTCCCACCGCTCGGCCACCACCCGGACGCCGACCTCCATCGAGGTACGTCCCGTCCAGTTGACCTGCGCGTGCGCGTGCACCAGGTCGCCCACCCGGACCGGGTCGGAGAAGACGATCTCGTCGATCGCCGCCGTGACCGCCGTCCCGCCGCTGTGCCGGGCCGCCGACGCCCCCGCCACATCATCGATGAACTTCATCAGCACGCCGCCGTGCACGGTGCCGTACAGATTGACGTCGACGGCCGTCATGATCCGGCTCAGCGTCACCCGGGAGTACGACGTGGGTTTTCCCGCCGGGACCGCGCTCTGTTCGCTCACGCCGCCACCGTACGGTGGCCGACCCGGCCGCCTCCGCCGGCCGGCGCCACAGTGACGGCGCTCGCCGGCCGGCACGGCCGCGCCGCCTCGCCCGCCGCGGCCCCGCTACCTCGCACTCCGCGTCCGTAACGCCGCCGGTCGCCAAAACGCTGCCGGCGGCTCGCTGGGTCGGCCGGGCCCGAGGCGGTACGGTGCGCGGATGCGACATCTCTGGAGCTTCCTCGCCGGTGTGGTGGCCGCCCCGGTGTCCTGGATCCTGCTCGCGCTCGGCCAGCAGGGATCCGCGTCCACCTTCGACCGGTGGACCCAGGCCGGCACCTACAACGTGGCCAACCTGATCGAGCCGACCGTGTATCTGGCCGTCGGTGGCCTCGTGCTCGGACTGCTGGCGTCGCTCCGGATCTCACCGCTCGGCCCGCTGGTCGCGGGCCTGCTCCTGGTCGCCCCGTACGCGGGGCTGTTCGTCCGGCCGTTCGCGGTCCGGGACCGGGTGCCCGACGGCTGGCGGCTCTTCGGCGACCACGTGCCGCTGCGGCTGCCGTTGCAGAACGGCACGATCCTGCTCATCGGCGTGCTGCTGCTGATGGCCACCTTCAGCCTGCAGCGGTGGCGCCGCTGGCCGCTGGCCCGCGCGGAGGCGGCCGGCCGGGAGGGCTGGGCGGCGCCCGCCGGGTACGCCCCGAGCGCCGGCCCCGACGGCACGGACGGCGACCGCACTATGGACTGGTCCCTGCTCCGCGCCCCGAGCAGCGAGTCGGAGACCGCCCCGATGAGCCTGGGTTACCCGGAACAGGACGGCACCGCCGCTCCCCGCCGTGAGGTCGGCTCGCCATGGTCGGAGCCGCCGCGCTCGACCCGGCGAGACAGTGCCGCGCGCTGAGCGAAGATCGCCCGCGGTCCGGCGGCTCGGTGCCACGCGGGCCGCGGTTCCGTCACAATGCGCCAATCAGGGCATCACCCGGCGTAGGGTTGCCACAGGCAACTCCCGGGGGGCCCGATGCGACACGTCAACTCGGTTCTGCTGTCCCTGATCCTCGCGCCCGCGGTCTGGGCGCTGGCCGGTTACGGCCTCGTGGCGTACGGCCGGGCGGCCAACCGGCCCGACGGCGATCTCGCGGTGGACCGGCTCGTCGGGCTCGGCGCGCTGGCCGCCGCCGCGATCCTGTTCGCGGCGTTGCTGCTGCCCCGGCTGTCCCCGCTCGGACCGGCGCTGGCCGGGCTGGCCTACCTGGGCGCCGCGGCGTGGGTCGCGGGCTATCCGGCGCTGACCCGGCAGAGCCTCGGCAGGCTGCCGCTCGAGCTGGGGGGCGACCTGATCCGACCGGCCGAGGGGCTGGCCGTGCTGCTCGGGCTGCCGCTGCTCACCACCGTGCTCAGCGGACGCCGCTGGCGCCGCTTCGACGGCGCACCCGCGCTCTATGATCCGCCGTCACCCGCCGACGACGGGTCGGCGCCGACCCAGACCGTGGACTGTCCCCCGGGGCCCACAGCGGCATACCCGCCCACCCCCGCCGGCTTGTCCGCGCCGGTCCCGGCGGTCGCCACGACGAACCCGTGGCGGCCGCCGCCCGGCTGGACGCCGCCGCCCGGCGCGGGACCGGCGGGCCCGGCGGTCGCCGAGGTGCCGCCGCCGTGGCCACCCTGGCGGTTCGGGCCGCCCGGCGGCGCCGGCCGGTCCGGGTCGGGGCGGGCGTACGGCCGCCCGGCGGATCCGTTCCGGGATGCCGACACCGCCGACCTGACCAGGGCCCTCCAGCCACTGCGCCGGGCCGTGCCACCGGCCTGACCGCGGCCCGCCGGCCAGCACGGAGGCCGGCAGGCCGCAGGTGTCGGTCACGATGCGGCCGGTCCCCGGTGTCCCGAACACTGACGCCAAGGGACCGGCCGTGACGCGTTGCGGGCGTCGTCAGGCGCCGTTGGACACGTAGATGTAGTACGTGGTGGTGTCGGTGTCCGTGCCATCCGCCTTGTGGCCGGTCACGTACAGGGCGTGCGACTCGAAGTTCTGCGCCGGCGTGTACGTGATCGACGCCCTGCCCTGGCCGTCGGCCGGCACGTCCGTCGCCGGGCCGCCGTCAATCTGCCAGGAGAAGGACAGGATTCCCGCGGTGCCGCCGCTGAACTCGAAGGTGCCGGGGACGCCGGCGCCGCCGGACCAGGTGCTGTTCGGATACTGGGCGCTCACGACGTAGGGTGCGGTGCCGACCGTGAAGTCGTAGTCCGTCACCGGAGAGAGGTCGCCGGCCGCCGTCAGGCTCTGTACGTGCAGCGTGTTCGTGCCGTTGCGGTCGAGCGGCACCGCCACCTGCGTCGACGTGCCGTCGGTGCTGGCCGGCAGGATCTGCTCCGGGCCGTCGTTGACGCGGTAGTGGTACTCGGTCACCTCGCCGAACAGCTGGGTGGCGAAGTAGAAGTATCCGGTCCAGCCGATTCCGGCGCGCGACCAGTCGTAGGTGCTGTACACGTCGACCTTGTTGTCCCGGACATCGAACGGCTCGATCCGCAGGTCCGATTCGGCGCCGTCCGTACCGACGCTCGTGACCCGCACCTCGTTGTAGCCCCACGAGCTGGGCGTGTACGTGACCGTTGCGGTGCCGTCGGGACCGGCCGCGATCGTCTTCTCGTCGGCGCTGTTCAGCGAGTAACGGTAGGACGCGACGTTGGGCAGCCCCGGGTGGAACGTGAACGTCGCGGTCCGGCCGACGGTGCCGCTGCCCTCGGGTGTGTGCGTGACGACGGGACCGGACCAGATGCCGAACGTGTACGTGGTGGCGGGCGACCGCGTACCGTCCGACAGCAGCGCCTGGACGACCACGGCATTGTCACCGGCGTGCGTCGGCGTGACCGTGATGACGGCGTACGGGTTGCCCCCATTGGACACGGTCTGCTCGGCGCCGCCGTCGAACCGGTAGACGAAGCCGGTCAGGTTCGGCAGCTGGCTGTCCAACTCGATCTCCAGCGGCACCCCGACTCCGTCCCGGCGCGGCCAGTCGCTCAGGTCATGGGCGTAGGCCGTCGGACGGGTATCGATGATGTTGAACTGGTAGTACGTTTCCAGCGAGGTGGACCCATCCGCCCGCACCGACCGTACGGTCATGTCATGCCAGCCGGGCGTTGCCGTCCACTGGAGTACGGCGGTGTCGTCGTCCGCCGCCGGGATGGTCTTCCACTCGTCGTCGAGGTTGTACTGGTAGGCGACGACGTCGTTGCTGTGCGGGGTGAACCGGAACGAGCCGGGCGTGCCAGCGACCTGGTCGTGGTCGAGGTTGAACTCCGCCGACTCCACGCCGGGGGCGTCGGTGACCCAGACCTGCAGGGTCTCCTGCCCGATCAGCTTGTTCCTGGCGTAGCTCCGGACGGCCACCTCGATCTGGCCGGCGGCGGTGAAGGTGATGGCGCCGGTCGCCTTTCCGTCCACCGCCGGGACGCGGACCTCCGCGCCGTCCTTGAGCTGGTACCCGAACGCGGTGGTCTCGGGCTTCGACGCGATGAACGTAATCGTGCTCGGCAGGCCGACGCCTCGCACGGTGACGTCGGCGTTCGGCGCCGTCTCGGCGACCCGGTACTGGTAGTCCTTCTCCGGCCCGCGGTTGCCCGCGGCGTCGACGGAGGCGACATAGAGGTCGTTGCTGAACCGCAGCTTCGGGGTGTACCCCAGGATCGCCTTGCCGCCCGGACGGGTGGCCGCGATCTGGCCGGAAGACCCCATCGGGTCCCGCCAGGCGAACGCGACCACGTCCCGATCTCCGGCCCCGTCGAACCGGAACGTCCCCTCGATGCCCGTGCCGCCGCCCGGGGAGTCGCCCTCGGGATAGGTCCGCGACGTGACCTTCGGCGGATTCGCCGGGGCGGTCCGGTCCATCACGAGGTAGCAGGTCCTGCTCCACGGACCCAGGTCGTGGTAGTCGTTGGCCTGCGCCTGCCAGGCCAGAACCGTGCCGTCGGCGTACTGGCTCAGGTCGGTGCCGTTGTAGTCATGGAATTCACGACGCTGATCGGGATGATCCACCGGCCAGATCGCGAACTGCAGCCGCGGATAGTCACCCTCGTCCGCATCGCTGGCGGTGGCCGCGAAAACCGTGTTCCGCGCCGCCGGCGACGGCCTGGCCAGCGTGCCGCAGGGTCGGTCCGGGTACGCCAGATGCAGGTTCGTCACCGTGGGCGGATGGTTCGCGGTCGCGCCGAGCGCTGGCTTGTCGAAGGTACGACCGGTCCGCGCGTCGGCCTCCTGCTCGGCCGCGACCCGGTACTCCAGGGTGATGCTCTTCTCGTGCCGGCCCAGCGCCGCGTTGAGCGTGGCCACCATGTCCAGGCCCAGATAGCCCGGGCAGTTCACGCCGGGGCCCCGCTTGGTGGTCAACAGCCTTTCGATCTCCGTGGGCGGCCGCAGCCAGGTGGTGGTGTCCTTGACCGGGCGGGTCCGCCACACCTCGATGGTTGCCGGGACGGAGCAGTCCGCGACCGTCTTCTCGGTCGTCCACAGGTATGAGCTGTGGACGACCGTGCCCTTCAGCATCGTCAGGTCGTACGTGAAGTAGGAGCGGTAGGTGTGCGTCCGACCGGCGTCGTCGCGGGACGTGCCGACCGGAGGCGCCACCGGCGCATCGACCGTCTTCGTCTGCGGATTCGCCGAGTCGAGATAGGTCCAGCTCGTCAGAGGCGCCTCGGACGAGGTGGCGGCCGAGGCCGGAGAGCCGGTGGTCAGCATCGCGGCCACGACGGCGAGGGCTGCCATGGAGGCAGCCGCTCTAAGGGGTTTCATCTGGTTACCCTCCCCGTGCGGCGCCCCAAACGGCGCCGGCGGGCGTCATCGTAGCGAGCGAAACCGCTCGATAGGGGACGGCGACGCCAGGCGGGCAGCCGGGTGACCAGAAGGGCCATGACCGACAAAAGTCGATCACGGCCCTTCTGCTGCGCAGCCCCGAATCCGATCAGTCCTTGAGCAGCTGCCGGGCCATCACGATCCGCTGCACCTGGTTGGTGCCCTCGCAGATCCGGGTGATCAACGAGGAAACAGCTGCTGAGCTGGGAAAACTAACCGAGATCGGGGTCTCGCCAGGATTTTCCCAGAGTGCCTGCAAGCCTGCTGCCCGGAACCCCTGCCCAATGGTCCGCTGCCGAGCGACGTGGACAGCGTGGTCGGGTCGACACGCTCAACCGCCACGGGTATGCCAAGCCTGGGTCGATTCATAGCTTTGCACTACTTGACGGGGCCGATCGGGCCAGCCCCACTCCGTCGCCCGCCTGTTCATGATCGACGGCCATGGTCACTAATCTGGACAACGTGGAAGAGCCCTCCGAGTACGAGCTTGCAGCGTGGCGTGACATTCAGCGGTTCAAAGGCAGACCACTGTCGGCCGCCTTGCGCAGCGCCGGCGAGGGTGTGTCCAACGGCGCCGCGGCACTCGGTCGGCGTGCAGCGGCGTACCTGGAAGACCACCCGGGAGCCGAATCAGTCGTGTCGCGAGGCCGTGGCATCGTCGCCAAGGGCGCGAACGCCATCGGCGCCGGTGCTCGCAAAGCCGCCGGCGCCCTCCCCACCAGCGCGGCAGACTGGAGCGGCAGTGCTGCGGGCTCGATGCAGCGGACGGTAGCGAAGATCTCCCGAGCCGGGCTCTCACCCAAGCGAGTGGTGGAGCTTCACCAGAAGCGCGGGCACGAGGTAACCAAGCTCTCCGACCTGCGTCGCCTCGACCTCGAGCAGATCCACATGGTCCGCGGACGGTCTTTGAGCTGGTACTACCCGGCGGCTGCCGCCGTCTCAGGGATGAGCGCGGGGCTGGTGATCTCGGGAGGCGAGCTGGCGACTGCGGTCTCCGCTGGCGCGGCAGCGGCACCCTCGGGGGGAGCCATCGTCGGGGCTCTCGCTGGCGACGCGGCCATCGTCATCGGGCTCGCATCCCGCGCAGTCGGCCATGTCTCGCTGCTGTACGGCTACGACCCCGAAGAGCCAGCCGAAAAGCTCTTCGTCCTGTCCGTCGTCAACGCCGGGACGGCCGCCTCCGTGGGTGCGAAGAACGCAGCTTTCGCCGACATCTCGCGCCTCACCCAAGCGCTGGTCCGGGGCAAGGCGTGGAGTGTTCTGAACGATTCCGTCGTCTCCCAGATCGCCAGAAAGTTCGCGGAGTCGGTCGGCCACACCCTCACAAAGAAGGGGCTCGGCAAGGTCGTGCCGGCGGCCGGAATCCTGGTCGGCGGCACCCTCAACTGGACCACCCTGGAGGGAATCGTCGACACCGCCGAGATGGCGTACCGGCGCCGATTCCTGCTGGAGAAGTACCCTCAACTTTTGGACGAGGAACCACTCGAGGCCTTCGTTGTCGAGGACATGGACGACCCGAACGACGTGGCCGAGGAGGGGTTCAGCGTGCTCGACGAGCTCGCCGTGGAAGGCGGGCCCGACCTGCGCTGAATCTGGAGCAGGACGGTCATTCAGCCGCGCCGCCGGCCAATCGAGGCTCCGCCACGCGCCGCAATACAAGCAGCGCTACAGGGAGGATGAACAGGCCGGCCGCGCCGCAGAGCCCAGCCGCACCCCGTGGCGAGGTAACGGCCAGTAGGCCACCCCCGATCAGGTAGCCGATCATCCCGGCAAACTGGCCGGCGGCGCCGACGGCGGCGAAGGCGCTGCCGCGCGCCTCCGACGGGACACGCCGGACGACGAGCAGGTTGAAGAAGACGTTCACACCTCCGTTTCCGATGCCGCCGATCACCCACACCGGGAAGATCCACTCAGCGGCCGGAACAACTGCGGCGGTAAGCAGCGCCAGGCCGCATCCGCCGAGCGCCACCAGGCCGGCCCGAGCCAACGCGACCGGTCCGGTCCACCGGCGAGCCAGCCGGGCGGCCAGCCACGAGCCGGTCAGCATGCCGATGGGCCAGCCGCTCACCACCAGGCCGAACATCGCGGGCGAGGCGGCGAGCGTGTCCCGGACGAGCACCACCTCCACGACGTTGACCGCGCCAATCGCGGCGATCACCAGGGCCACGGCGGCGGTAATGACCGCCAGCAGCCGGTCCGCGCGCAGACGCCAGCGGGGGCTGGCCGAATGCCCCGCTCCGGGCATCCCGCTGCGACGGGTGGCCGTGCGCTGCGCCTCCCGCTCGCCCAGTGCGGTTGGCCGGGGCTGCCCCCGACGGCGAGTCCGGATCAGTGCGCCACCGACGGCCAGCAGGAGGAAGCTTGCCGCGTCGAGCAGCAGCGGCGGCCGTACGCCGAAGGCGCCCACCAGGACGCCGGCCAGCGCCGGACCGGCCAGCAGACCGAACGTGGCGGCGGTCTGGTTCACCGCGCTCGCCCGCGGCAGATCTGCGGGCCGGACCATCTCCGGGGTCAGCGCCGACAGCGTCGGCTGGGTAACGGCCAGTCCGCAGCCGAGCAGTCCGGCTAGCAGCACCATGAGCACGGGCTCAGTGACGCCGGCCAGCGCCGCGCACACGACCGCCTGCGCGAGCGCCGCAGCGACCAGCAGCCGACGGCTGTCGATCCGGTCTGCCAGCCGACCGGTCACCGGCGCCAGCACCACCAGCGGCAGGGATTCGGCCAATAGCAGCGCCGGCAGCGCCCACCGACCGGCACCCGACGCCTGGACCGCCAACACGAGCGCGGTGGCGGCCATGAAGTCGCCAGCTGCCGAAAACCCTCGGGTCGCCGCGCTGAGGTAGACGTCGGACCACCGGGAGGACGGCAGCTCGTCGCCCGTATCGCGTTCGGCCTCGACATGCCGATCAGTTGTGAAGGACATACTTCGAAGCTAACGCTTCGCATCTAATGAGACAAGGGCATCGATCGATTTTCTGCTGTGGTGCTGGGCCGGAGAGACACTCCGGGCCGTGGTGCTCGGGTGCAGAGGTGCATGGTTGGGGCGCTCGGGCTTGAGGGCGGGGCCGCACCCTGACCGCGGCACCTCCAGCGCCGACTGGCCATCAGGACCCCTCGGGATGGTGGGGGCCGTCAGTCGACCGGAATCGCCTTGAGGAGCAGGGAGACGCGACGCGCATCTGGCGGAGCATCCGTCCGTCGACGACCCTGATACGGCTCCAACAGCGCCTGAACGGCCGAGGTCAGCCCTTCCAGCTCGGCAGCAGTGAGCAACAAGCCGTGGTCGACGAAGCTCGCGGCCTGGTACCACTCCGGTGGCTCGACGGGGAGGCGCCCGATCCATTCCCGGGTCCGGCTCACATCCCGAGCCAACAGCGCCTCGAGCAACGCCTGGCGCGCGGCCGACGAGTCCTCCCCCGGGTTCGACTCGACGTTGAGCAGCAAACCCGAGACGGCGCTTCGCCACACCCGTTCCCGACCGTCACCGCGATTCGGCGCCTCCTCCAGAAGACCTGCCCGGGCCAGTGCCCGCAGGTGGTAACTGGTAGCGCTGGGCGACAGGCCTGCCACTTGGGCGCACTCGGTCGCCGTGACGCTGGCTCCTTCGGTACTCAGGTGTTCGAGGATCGCGAGCCGGGCGGGATGAGCGAGCGCCCGCATCACCTGCGGATCCGTAAGAGTCACTACACCTGGGCCATGCCGCGCCTCCGCCATGTCCCCATGATCCCGCCGTTCCCCGCACAGACCAACGCCGACCCGCTGCCGCCCAGCCTCGGCCGTCCCAGAACAGGTAGATGACGGAGGGTGCCAGCCCTTCTCAAGGAACCTGACCCGTCAAGCGGAGCGATCGTGCCCGTATCCACAGAGATACTGCTCGCAAATACTCAAAAGTCCTTGTTATCTTTCTTTTTCATCCGTTATGTCGGCTATGCTGCGGGTCATCGCATTCAGCGTTCGGGCCAGAAACGCGCGGGTAATCAACGTGTGTGGGTGTTCCGCCCCGAGGACCTCGGTCCGTCCGCTGAGCGCGACCTGCAGCCATCCGGCGGCTTGATCAAGATGGCCAGTAAGGGCCAGCCATTCACCGAAGTTGTGCACACTGGTCAGGGTGCCGGGGGTCAACCGGCCGAGAATGCGCACGCTGTCGTCGATGAGGTCCATCCAGGCATTCGCCGCCCGGTCAGGGTCCATGCCGAGAGAATTATAGAGCAGATAGTTGTTGCGGACGGTCAATGTCTCCGGATGGTCAGGGCCCATGACTCGCAGGAAGTCGGGAAGCAGCGCGTCGAAGGCGTCGGCCGCGCCTTGGCGATCGCCAGCCTCCCCCATCGCACGTGCCATGTTGCCGCGGGCCGCGAGTGTGGCCGGATGGTCGGCACCGAGTCGATGCATACGAGCGTCAAGAAGGCGCTGCAACAATGGGATGGCTGTGCCCGGATCGCCGCACTCGATTACCCAGTGAGCAGGCGCTCCTTCCGCAGCAAGGGTGTATGGGTGATCAGGGCCGAAGACGTCGCTCCGGTCGGCCGCCAATTGACCGAACATGGTGCGGGCGGCCTCGGCCGCCCCGGCCTCTCCGTACATGCCGCCAAGCAGAGCACGCGCATCCGAGGTGTGCACGTTGTGTGGTCCGAACAGGCGCTCGCAGTCTGCCAGCACCTGCTCCATCTCCTGAATGGCATCGGTCAAGGCACCGGACATGGCCCGGCATTCAGCCAGGTTGGCACGGGCTACGATGGTGCCGGCGTGGTCGGGCCCATGCTTGTTTTCGAAGTCGTGAACCAGTTCTTCGTGGATGGATATTGCGTTGGCGGGATCGCCGGCGTTCACTCGCCATCGAGCGGCATGCCCCCGCAGCTCCAGTACATCCGAATGGTCGGGCCCGAGCTGCTTCGATGTAGCAAGCAGGTGGTCGAAGTACACGGCAGCGCCTAGCGGATCGCCAATCTCGCCCTGACGAGTGCCAGCCAGGATCAATACCTTGTGAACACCCGCACCCACGAGCTCACCCCGGTCGTGACGGCGCAGAGCGTCAGCGTTGGCTCGCATTGCGAGTGCAAGATTTCTTGAATGACCTCCCCGGAGCCAATACTCGAGCAGCGCGTCAGCCGCCGCCCGAAGGACCGACGCGCGCCGTTCGGCGTCGAGTCCTTCGCGAGTGACTCGCTGAACGAGCGCATGGACATGTACGGTGTCGCCGTCGTGACGTAACAAGCTCAGTCTGTGTAGCGTTCGCAGTCCGTCACGAATCGTATCGATGTCGGCGACTGGGCCGCCAGCCAAGCTGACTGCGTACGAAAGCCAGTTCCGGGCGGCCCCTGTTGTCGCGAGCCCGGCTGAGATGCTGTCGGGATCCCAGAAACTGAGTAACTCCATGAGCGGCTGAGCCACGCTGAGCGGCGCGAGTTGGTTCGCGGCTTCCATGGAGAGTGACCAAGTAGTTGCGACCGTGTTGCGGTGCTGGTCAGGCAGTGCTTCTGGCTCGGGCAACAGCTCACTCAGGCGCCGGCGCCGGTCCGCGAACCGGCGCCGGTACTCACTACACCGCAGCTGCCGATCCAGCATAAACGCCACCGCTTGGGCGAGCGCGAGCGGCAGACCCTGTAGGTCGGCCGCGACGCCCTCGACGTCGTCACCAAGCGAGTGCTGTTCCCCAAGCGCCGACCGCAGGTATCGGGCGGACTGATCTGTACTGAAGACCTCGACGTCGAGCGGATCGTCGACACCAGCAACGATGAGCCGAGCGAAGCGGGGTCCGTCACTCCTTCGGCCGAGGCCACACATGAAGCGCCCATTGCGCCAGGCAGGCTCCCCTGAGCCGGATTGCCATACATGGATCGGTTGCCCAAAGGCCAGCGAAAAACTCATCGGCCTCCTGAGACTTGGCATCGTGTTGGCGCGACTCGCAAGGGGTGACAGGCATGGCCAGAATGGTGCCCTGAGTAAGCATGAGCAAGGAGCTGGTCTGGAGGTAGCTTCTTTTTGTATGCCACGGCTTGTTGCTCATTTGTGCGTTCTTGCCGCCAGTGACCAGCGTGAGGTTTCCCAGGCAGTCACGTTTGGCGTCACGCCGGTTTTTCTCCTCCGCGCGGGCCTGACCAGAAAGTCCGGCGAGATTGGCCAGTTCGCCTCCCACGCTTGCGGCAGCACGTGTTCGAGGGTGAACGGCTTCCCTTTCCTGGTGCGGCCAAGGCCACCTGGCGCATCTTCCTCGCTGAGACTCGCGCCTGGCGGAGCCAGCTGCTCTACGTCGGAGCTGAGCATTGCCGCTTCCAATGCTTCAAGTACCATCCGCACCCGAGTCGCCCGTAAAAGTCGGCGGTACTGCGGCTCCTCGATGAGCGCCGTCTCGAACTCTTCATCCTTCGGCCACCTCGAGGAGTCGTCGCTCAGGTCGGCAAGGCTCTGGGTCACATTCATGCCCACAGTCGTCGGGCTGCCCTTCTTGACCTGGGCCAGCACGCTTGCGAACACCCGGTTGTAGTTCTTCGCGGTGAGACCACAGGCAGCGCGACGAACGAGATAGGACTCAATGGAGACGAGTGCTCGCTCGAACTCGATGCGGGGCACTTCAGCGTCGACCTTGGCTGCCATCCACAACACCAATGGCATCGGAGTCGTCGTGTTCAGGTCGTGGAGCCTGGACATGAACCTGCCCTCGGCGGAGCTGTACGGAGCGGTCCGGAGCCGCCGCCAAGTGTTGACGTGGTGGGCAATCTCCGCAAACAACGAGGCAACGCCGTCTGGGTCCGGTCTGGACATTGGACCGGAGCGGGCGCGAGCTATCTCCTGGACTGCGGAAAACAGGTGCGACTGGGCTACGTCGGCACCCCGCGGGCTGGCTGAGGCCGCCCAGAAGCCAATCGCAAGGTCCAGGCGTTGGCGGCGCGTCCGGCCTACGACATCCTCTTGCGAATACCACTCGTCCTCGAGGTCGGCCCAGCACTTCGCGTGGAGGGCTTCGACCGGCAGCCCCGCCAGCTGAGCCCGATTGAACATATGGTTTTTGACGAGGTCCGAAGGGAGGAGAGGAGTACCGTGGGCGTTGAGGGTCTCGAAGATCACCTGAGCGTCGTCCTCGGCCGGATCGAGTTCGATCACGACCACACGAATGAGGTCTCGCAATGTGTCGATCAACGCAGTGAGCCGACCCTCACCCGTGGCGGACTCAGCCTCGCTGCTTGTCGAAGGACCTGTCCAGTCGTCCTCCTCACCCGGGTCCCAGCCCGAGCCCCCATCGGCCTCATCTACGAAGCTGGTGACTCTCGCTCGAAAGAAGCTGTACGCGCGGCCGATGAGGGAATCGTCGGGATCGTCGTTCATGGCCCGCTCGAACGAGTCTCGATCGGCATTTGTGGGCCATACCTTGTACCGGTCGTGCGCTTCCTTCACGGTGTCGTGTGGGTTCTCGATCAGTCGCCCGATCCTGGTTGCTTGATCATTGAGAGTACGATCGCGGGCGACGGCACGAGTCGCAGCCAGCAGCAGTTGCAAGGTGGTCATTCTCTGCTGGCCATCGATGATGCGCTGTTCTGGCATTTGCCCCGTCTTGGGCAGGAGCCCTTCGTGCACGACGGCGCCGAGGAAGTGGGGGCGGGTAGCACCAGCACCTTTCGACCGGTCGGTCATCAGCCGGCAAGTCGTCTCGACGACGTCGGTCCAGAGAGGCCACCAGTTGTCTTTTTCGTTCCAGACATACTTTCGCTGGAACAGGGGAACCGTATAGCGGACCTCGTTCGTCAGGACCCTACTGAGCGAAAGTGTTCTGGAGTCCATCCCCTACCTCCTGCACCGATACTGGGCCAGTGCGCCGACTCCTCGGCGTCCGATGGTGCTCACTTCTGAATCACCACACATGTCTCGATGGATCGCGTCTCAGGTACTTAGCGGCGATCCACGACCACCAGGGCATCGCGGGCGCGGGTCGCTGCGACGTATCGCAAGGATCGGGCCCGTAGTTCTGCGTCCGCCCGCTCCGAAGGGTCCAGGGACTCGAGACGTTCCAGCTCGGAGGGCGATGGCTTGCCGATTTCGAGGACGACCTTCGGGAATTCGGTGCCCTTGGCACGGTGCATGGTCAACACCGGTACCCGATCTGCCGGCGGACGGTCACGGTCCACAGCGCGGGCGTCGACGCCGGCGTCGGTGAGGGCGGTGACGACACGGTCTCGGTGGTACCGGTCGGGCACCAGGACGGCCACGTTCTCCAGCGGGTCTCCGGCGTCGAGCCAGGCGCGTACGTGCCGGACGATCACCGCTACCTCTTCGGCCAGTGAATCGACGGTCTCGATGACGGGCACCGGCCCGGTGCGGGCCGAACGGTAGCCGGTGCTGTCCGGCTCGTCCTGCAGGTCGGTGTACCGACCGCCATCGAGGATCGTCATGGCGTAGTGCAGGTTCTGCGCCGTCGTTCGGTAGTTCAGGGTCAGTCGCTGGGAACGGCCGACGATGGCGACGCCGTATCGCCCGAGTACGACCTGACTGCCATAGATGCGTTGGTGAGAGTCGTCGGCAATGAAGAGGTCGTCGGGGTGTTCGCCGACGACGGCTCGGAGCAGGAGCCAATGGGTGGGTGAGAGGTCTTGCCCTTCGTCCACCAGGACGTGATCGGCGGGACGGGCGTCGCTCGCCATCAGGTGTGCTGCCGCGACAGCGGCAGCCTCGGTGAAGTCCAGGCTGCCGTCGGCCCGACAGCGCGCCCGGTACGCCTCGACGAGCGCCCAGACGGCTCGGCGCTTGGCCCGGTCCAGGGCGACGCCCCGGCCGGGTCGCCGTACCCGCAGATAGCCGGTTTCGTCATGCAGCTTGTTCGGGAGGACGACGTGCGCGTACTCGGCGGCTAGGAACGTTTCGTTGGCGAGTTCGGGCGGTAGGGCGGTCCCTGTCGATTCGACGACTTCCCGCCAACGAGTCGGCGCGGTTCGTGCGAGCGGCGTGGACCGCTCCTCCCCGAGGACCTCGCGCATGGCCGGCGAAAGGCCGCGACCAGCGGTCCGCAGCACGGCGGCGGCAAGCGCGTCCACGCCGGTCACGTACACGCCGGTCTCGCCGAGGGCCTTGGCCTGAGGTACCCGCGGGTCGAGTTGCGTCAGGCTGTCCCCGAGGGCTTCTGCGAGGTTGGTGGTGAAGGTCGTGAGCACGATCCGCGCTTGAGGGTCACGCCGGGCAAGCGCGCGAGCCCGATGAACGAGCACGACAGTCTTGCCGGTGCCCGCCCCGCCGGAGAGCCGGAACGGGCCGCTGTACGAGCGGCCGACGTACCGGCGCTGCTCTGGGTGCAGGAAGACGCGCCAGGCACCGAAGTCACCGCCCTCGATCACGCGACGCAGTTCCTCTTGGTCGCCGATGAACGCGTACTGCAACGCGGCGGCCGGCCGTTTGAGGGACTGCAGCATGTCGGCGTCGTCGTTCCCCGACGAGGACACCTTCTCCAGCTCCATGCGCTGGACGATCGCATCGATGTCGTCCCCTGCTGCCAAGTCGACGAGTATCGTGCCGATCCAGCCCTCGTGCTGCTGCGCGAGGTCGAGCATGGCGTCCTCGTCCGGGGCCACGAACGCTTCATCGACGATGGCCTGGGGCAACCCGAGTCGTTCGACAAGGTCGACGCGTTCGTGGCCGAGGCGAGCGAACAGCGGCTTCGCCTGCCTCAGCGACACCTTGCCGGCAGGCGGTGTCGGAACCGCGGCCGCTGGCAGCTCGATCTCTTCGATCTGCGGCAGGCCGTTGATCGGGTTGACCTTGAGGCATACCCGTTGCGCGATGGCGATGGCGTCGTCGTGTGGCCAGATGCCGTGGATGACGTAATGGGTTTCGCCGTCGCCGTCGAGGCGGAACATGACGGCCCGCCAGAATTCGTCGACCCGACCGGTCCGGACCCGTGGGTCGGCGCTGTGCTGGATGGGTTCGATGTGCAGCCCGGGGGTGGCGTCGTCGACGCCGAGTTTTTGCAGGAAGGTCATCGCCTTGCCGCGAACCGAACCGTCGATCTTGCTGGCGAGTTTTCCCATGATGATGGTCGGCATCAGTGTCCTTCGTCCGTGTCGGCGGCGGCGCGGGTCAGGGCGGAGACGATCTCGGCCGGTTCGGGCTCCACAAGGTGCCAGCCGTGGCGGCCCAGGTCGGTGCGGTCCTCTGGCGCCATGTCGGGGAAGGCCACGGCGATGCGCATAGTGGGCCAGCAGATGTCGAGCGGGATACCGTCCGGGCCTTCCGCCCCCACGGTCGGTGGCGTGATGTCGTAGTCGGCCAGGGCGGCGATCAGTTTTTTCTCGGCCTCGGAGAACGCGGCCTCGTACAGGTCTGCCCAGGCACCGATCGGACGACGGGGATCTGCCGCGTCCGGCTCGGCGACGAGCGGCTCGACGAGGCTGGTCGTCGTGGCGGTGGTCGGCCAGTCGCGCGGGCCGAGCGCGTTGGCGAGCCGGAGCCACGCCCGCCACGATTCGGCGTGTTTGTCGCCGAGCATGTCGCTGCGGTCGTCCAGAACGACGGCGACCTCGACGACGCCGGCCGCCGTCATCTCGACGACCGCCGCCAGGGACCCGAACCGGCGCAGATGTACCCGACGTTCGCCGGCGGGCACGTCCTCACCGAGCAGCACTGCCCGGCCCACCTGGGGCAGGGTCACCGCGGTAGACGTCTGGATCGGCTGCGCTCCCGCCGACAGGAACATGGGCACGGCTCGGGCGGCGGCCCGAACCGCCGGTGGGTTCGGACCCTGGACCCAACCAACGAGCCAGTCCACCATCCCCTGCCCCAGGGCCTTGTAGGTTTCCGGTGGGGCCTGGAAGCCAGGAACGTTCATCAGTCCGCCGGCCAGGGCCGCGTTCCACCAGGGGGGTGCGACGTTGGTGGCGGTTTCGGCGGCGGCCACGTCGGCGCTGGTGAGCGCGAGGACCAGGATGCCGAGTTCGCGCAGGTTGGCGCGCTTGGCCGCGTCGTCGGCGAGGCGGTTGACCGCCGAGGTCGCGTGATAGGCGCGTCCGTCCGTGAAGATCGCGATGTCCGGTACGTTCATGTCGCCGGTCTTCAGCAGGTAATCGGGCCGGGAGTCGGCGACGTTGACCTGAGGACTGAGGGTCCATTGGCGGTGCGTGCCGGGCAGGGTGAACCGGGCTATGTTGCCCACCGGTGACGGAGTCTCGGTGACGGCTGCGCCGCTGCGTCGTAGCCGGCCCAGGAAGACCCGGTAGAAGGACCGTTCCAGATGAGACTCGGGTTCCTCGTGCGGAGCCACTTCGGTCACCGTCCAGGTCGTGTCTTCTGCTGTCTGGGCGTCGGCCGGCAATCCGAGCAGGTTGCGTAGGTGTCGTTCGGCCGACGCCCGCGAAATGCGCCGCGTCACTCCCGGTGCGGTGAACGGTAGCAGGCAGCGATGGCAGGCCAGCCTCTCCTCGAGGCGGCATGCGCAGTCCCGGAGCCGGTCCCAGGCCAGGACCAGCAACTCGCGGAGCTGGTCGGGCTTGGCGATGCCGGCCAGGTAGCCGGTGCCGCCGGGCACGGTGTCGTGTAGCAGGATCGCGTCGTGGTTGTCGCTGCCGTCGGACAGAGTCGGGTCGACGACCTGCTCCACGCGGATGTGGTCGGGATGGCCGCCCAGCTGTTCCCGGAGCCCGAGCAGCAACGCCGCGGACAGACTCGGCACGGCGAAGTCGTCGCCGAGACTGACCGTTCGGGGCAACCGGATCAACAGCCCTTGGGTACGTAGCGTCCGCGACAGCGCGACGGTGCTGGTCATCTCGTGGGGGGCGGTGCGATGCGGGCACCACGGACGGTGTTCGTGAGGGCGATTGCGGCCGGTCTCGGTGTCGCGCTTCCCGCAGCCGGAGCACACCCGGAACAGGGTGCCCTGCCGTTCGGCACCGGCGATGGTGCGGGTCGTACCGTGACCGGCCGGCCCGAGGTTGAGCCAACGGATGTCGACCGAGCGCAGATGGACCCACCCCAGCCCGGTGCCTTCGGCGAACCGGCGGACGTCCATGTCTTCGGGCGAGACGTCTGCGGCGGTCACGATCTGGAAGCCGACCCGGCCGCGTTCGTCGTACCGGTCGGAGATGGCCACCTCGTCACGGCGTACCTCGGCCGAAACCCGGGTGAGTTCGACGACGTCGAGGCGCTGTCCGGTGTCGTGGATACCTCGGCTGCCGCAGCGTGGACAGGTGGTGGGAACGGCGTCACGGCCGGTTGCAGCGATGTCGCAGGAGTGGCCGCAGGCAGGGCAGAACGCCCAGGTTCGGATCGACGTTCCGTCCAGGCCGAGATCCACCGCGTCGATCTCGATCTCCCACCCACGGGCGTAGAAGGTGGCTCCCGGCGCGAACTCGCGCAGAGCCTGGGCAGAGCCCCGCTGGAATTGCGCGCTGTCGTAGCGGTACTTCCGGTCGTCGGGGTCGATCCAGGACAGGCCGACATCCAGGGTGACGCTGTCGTCGAGCAGGGTGTAGTTGGGCAGCAGCCCGTACTCCTCCAGGACACCGAACTCGAGGGCGGCGTCGAGGGCCAGCCGCGTACGCACCCGTGACTGCACCGACGGCTTCACGCCCCGCTGCCGCCGTTCCTGCCAGAACGGGATGAAGGATTCCCGATCGGCACAGTCTGGGGCCAGCAGTCGGTAACGCCGGACCGGATCGTCACCAGCCTGCGCCAGCACCTCCTCCACCAGCCGGTCGAGAGTCAGGTCTCCCTCGACGACCGCTTCGTGCAGCACCGAACGCAGCGTCAAGGTGTGCGACCGGGCCTGCACGAACCCGGCCCGGTGCGCCGCGTCCTGCACCGAGTCGGTGAAGACCAGGGCCTTCTTCTCCTCCGGTGCCAGCTTCGGCGCCCCGAACAGGGTCGACAGCGACACCGACAGCAGCGTGGCGATAGCGCTGCCGAGGAAGCGGATGCCGTCTTCTTGCCCGCACGACGGACAGGTGTCCTTGCGGCTGAGATCGTCGGCGGTGGCGCCCACGTTGGTCAGCACCGGCAGGACCCATCCGTCGCGCAGATCCGGGTCGTCGTCGGCGACCTGGCGCAGCAGCTCCCGGTTGCGGATCGCGAACCACACCAGCCCGTCGGGCGCCGACTCGCCGTCGGACCCAGCGACCGCCTCCGCCGGCGCGTAGAGCAGGGGCCGGAATCGTCCCTCCCGGGCCGCGTGTTGCCGGCGGATGCCCTCGTCGTCCGCGGTTAGGCTGTCGCCGACCGGGGCGAGACCGATGCCCCAGCCGGACCGGCCGCAATGCCGGCAGAAGATCGCGGGAAACGACGGCCGCGCCTCCTCAGCCTCGTCCGCGGAGACCGACGGGCCGTCGTCGCTCCAGCGGAACCGGGCCGACGCTGCCGCAGCTCGGTCGATCCGGGTCAGCTCCCGAACCCACAGGTGCGCCTCGACCGACAGGGCGTCCCGGCCGACAACCTTGCGTACGTGCCCCAGCATCGCCAGCACCTGCGACAGCAACGCCTCAGCAGGCTCCGGCTCGTCCTGTGGGCCGAAGACCCGCAACGCGAGGTCGCTGAGCGCAACGGCCTGACCGGCCGTACGGGCCAGATCGACCAGGAGCGGATGCGCGCGACACAACGCCGACAGCAGCTCCGGTGTCGCATCGGCCAGCTTGTCGGCGGTCACCCCATAGAGCAATCCGAGTACGGCGTACGCGGCCTCCGCGCCGGAGGCGTCCAGGCCGACCTGTGGCAGCCGCCGGAGCCCAGCGGCGCGCAGCTCTCCCACGGCGACCGGCGCGAACCCGGACGCCGCCACCGTCTCGGCCGCGCCTTCGGTCCATTCCGGCAAGCTGATCCGGGTCTCGGTGACCACCGACGTCGAATCGAACCGTTCCCCGAAGACGGTGCCCGCGAACTCCCGCATCACCGACAGGTCACCCCGGTCGCCGAGCGTCGCGGAGGTGGCGACCGGCGTCATCAGACCCAGCGGCCGGGCCCGGGCAGTCTCATCGATCGACGGATCGTCGACGGGCCAGTGGCTCTTCAGGGCCAGGCCGAGACGGCGCAGCAACATCGCCACGTCGGTGCCCTGTGCGCCGTCGTAGGTATGGAACTCGTCCAACACCAGATAGCGCAGGCTGATGGCGGACTGCCGCCACAACTCCTGGTCCTCGGCCCGCAGCAACAACTGATCGAGCATCTTGTAGTTGGTGAGCAGCAGGTCCGGCGCGGTGTCCCGGATGACCGCACGGTCGTTGATGAGCCCGTCGGAGGTGACCGTCATTCGGGTCGTGGTCGCCTGACCGGTGTAGAGCGCCGCTGTCACCCCGGCCAGTTCCGGCTGGGTGGTGAGCAATTTGGTCAGCCGCGCAGCCTGGTCGTTGGCGAGCGCATTCATCGGATACAGGATCAGCGCCTTGGTGCCGGTCACGCCGGTGCGCCGTGCCCAAAGCACGTGATCCAGGATCGGATGCAGGAACGCCTCGGTCTTACCGGAGCCGGTACCGGTGGTGACCAGGGTCGGCAGTGGCCGGCGCGGCTGGCCGTCCACCGCCGAGGCCAACCGGGCGAACGCCGCCGCCTGATGGCCGTACGGCGGAAACCCCTCGTACCACTCCAGGCTCGACCGCCACCCCTCGTCGGCCGGGCGGAACGGCAGCCGCAGGCGCACGTACGGGCCCTTGAACATGCCGGTGTCCGGGTCGGAGAGGAACCGGTCGAGGCCGTCCCGCGCATCGCCGTCGGTCAGCCCGAACGTCGTCGTCAGGTAGTCGACCAGCGCCTGCTGGATCCGGGCCGCCTGGAAGGTGGGCAGCAATTCGGTCACTGTCGCTCCCGCAGCCGCTGCTCGAATACCGCGTACGCCTGCCGCATGTCCGCCTCCCGGTCCAGCGTGACGAACGGCAACTCGTAGGTGTAGGTGTAGCCGGCCTGGTTGGTCGCGGTCCGCTCCTCCACGGTGATCCGATCACCCTTCTTCCGCCACACCGTGAGCACGGAGTTCGGCACCAGCCGGCCGTTGGCGTCGTAGTAGTTGGCCCTTTGATCATACCCATGCAGAACGGCGAATTGTGTACGATAAAGCGTGCAAAGGACATCGATCTCGACGCCCAGCATCAAAGCTGCCAACGCGTCGATTTCGAGCTGCGCCTGCCGCCGCTCAACAGCTAGAAGTAGCGGCACGGCTGCACTCCACTCGTGCGCCAAATTACCGAATCCTTGCTCCCGAAGAACCGGATGGCCGCCAGTCCATCCGTCGTCCAGGAAAGCGTCACGATATTGGTCGCGCCAAAGACTGGAATATGCGTCGGTGAGGCAGTTCAGTCGAAGTGCACGTAGGGCTACCTCGTTCTCCAGCTCACGGCCTCTCACCGCCGGAAGGCGATCCATTGTTCCAAAGCCGATGTTCGCGAGTGCGGCGGCTCGAACGGAAAAGTCAAGAATCAGCGAGGACGTCAACGCCGCAACCGCAACAAGTTTCGAATTATCGCCGTCGGCGAACCCGAGTGAGTAGATTCCTTGGATGTGCGTGGCGGCAGGTGGAATTATCGCGGAGATTAACGTTCGCTCGCCGGTATTTGCGGCCATCTTTCGCCAAGCCAAGCGGTAAAACTTTCGCGGCGATACCCTATCCGGGCCGTGTTCCCACCTTCCGTATGCTCGATCGAAGACTGCGTCGCTACCTGCTGGCTTGTAGCCACTTACCGGCGTCGCATCAGCGGCGAGAGCTTCGATGTCGACTGGGCGCGAGTCGGTGTTGTGTAGCATGGTCGGATTCGGCTCTTTGTAGAATGGCGTGGAAACAAAGATGTGCGAGCCCTGGAGGATGACCGATTTCCAGGACTCCGTAGTCCCCCACTCTGAGCGAAATAGTCCCTTGACCCTGTCGTTCTTTTCGTGCCATCCAGGCGAGTATGATGGACTCAGATCGCGAAGTCTGGGCGAGTGCGCAATGCTGTCGAGAACAGCCTCGGATGCGGCGTTTACCGCATACACCATCCGGGTTCGGATAATAGGGATGCCCGACGATTCCATAATCGCATGCCATGAGCCTATTTGGGCATGGTTGATCCGCCTAATGCGCGAGCGATGCGGCCGAACATCCCAGCGACCAAGTGGGTCCTTTAGTCCGGGTTCCGGCCCGGATCCGTCATGTTCTATCGACCGAATTACAGTGTCTGGATGATAGAGCGACGTTGCGTGGAGGAAGTTGGGCCGATCGGATGCAACCCCGTAAACGTTGACTCCGAAATGTCGTTGATGCTGAATCTCGAAAAGGTGCAGCTCGTTGATGAATTCCCAATGCCGCCGGAGGCGCAAGTATGACGCCTCGCGCAACAAGCCGGCACGCTCCTCGGCGAAGTGCGTATCTAGATGGATAAGGCTAGAAATCCCGGAATTCCCTGCGTTGCGCCAGATGATCTCCATAAAGCAGCGGTACAGGTCTGGCTGCAGACCGGCTAGGTGCGGGAACTGCGCTGCGGACCCCAAGAACTCGTTTGTGGAGCTAGCCACGACGACGCCGTCCGCAGCAAAATCCAGCATACCGGGCAGAGCCAGCGTTGCAGTTCGCTTCTCCTCGACGCTCCGCTGGCTGGGCTTAATCTCCAGCCGCCACCAAGGGTCTCCTTCGGCTAGGAGCGAGTTCATGTCGACAACAGGGCGAACCCACGGTGGGTTACCGACTTGGAGGTCGAAGCCGCCGCGGGCGAAGACGGTGACGAAGTCGAGATCCCAGTGGAAGAAGCCCTGTCGTCGGGCGATCCGTTCGCAGACCACCAGCCAGGGATGCTTCTGCAGGACCTCGTCGATGGATTCCGCGCTGGCGAAGCCCAGGTCCAGACGTTCGGCCTCGTTCAGCTCTTCCCAGCTCATGCCGGCGCCGAAGCGCAGCTCGACCGGCTTGCGCTTGTGCACGTCCGGGTTGCGTCCCAGTAACGCCCGTAGACAGGCGATCCACTCGGTGACCGTTGGTGGTTCGATCACCTCGCCGTTCACCGTGGCGATCGTGTCGGTGAGGGGCCAGAACCAGAGTGCGGTCCAGGCATCCATCGCTCGGCGTAGCCGCCGGTAGGCGCCCTCTTCGTCGGCGAGGGCTCGTTCGATCCGTTCTCGCTGAACGTTCCCGCCGGTCGGTAGCTCGTTGACGCCCCAGACCGGAATCGACCGGCGGATTTCCTGCTCGGCGATGGTCAGCCGACGGTAAGCGATCTGCCACAGCGTCTCGACCCGGTGGGCCAACTCCACGTACGCGTCGATCTGGGCCTTGGTCGGTTTGGTCTTGGTGCTGCCGCGCCATTTCTTGAGGCGGGTCGCGGCGCCCGGGGCCAGGGCGGCGGCCTCCTTGGCGTCGGCGGCCGAGCACCAGCCCTCTGCGGGAAGCAGGAAGTGGTGGATGCCGTCGGCGGCGACGCGGCCCGCCTCGATATCCTCGACCAGGGAGGTGACCGGCGCCCCCTGCGGCGCGGCCCCCAGCCAGGATTTGTCGGTGATCTGGCTACGTCGGTATATGGCGCGGCGGGCACCGATCAGCGAGTTGCCGCGGCGCAGGTGCAGGCCGAACCACGGTGCGGACAGGCCCTCGACCATGGTGTCCAGCCAGAGCGAGATCTCGGCCAGCTCGACCGCGGTTTGAGGTCGACGCCATAGACGTTGTGCAGGGCCAGGTAGGCCTTGACCTCCTGCAACCGCTTCGGGTACTCGTCTGGGTCGATGCGCTGACCGAGCTCTTTCTGGCGGCGCTTGAGGTATTCGTCGGCGAGCTGTCGGACCGCTTCGATGGCGAATGCTCCCGAGCCGAGCGCCGGCTCGCAGATCGTCATGGTGAGGATCTGCTCGGCGGGTGTGTCGTCGGTGAGCAGCTCTTCCAGGGCTTGGCCGACGGTGAAGCGGGTCAGCACCTCAGGGGTGTAGTAGGAGGCGGACTGCTGGCGTTCCCGGCCGGCGAGGCGGAACACGAACGAACCCTGCCTGTGCACGACGGGCCGAGGTTCCTGGGTCACCGGGTCGATGGCCTTGACGAAGTCGGTGGCGGCGATGCCGTCGGCCCGGTCGACCGGGACCACCCAGGAGCCCTTCGACCCGTCGCCGTTCTTCGCCACCTCGTAGAGGTCGGTGTCGGCGAAGAAGCCGGTGTAGGACATCAGGCCCTCGTAGACCGCGCCGAGCTGGTTGATGCCCAGTTCCGCGTATGAGATGAAGCCACGGTCCCTGCCGCGTTGCTCCTTGCTGAGCAGCAGGTGCGCGAGCACCTGCTGGACGGCGGCGTTGCCCAGGCTCACCTCGTCGATGTGGGCGGTGGCCTCGGGTCGGAACAGATCGGCGCGAAGCGGGTTGAAGGTCAGCCCGGGGGCGAGCGTGGCATTGTCCTCGCCGGCGGCCGGGGGGTGGCCCCGGTCGACCAGCCGGAACAGGACGCCGAGTGACTCGTAGAGGTGGGTGCCGGTACGGGATCGAGGGGTGGCCAGTTCGACCTGGACCAGCTCACGTAGCCGGTCGAGGCTGTATCCCTGGTCGTATTCGGGGGCGCCAACCGGGAGGACACCCAGCTCCGGCGAGGCCTCGGCATAGAGCAGGAACAGGATCCGGTAGAGGAAGCGCAGCGACTGCCGAGCCAGCGGTTGCGCCTCGGATTTCGGCAGCGGCGCAAGGCCTTGGGCGCGACGGCGGACGACGACCTCGTTGGCGACGATCTCGATGGAGAGGCGTACGCCGTCGCGCAGGTCCTGGGAGACGCCGACGGTGTGTTTGACCGACGCCTCCAGCACGCCCTGCCACCACAGCTTGCCGTCCGCGTCCGGGGCGATCGATTCGGCGCATAGGCAGGCCATCGCCCGGTCGATCTCGCCACCCTTCTTGGTGTCGTTGCGTTCGCAGACCGACTGCAGGTCGACGGCCAGGTAACGGCCCTCGGCCCATCGCTCGCGCTCGGCGAGCAGCGCCCACCGGCCGGCCAGCACCAGCGCCAGCTCCGGCGCCTCGTCGGCCACGAAGAGCGTGGAAAGCAGCCGGGCAGCGCTCTTGAACTCTTCACCGTCGTCCGTGAGCTGAACCGGCTCGGCGAGGGTGACCGCATCCCGGGCGAGCAGTTCCTCGATGGCGGCGACCGGAACGGCGTCGAGCACGACCAGCGGTGCCGGGCCCGAGGCGCCAGCCGAGGAGACCCGGCTGACCGGCCCGGAGCCGGAGACGACCAGGCCTGGCGCGTCGAGACCGAGGACGTGGCGCATGGTGCGAGACACCCGCGCCGGCACCTCGTACGCGGTCCGGCTGCCGGCCTGCTCGCTGGCGGCGGCCGGGTCGAACTGCCCGGACAATGCGGCCAGGTTGGTTTCCAGCTCCCGGCGGACCGCCAGGAACCGGGACCGCGGCGTCGACCGGCCGGCGGCCTCCTCCGTGTCCCAGCCGGCGCGGCGTTCCAGGACCTTTGCCCGGAACGATTCCTTGATTCCGTCGGTGGTGAAGTAGTGCTCGGAGATCCAGCCCTCGCCGACGAGGATCGCGTCCGTTCTGCTCACCGGTGTTCTCCCTCGGTGTCGGGCACGACCACCAACAGCGGGCGTACGAGTTGCCGGGCCGGCGCCATCGCCTCGGTCAGCTGCCGTTCCTCGTCGAGGCGCTCCCGGCTTGCCGCCGCCTCGCTTCGTCGGATCAGGACCGCCGTCTGTCCGTCCCAGGCGTCGAGCTTGCGGCGCCACCTCTCGACGCGTTGCTGTGCGTCTCGGCTGGCTGCCTCGAAGACGGTCTTCTCCAGGTAGGCCGCCGCCTGGTGAACCGCGGGCCCGATCAAGGGCTGGAGGCGCTCGGTGGCGGCGACGGCGCCCGGGTTGGCTCGGGGCACGGTCCAACCGATCGTCCGGAGCGCATCGATGCTGGAGTCGTGCGGGGTGACCAGCGCGAACGACGAATCGTCGGAGATGGGGAACTGCGTGGTCAGCCATGCGGTGGAGACCACCTGCCCGCGCCTGTTGGTCAGCGTGCCGAGCAGCAGCACCGTCGGTGCCTCCACCGCGCCGCGGACCGCGAACACCTCGTTGCGGCCGAGCGCCGCCAATGCTCGGTCGGCGGCCCAGTCGAGCACCGGATGCAACGGGCTCAGGTAGTGGGCATCCGGCCAGCTCGTGCCCTTGTCGTCGCGCAGCGCGGCGGCCAACCTGTCCTTGCCCCGGGCGGTCGTGGTGGCCAGGACCAGGCGCTCGGTCACCTTGCGGTCGGCGAGATAGCTCTGCGGCAGCACGTCGAGACGTTGCACCAGATCGGGCGGTGGGGTGAGTTCGACGGTGCCGAACGCCTCGTCCCGGCGCCAGCCCACTCCGCCCCGGGAGGGCGGTGCCGTCGGATCGATGAACGCCTCCCGCAGCGCCTCTTCGAGGTACGAGACTTCGTCGTCGTACAGGCTGTCCGCGTCCGGTACGACCTGCGGGGCCGGGGCTGGCTCGTCGCCCTGCTCGGGCGTGTCGAAGAGCTGGGCGAACAGCGCGGCGACATCGGTGCCGGCGGCTACCTCGGCGACCGGACGGACGACGTCGTCGAGCTGCTTGGCGCCGGAGAGCACCGCCCGGATCTCTTCCTCCTCGCCCTTGACGTCGTAGCGGCCCATGAGCGAAGCGACATCACCGAGGGCGGCGTGCGCCTCGTCCTCCTTCTCGATCAACTTGGCCAGCACCCGGACGTCACCGGCGAACCGTTCGCTGGCCGGGTCGAGCAGCAGGGCGGTGATCTGCGGGGGGTGTTTCTGGCCGTAGCGGTCGATGCGGCCGTTGCGTTGTTCGATACGGATCAGGCTCCACGGAATGTCGTAGTGGATCAGCTCGTGGCACTGGGCGTGCAGGTTGACGCCCTCGGAGGCCACGTCGCCGGTGACCAGCACACGCACCGCCGATCGTTCTTGCTTGAAGCGTTCGACGATGTCCTGCTGGTCGGAGTCGGTGAGGCCGCCGTGCATCAGGTCGACTGCCCCTTGAGGCAGCCCGAGGTCGCCTGGGAGGTTGCGGTGCAACCAGTACAGCGTCTCCAGACGTTCGGCGAAGACCACCGCGCGGGTGGCGGAGCTCGCCCCGACGCCGATCTCCTTCAGGTACGCCACCAGCCGGGCATATTTGGCCGACGGCGTACGCAACGCGCGCTCGTTGAGGCTGCCGAGGTGACGCAGCGCGCGTAGCTCGACCTCGGCCCGGTCGGACGGCACTGCGGGGTCCTCGGTGACCCGGTCGATGCGTCCGTTGATCGTCTCCTGCAACGCCGCAGGTGACGACAGGAACGCCTTCGCCAGGGTCCACGGGAAGAACGTCCCACGTACGCCCGAGTACGGGCTGCCGCCCTTGCCCGGCCACAGCCAGGTGTTTTCGAGTTCGCTGGCGACCGCACTCTCCGCAGGGCTGGCTGGTATCAGGATGTTGTTCGGCTCGCGCCGTTCGGCCCAGTCGGCGCCGACCGCGCTTGCTACCTCGGGGCTGTGCCGGTGGCGGCGCACGACGAGCCGCCGAATCTCGTCCCGGTCCAGCTCGCCGCTGGGCGGAACGGCCACCGGGTCGAGCATCCGAATCAACTCGGCGAAGGACTCCGCCTTGCCGTTGTGCGGGGTGGCGGAGGCCAGGATGAGCGCTTCCGTGGTGCGGGCCAGCAGCCGGGCGAGGCGGTTGTTGAGGGTGTCGGCGTTCGACAGGTTGTGCGATTCGTCGATGACCACCGCGTCCCAGCGCTGTTTACGCAGGCTGGCGACGTAGCGGTCGGATTTCAGGGTGTCGATCGAGATGATCGCGCGGCGGTAGTAGGTGAAGGGGTTGCGGGTGGCCGGCAGCTTCTGCCGGACCCGCTGGATGCCGGCGGTGTCCAAGCGCACGAAGGGCAGGGCGAATCGGGTCCACAGCTCGTGCTGCATCTGCTCGAGGACGTGGCGCGGGGTGACCACGAGGATGCGCTCACCTCGCCCGCGGCGGATCAGTTCGGCCAGAATCATGCCGATTTCCAGGGTCTTGCCGAGGCCGACCGCGTCGGCCAGCAGGATGCGCGGTCGCAGGTTCTCCGGGTCGAGGGCCTTGCGGACCGCCGACTGCTGGTAGCCGAGCGCGTCGGCGAGGCCGCGAGTGGCTACCGACAGCGACTGTTCGGCGAGCGGGACGGCGGTCTTGCGAAGGGTGGACTCCAGCCAGAGCCGGGCGGTGCGATAACGAGGGCTGTCGTCCGGGACGACCCTGGCCTGGGCTGGATCCAGCGGAGTCATGGTCTCTTCGAGGCTCTGGTAGAACGTCGCCGTCGTGTCGCGGACCAGCTCGCCGAGCCCTTGCACATGCACCGCGAGGCCGTCGGCGGTCTCCTCGGTCGCGCGGACCAGCCACTCCTCGTCGCGGATCTCCACGACTGCACCGGGGACGAGCCAGCGGCGGACTTCGGAATCGGGTGCCGTCACTACACATCTCCGCTATGTCGATAAGTGCCATATTCGTTCGATAAGTCAGGCGGTATATCAGCCACCCTAGCTTTGAAGGAGCCGGTGGGATCTCCACGTATAGGTTGGAGCGATGGGCCGAAAGTCCACCCCGCCCGCACCGCTCGACGCCGCCACGTCCGCGCGGCTCGCGCGGCAACCTCGTACGGCGACGAAACCGGAGATCGCGCTGCGACGTGAGTTGCATCGCCGCGGTCTGCGATTTCGGGTCGACCATCCAGGGCTACCGGGCCGCCCGGACATCGCTTTCACCCGGGCGATGGTGGCGGTCTTCGTCGACGGATGCTTCTGGCACCGCTGCCCGGAGCACGGCACGATGCCACGGAACAACCGGGAGTGGTGGCAGGCCAAGCTCGATCGGAACGTCGTCCGGGACCGCGCCAAGGACGCCGCGCTGGCCGAACTCGGGTGGCTGGCCGTCCACGTGTGGGAGCACGAGCCGGTGATCGACGCGGCGGAACGCGTGGAGTCGGTGTGGCGCGAACGAATCATGACGAGATCCGCAGGTAACCGCTTCGCTCGAACAGCACCCCGCGGTCCAGGAACCGATTGAAGAAGCGGCACGAGGGCTCGCCCAGATGCACGCAGGCCGCACACGCGCCGCTGCCCATCCCGCATCCAGGATCCAGCGGACAACGGTGCTCCGCGTCCATGAACGCGGTCAAAAGGTCGTCGAGGTTGGACTCGAAGACCGCCTGCATGCCACCGAGCACGAAATCACCGCGAGCGGCCGCGTACAGGAAGAAGCCAAGGTGATGCGGGACCAGATACTCGCTGAGCGCGTCGCGTTCGATGCCGGAGAAGACGGCGGTCTGCCGGATCAGCCGGTGGGCATACGTGTGGATCAGTTTGAGCACGTCGGACCCGGCCGATTCGGTCCGCGGATCGTCCCGTTTGTCGGGAATCACGGCGGACTCCAGTACGGCGACTCGGGCCACCACCGGGTCGGAGCAATCCGGCGACCATCCCGGTAGCCGGTGCCCGCGACCGGTCAGCCACTTCGCCACTCGGATCGGGTCGAGCCGGACCAGGAACGCCTCGGTCTCGGCGAGATTGCCGTAGAGCCGGTAGCCTCCCCGCTTGCGTCGGAATGGCACCAGCCGGCACTTGGACGGGTCGTCCTCACCACGGGTGTAGCCGTACATGGCATTGAGAATCGGGAACCTGTCGACGAGATCGAGCCCGGCGATGCCGGCCCGGCGCAGGGCTGGCGGGTACTTCTCCCGATAGCGATCTTCGAGTGGGTCGTCGGGGTCCGGGGCGCGTAGCGCCGTCGTCGGGGTCCGGCTCTCCGCCAGGGCCATCGCGATGTCGACGGCCTCCCGTCCGACCACCTCTCGTCGGGTGGCGGGAATCCGGTCGACCGGATGATCGCCCGCTGTGGCCAACTGGCCGGCGTTCTCGGCGACCGTCGCCATCTGCTCCGCGATGTCCGGCGGCATCTTCCCGGCGATGAGCTGCTCGACGAGTTCCTGGCGCGTCTGCTTCACCGTCACGTCGGCGGGTCTGGGCACCGCCAACCCTTCGACCACCCAGATCAGCGCCTTACGCGGACCGCCAGCGAGTTTGAGGTTTTCCCGGTGCTCGGGCCGTGGCGGGTTGATCAGCACCATGCCGCGCGGCACGTACACCATGCGGGCCTTGTGAACGTTCCACCGGACGGCACCGTCGCCGCACACGCATTTCTTGTTGAATCCCAGCCCCTGCATCGTCGGCGTGTCACAAACCGGGCACACGAAGCGGATGTCCGCGGCCTTCGCGCTCTTCGGCACGACCACCCGTACGTCGTCGTGCTGGGGGCAGCGCCGGATCCAGGGCTCGGTGATCGCTCCGCACTCGTGCACGCCGACGAAGTGGAGCTGACCCCAGGCACGCTTGCCGCACCTGCAGCCCGCCTCTTCCGACTTGCCGATCCGCTTGCAGACTCGACACAGCCAGACCCGCGGAAACCGCTCCACGGTCACACCTCGGCGCTCGTCGAGTTCGACAACCTCCACCGGCACCCTGCGAAGCAGCTCGCCGGCCATGCCGCCATCCTTGTCGTTGGCGGTCCAGGCGCCGATCTCGGTCAACAGACTTGCCCGCACCACGTCGGAGTCGATCTCGATGGGGCTCGGCGCCGACCACTCGTCGACCCGGTAGATGTCACCGCGGAGGTCGACCGTCTGCGCCGGCAGGAAGGTACGCAGAATCTGACTGCCGCTACGGGAACCAAGCTTCGTCATGTCGATCGCCTTCAGTCGTGAATCGGAGCTTGGGCCTCGACGTCGCGGAGGCTCATCATGGGGCGAGGGTGGCCGAGTTCGCTGATGAACTGCGCCTTGGTGGTCGGGTCCTCGAGCTCGGCGAACCACTCACGGACCCACTCGGTGATCTGCTGCCGGTGCAACGAGTCCTCCGGCCCTTCGAGCCCGAGAATCGCAGCCACGGCCGCCGCCTCGGCTTCGGGCGTCAGCCCCGCGTCTCGGACGTATTGGCGCAGCTTCGCCGGCGTGCTCAGTCGCTGCTTGCTCGCCGGCTCGTGCACCATCAGGGTGCGCGCCGCGACCATCCCGGGAAGCGTGAGAGCGAGCACCCGCCGGCTGCGGCGGGTGATCGGGATGGCATCGACGAACCGGTCGCCCTGACTCACGTACTTGTCGAAGTGCCGGAACGTCTGGGCGTCGCGTTCCCGCCCGATCTTGTGCAGGACGTACACCAGCCCCGGGAATCGGCGTCCGACGCGGGCCGTCGTCTGGATGAATTCGGCCGTGGTCAGCGGCAGGCCGAGCATGACCATCGTGTTGAGCCGGTTGACGTCGACACCGTGGGAGAGCATCGAGCTGGCAGCGATCACGTGGATGCGATCCTCGAACTTCTCCTCGGGCTTCTCCAGGCGCTCCAGGATGTCGCGCACCTCGTCGAAGTCGGTCTGCCCGGTGAGCTGCTCGACGTTGATGCCGGACACGGTGTTGTTGCTGCCGAGACTCCGGCCCGCAGCCTCGACGTCGTACAGGGTGGAGCCGTACACCACGTTCGTGCCGTAGAGGCTGAGTAGTTCGTCTGCATGCCGGGGATCGATGCCGGCCTCCGCACAGACGGCCACCGGCTCGTCCACCAGCCTGCGTACGCATCGTTGCAGGGCATCCAGGCTCCGGTCGCTGACGTGCTCCAGCGTCACCCCGCGCGGCGCGACCGCCACGAACCGCCGCAGCTTCTCTGGCTTGGGCACCGTCCAGAAGGATTCACCGGAGCGGGGACCTTGCTGCGGGAAGACGCGGCCTTTGCGCTGGTAGAGGACTTCGACCTGCCGGTCGTACCCGGTGAGGGTCGCGCTGCTGGCGACGATCTTGGCATGACTACCGGTCAGCTCGTTCTGCAGGTAGTCGAGCAGGCTTTCGTAGTGCGAGTCGACAGCGCCCAGACTGTCGCGGAGCAGGTGCAACTCGTCCTGCAACCGTAGCGACGGCGCGAACCGCTCCGCCGGCATCGGCAGCGGGTTCAGGGTTCCCTGACAGCCGGGTACCAGACAGCCGTTGGGCGTCTTCGACCTGGTCGCGTAGGTGAAGCCGTGCCAGTCGACCGAGCAGATCTTCTGCGGCGGCCCGACGAGGCCACGCATCGCCTGCTGCAGGCCGATCGACGCGGCCTTGTCCAGCGTTCCCACCACCACGGTCGGGAGGAAGCGGAAGATCTCCTGGTCGACGACGTACACCGGCAAGGCCCCGCGCTTCCAGGGACATCCTGGGTTGGTGCAGTGATGTTCCAGTTTCCAGCGCTGCCGGTCGAACTTCATCCTTAGGTTCTCGTCTCGGCAGAACGGGCAGTGCAGCAGCACCCGGTATTTGTCGGGCATCCCCGGGCTGTCCGGACCGACCTCGTCGCCCTCCGGCTTGGGCACGATCTTGTTGGGTGTGCCGGCCTGGCCGACCAGGAACCCGAGGCTGAATGGGGCGCCCTTGACATTGGCCACCTTGCGCGACAACGCATCCTGGCGTACCAGCTCGGCGCCGGCGAGGGCGTCGGCGAAGCGCTGCGTCTGCTGCAAGCTCAGCAGCCGTAGCGGGAACCGGGACCATGCGGTCACGCCGGTACGCTTGCCAGTGAGGCGATCGAAGAAGGCCGTCGTCAACAACAGCCCGAGGTAGGTCTCGGTCTTGCCACCACCGGTGGCGAACCACACGGTGTCGACGACCTTCGCGTCGTCGGCAGGCTCGGCGAGGAAGCGGATGGCGGACAGCAGAAAGCCGACCTGGAACGGCCGCCAGGCGGTGTAGCCCCGCCCTTGGGCGCTCAGCCCGATCGCCCTGTTCATCAACTGGAAGGACTGGCGGATCTCGTCGTTGGTCTGCAGAAGATCCAGGCCGGTTCGTAGACGGTCTAGTTCCGCGAACACGTCGGTTGCCGCCTTGTCCGCCTCAGCTCGCATTCCCGGTGTCCAGCCCTCGGCCGGCTCCCTGGCGCCCAGCGCCGATGGCGACCAGTGGGTGTCGTCGTACTCTTCCAAAGCATCGACCAGCGCGGTGAGTTCCGGAATCGGGTCGGCGGCGAGGCGCTCGAACGACAGCGTCGGCTCCGGCCGGCTGCTGTTCCAGTAGTCGGGCCGGACGGTCTGAACCGTGATGGTGTCGGTGCTGCGGAACACCCCGGGCGCTGGCACCTCGACGCCAACGTTGATGCCGTACGCCGGCACGTCGCGGTCGTAGCGGAAGGTGTCGGGCAGGCTCTCCAACTGGAACGGGATGGTGGCAAGGCCGGAGACCTCGAGCTGCGTCTCGTAAAGGTGGTCGTCGGTCAGGCCGCCGCGCGACTTCTCCGGGCTGGTGTTGACCAGCTGCACGACAAGCTCGGCGTCCCTGTGCCAGTCCTCCACGTCGACTCGAACTTCAGCGGTCAAGCCCGGTGCACCTACCGCCGCGAAGGCATCTCGTAACTGCTTCGCACCGAAGATTCCACCCTCGGCGCCGACCGCGACGGGGATCTTCTCCTCGACAGGACCGGTGCGCCACCACCGGCGGTCCGGATCAGGGCCGTCCTTGGGGTCCTTGACCCAGGCGCGGGCCCGCACCGTCACCGTCATCGACCACGATGGGGCATCCGCAGGGCGGAACCGGATACCGATCGCACAGGGGTCCAGCCGCTCGGCCCGGTCGTCGCCGGCGCCCTTACGCACCTCGTCCTCGCAGGCCAACCGACCCAGCCAGAACGTCCCCGACGGGGCCACTTCCAACCGTTCCAGACCGTCGCCTCGGCCTGCGGCGGTCACCCGCTGATCGAGCCAGGCGACGAACCGGTCACACGCCTCGTCCAACGTCTGGCCCTTGGCGTCACTCATCACGCTTTCCCTTCGGCGGAACTGCCACCCGGCCGGTCAGCTGCTCGTCGGTCAAGTACGAGCGCAACCCTGCTGCGCCTTCGTGCTCTTCAAGCGTCTTCATGGCCTTCACCTGAATCTGCCGGATCCGTTCCCGCGTGACGCCGTAGTCGGCTGCGATCTCGTCCAACGTCTCCTGTTCCCCGGTGCCAAGACCGAACCGGCGCTGGAGCACGCGGACCGACCGCTCGGGCAACAGCTTCCGCAGCGTGCGATCGATGTCCGCGGCGAGCATCGCGTGCCCGATGATCTCCGCCGGGTCGGCACGCCCGTCCCGCTCCTGCTCGTCGACAAGGATGTCCGACAGACGGAGGTCGCCACCGTCACCGAAGAGCAGATCGATGCTGACCACCGGGCGCAGGTGGTCCAACATCGCCTGCACCCTCCCTGCGTCCATCCCGGTCGCCTCGGCGAGCTCCGCAAGGGTCGGCTCCCGATCCAACCGAGCGGTGAGTTTCCGGGCCGTCTTCGCGACCTTCCGCACCTTCTCGTGGAGATGGACAGGGATGCGGATCGTCCGGCTGTGGTTGGCGACACCCCGCTCGATGGACTGCTTGATCCACCACGTGGCATACGTCGAGAACTTGTATCCCTTGGAACCATCGAAGAGGTGGGCGGCGTGCATCAGGCCAAGGTTGCCGTCCTGGATCCGGTCGGCGAACTCGACGCCGGTCTGATTGGGGTTACCAGCTTTGGCAATCGACACCACAAGCCGCAAATTCGCACAAACCATTGCAGCGTGGGCATCGCGTCCCGCCTCGATACGGTCCCGCAACGACCGTCGGTCGTCACGGGAGAGCTCGTCCCACCGGCTGTCGAGAGTTCGACGAGCAGCATCGCCCTGCTGCATCAGGGCCCAGAGTTCGACCTCGCGAGCAGCATTGACCAGCGGGTACCGGCCGATCTCCCGCAAGTACTGACGGACGGAGTCACCGTGCAGCTCGAAACCCTTGATGGCAGACGTCGCTGCGCCGGATTCGACGGATGCCGAGGGCTCGACGCCGGCGCTTTCCAGCAGGCTCAGCAATTCCCCATGCTGAGCGGCCGAGAGTTCTCGACGTGTCGCGAGCAGGGCGACATCCGCGCGAGTCAGCTTGCCACCCGTGCGGGCCCAGTCACCGAACAGGTCCTCGAACGCCTTGGCCACTAGGCCGTCGCCCGTGGCCGGAGAGGTGGAGGGCTCCGGGACATCGCCGAACATCCAAGCGAGGTCGTCGTCGCCGTCCTCTTCGTCGACGTCCAGATCGCCCTGGCCCGCGGCCGGCGGACCGTCCGAGGAAGTGGCCTGGGGGTCGAGGTTCTCGATACTCGTCGACCTGAACGGCTGGATCGGTGCAGGGGGCACCGCCGCGGGAGGTGCAGTCGTGTGGCCTGTGGCCCTCTGCCGGGTCAGCATCACCAGAAGGGCGTCCACATCGTTGTGGGTGAGGTGATGACGGACGGCGAAGTCGGCGACCAAGGACTGCGCCCGACGACCCTCATGTCGATCGAGAATCATCCGCAGCTCGTCGACCAGGGCAGCGGAGACGCTCGCGGAAGGTAGCACTGCAGCGGACATGATTCCCTCCCGTCGTGGGGAACCGAGCGTAGAGCCGCGGTACGACAAAAGCGGACGAGCCGAACAAATGTTCTACTCGTGCCGACATTACCCCTCGCGACGGGCCATGCCACCCCCACGTTGATCAAGAGTTGTTCCGGACACGCTAGCGCTTCCTCGACTCGCCAAGCGAAGCCAGAGGTGCAGGTGTCGTACACCGGACAGAGATTGCGCTGCTGCCAACTTCGATCGGGAGTCGAAGCCGCGCGGGTCGAGCCGGGCGGCGTCTGCGTCAGTTGACCAACTAAGGTTTCAGCATGGCCCCGCGACCCGCCAAGATTGCTGCAGTCGACCTGTTCTGTGGCGTGGGGGGCTTGTCGTACGGCCTGCAGGATGCGGGGATCGACGTCGTCGCCGGAGTAGACATCGATCCCGCCTGTGACTACCCCTACCGGACCAACATCCGCGCACCCTTCCACAAAATGGACGTGTGCAAACTGGCGGCCAAGGACCTGGCCGCCATGTGGCCGAAGGGGTCCCTCAGGATGCTGGCCGGCTGCGCTCCGTGCCAGCCATTTTCGTCGTACCGCCGCGGCGCCGACACCTCCCAGGAATCCCAGTGGCCTTTGGTCAACGAGGTCAGTCGTCTGGTCGAGGGCACGAGGCCCGAGCTCGTGACGATGGAGAACGTTCCCCGCATCGTCAGCAAGTCGATCTTCAACCGGTTCGTCGATCGCCTGAGGGACCTTGGCTACTTCGTGGACTTCAAGTCCTGCCATTGCCCCGCGTATGGCATCCCACAACATCGTCGCCGTCTGGTTCTCGTAGCCTCACTCCTCGGCGAGATCCGAGTGCCCAAGGGCACGGTCGCGCCCGCCAACTACGCAACTGTCGAAGAGTCGATCGGAAAACTCGCCGCGATCGGCCATGGTGAGGCGGACCCACTGGACCGAGTTCACAAGAGCCGCACGCTGACGCATGCCAATCTGGACCGCATCAGGAGTTCGAAGCCCGGCGGCACCTGGGAGGATTGGGACGAAAGCCTCCGCGCGCCGTGCCACCGGAAGTCATCCGGTTCCACCTTCCGAAACGTCTACGCCCGCATGGCCTGGGATCAGCCGTCCCCGACGATCACGACACTGTCGTACAACTACGGCGCCGGCCGCTTCGGGCACCCTGAGCAAGACAGGGCCATCTCGCTACGCGAAGCCGCCATCCTCCAGAGCTTCCCCCAGGACTACGAATTCGTTGCGCCGGAGGACCCCGTACAGTTCGCACCCCTCGGGCGGCTCATCGGCAACGCGGTGCCGCCGAAACTCGCGCAAGCGATCGGCGATGCGATCGTCGAGCATGTCGAGCAGATCCGAGGTCGGGTCAGCCGAGTCGATCGTCGTGCGACAGTCCCGCCACCGACCGTAGATGCGCGACGTGCAACCTCGCGGTCCATAAGGGCGATCGCCTGACCCACCCCAAGCCATCCTGGGCACGATCCTGGCCGAGCCGCCGCTGCCCATCATCCGGCTCGGCCGCGTCGTTCCGCCAAGGGCGAAGCCAAGGGCGAAGCCAAGGGCGTCTCCGGGTGGCAGCCGACCCGGCACCGCCAACTCGCGGCCGCTCTCTTCCACCGGGTATCTTCGCCCAGCGCGCCGCCCCGGCAAGGCGCAAAAGATCTGTGCCTTCGGCAAGATCTTTTGCGCTGGTCCTTGCCCGGTCTTGCCCGCTGGGCGGTGCCGGTTCCAGGAGCGCGTACCGCGAGAGGCGCCGCGCCGGCCCGTCAAACCTCGACCGGACCGCCGTCGCGGTCGAGGTGACCGAGCATGTCGGCGTACCAGTAAGAGGTTCTGGTACGCCGTCCAGCGGGGCGCAGCGAGTGGTAGGCGCTCCAGGCAGCCAGGTCCGCGATCTGCACCCACTGGCTGACACTGGCGTGCCGGAAGTAGGGATCCTCGATCAGCCGACGGCTCGCCGGGGTGAGAGCTCGATGGGTGCGGACGTAGGAGGGATCACCACCGTCGCCGTCCATCACGATCAGGCCGAAGCCGCCGCGGGTCCCGAGGTCACTGTTCAGGCGATCGACCATGCACCGGTAGACCTCCTGCTTGTGGCGGTGAAAATCCCGGCCGCGCGCCGCGGTACGTCGGAACACCGTACCGATGGCGACGCCGCGCAACGCGGAGATGGCACGTAGTCCGTCGTGGATGATCTCCAGGCCGTCGGCACGCTTCCAGATCAGTTCAGCGGATCGGTGACCCCGCCCGCCGGCGAGGTCGGTGGCGTGCAGCCGGGCCGATGTTGCGATGCCGTGCCGGCGGAAGGTGGCTGCCCGGAAGGCCAGCCACTGTTGCTCCGCCTCAGCCCAGTGGGCCGGGTCGACACGGACCCAGCTGTACGTGACGTACCCGCTGGCCTCGCTACCTGAGTCGTCGACGTAGTAGAGGGCGAAGTTGGAGGGGTCTGGCATGACGTACTCCAGGAGTGACGCGAGTGGCGAGCAGAAGCAGGGGCGGGTGCCGTCAGGGGCCGGTGCACCGGCTTTCCAGCCAGGCGTCGATGTCGCGCTGGCGGTAACGGCGGTAGCGGCCGACCTTGTACGACTTGGGCCCGGTGCCCTTGTGGTTGATGAAGTGCAGCGTCTGCTTGGTGATCCCGAGGTATGCCGCTGCCTCCTCGTGGCTCCATAGCCCACTGCCGTCGACCCGCATAACTTACGAACATGGCAAGTGAGCGGGTCGGCAAGGACATGAGCCCAGGCGAGGTCGTGCGGCAGCGACTGCGCGACATCCGCAGGCGGCGCAAGCTGAGCTCAGCCCAGGCCGCGGAGATGTTCGACGATCCGGCGATGTCGGCGACCGTCCTGATGAGCATCGAGGCAGGACGGCGCCAGACCGGGGCGACCGTGGACGAGCTGATTCGCTTCGCGTACATCCTCGACGTGCCGCCCGCGGCGCTGCTGGTCACCGACGACGGTGCCGTCCAAGTGGCGCCAGGGGTGGTGGTGGACCCTGCCCGGTTTCGCCGCTGGGTCCTGGGCCAGGAAGCCCTGGACGGTACGAACACCGCGCTCTACAAGGCGGCAGCCGACCAGCTGGCCAGCACCACCACTTCCGCGTCGCCCGAGCTGCGTGAGGAGTTCCTCGCACGGGCTCAGGTGGCCTTCGACAGCTTCGTCGCCGACAGCGAAGAGATCAGGCGCAAGACCCGGCAACAGGTCCGTGGCGTCCTCACCGACATCCGCGAGGCCGCCACGTCCGGCGCCGACACCGAAACGCTCGTCGGAAAGATCGACGACTTCCTCAGCCGGCTGGAGTAGCCAGCCGGCACTGCCCCGCACTACATGACCCATCCCGCCCGCGACGCCCAACGGCTCACGGGCCGATAGCCCACGCCCACTGGCGCCGCAGAAGTTCCCTCGACTCCCCGGGCCGTCACCGCAGCTGACGGCCCGGGCGGTCTGCCACGCCTCTCGCCTGCCGCGCGCCGAGCGGACGGGCTGAACGCCGTACCCAGAACCCGCCGCCGCTCCTGGCTGCCGGGGCGATGACACGCGCCTCCGGCCGGACGAACGCGGAAATCCGCATCGAAGGAGAGCCCCTCATGGCACGTTCATGGATCAACCGCAGCGCCTCCGGTTACACCGTCTACTGGATCGACACCGACAAGAAGCAGCGGCAGAAGTCGTTCCGCAAGAAGGTCGACGCCGAGACCTTCCGCACCAAGACGGAACGCGACCTGATCACCGGCGTCTACATCGAGCCGACCCGGGGCACCGAAACCGTCGCCCGGCTCTTCGAACGATGGGCGACCACCCGGGGGCTGGAAAGTTCCAGCGTCCGGCAGTACCGCAGCATGCTCAACCAGGCGATCGCGCCCTACTTCGCCACCGCCACCACCGGAAGCTTGAGGAAGTCCGACGTCCAGGCCTAGGTGCTGTGGATGCGGGACACCAAGAGGTACAGCGCCCAGACCATCCAGACCCGCTTCGGCTACCTGTCGTCCGCCCTGCAGTGGGCGGTCGACAACGAGGAACTCGGACGCAACCCGGCCAGGGGCGTCAAACTGCCCGGTCGCCGAGCCAACGTGCGACGAACGGCGAAGGAAAAGATCGTCGTACCCCGAGCCGCCGAGGTCGCCGCCCTCGTCGCCGCCACCGACGACCGGTACGCCACGCTCATCTGGCTCATGTCCGGCTGCGGCCTCCGCATCGGGGAGGCCATGGCGTGTGCCGGGAGCAGATCGACTTCCGTGCCAACCTGCTGCGGGTCGACCGGCAGATCACGGAGGACGGGGAAAGCGCCAGCGGCAAGAACGCCGGCCTCCGGCTCAAGCGGTACACCAAGCACCGCGACGCCGACTCCCCCGGCCGCACGGTTCCCCTCCCGGCCGTGGTCGCGGCCGTGCTGTGCTCATCTCAAGAAGTACGGCACCTGGGGCCCCGACCAGATCCTGTTCCCCAACCGGTCCCGCAGCGGGCTGCTCTACCAGTACTACCTGCGCAACCAGATCTTGCTGCCGGCCTTCAAGGCATCGAAGGTCTCCTTCACCAAGACCCACGCCCTGCGGCACTTCTTCGCCTCGTCGATGCTCAGCCGCGGCGTACCGATCACCGACCTGGCCGCCTGGCTCGGGCACTCATCGGTCGAAGTCACCTACAAGTACTACGGCCACCTGATGCCGGATGCGCCCGAGCGCGGCCGGAGCGCCATCGACTCCCTGACCGACAACCGGTCGCCAAAGTTCAGCCGGCGTTGATAGGCGAAGTTGCAGGGGTTCGGCGGCAGTGTGACCGAGTTACTAAACTCATCGTCGGATGGTGGACAGACAAGGCCGGACCTGCCGATCCACGAGCGTGGGGCAGGTCCGCGGCTCACATCCTAGTCGACACGAGCCCAAGAGGCAGCGAACGCATACGTCAGGCTGCCATTGTGCCCGCGTTTGAAGGCACCGTGTCGAGCGCCATGATATCCATGGCAGGTTCGAAGGTCAGGAAGGGACGCTCGTCCCCGTCGTTGAGGTCCGCTGTGACGAACTGCCCGGCCGAAGCCCCGCGCCGCACCTGGCGGCGACCGCTGATGGCGAGATAGCCATCGAAGCTGCGCCTTGTGAAGTGCCGCTCCCGTCCTGTGGAGACGTTCAGGCTGGTCAGCGGGCTGACGTCGTCGGGCTCTGGATAGACGATGATTTCACGGTTGGAGATCCAGACGGAGTGCGCGCCGGGAAGAGCGACTCGTTCCGGATACAACCCGATAACCGTGCCGGACAGATCCAACACCGCGGTGGTCAGAACGTCGTCAAGCGTGAGGTAGGTGGCGGCGAGAAGCTGTCCATCCGGAGACCAGCTGATCGAGGAGTCTTCCGCGTATCCGTCGGTCGACCACAGCAGCCGGGGCTTGGCCGTGGCCGTGTCGATCAGGATCACGCCAACACTCTCGCTGCCGAGCGCCGCCATAGCTGTGCCGCCTGAAGCGTCAGCCAGGACAGCCACCTGGGTCCCGTCCACCGCGAGGGCCGCCTGCCGGTACTCGTGCGCCTCAGCCTCCCAGCGGCCTCCGGTGGCCAGGCTGTGCAGCACGATCCGCATCGGTTCCGAGTTGTCGTCCTGACGAGCCAGGAACACCAGATGCGTACCGTCGAAGGATAGCGAGAGGGTCCCGGGTCGCGTATGCGTCGGCAGGCCCTCGACGATCACGAAGTCGTCGCTGTCAGCGTCGAGCACGATCACGGCCTCACGGTCGACGTTTCGCGCCGCGATCACCATCCGAGCGGCCCGGACAGGACGCGACGTAAGCGAATCAAGAGCAACCGTCCAAGATCGATCGACGACCATGGCACCTCCCAAGGACCGGTTGAGGTTGCAGCATAGTCAACAACCTTCTACCCATCGTGCCGGTCCCTCTTGACGGCGTTGCTACTGTCTGTGCAACACCGGTGACTGTCGATGTGTACGGGGGACTACGTGCGACGTCATAGCCGATTGGTGGCGGCAGTGCTCGTCGCCGCGATGATCGCCTCGATCTTCAGGTCCGGTCCTGCCTTCGCCGAACCGAGAATCGCCGCCTTGCCCGAGATGAAAGCCTTGGCCGCTGCGGCTGCACCCGCCGCCGGATGTTCTCCGAACAGCGACGACTGGACGAGTGCCCGCAGCGGCGAGAAGCGCTGCGTCTTCAAGGGCCAATACTCCACCCGACGGCGCATCGTCGAGCAGTGCCTGCGTGACCGTCCGGCGCTCGGAACGTACATCTACCAGACGACCAGCGAGTGCAGCCCATCCGGGGGCGTCGAGGCGATCGGGCAGGCTCGTGCGATCAAATACCTCAACGACAACCTCGGGGTCCCGCCGCCCGGCAACCAGCCCGGCGGCATCATCAACCCGATGATCCAGTGGGAACCCACTCTCAATGGCGGCAGCGACCGGCCCGACATCATCTACTACGACCGCGCCGGGAACACGTTCGCTGAGATTATCGAGGCCAAGGTCAAGACCAACAAGGACTACGACGGCTGGGGTGGCCAAGTCGCACGGTACGCCGCCGTCCTCGTAGCCAACGGTGTCCAGAAGGTGACTCCTGGGACGGTCTTGAACCGATGGGGACAGTACGAGGACTGGTTCCAGGTCTACAGCAAAGATGCGGACTGCAAGGTCGATGGCCAGGCCGGCTTCAAGCTCTCCACCTACAGAGCGATCTCGCCGACCCCTGGCCTTCTGCACATCGAGGAGGTCAAGAAGGAGCGCAAATGCGAGCAGCAGAAGCGGCAGCCACCGCCGAATAGCCCTCCCATCCAAATTGTAATAGACCAAAATGATGATGACCATAAGTGGCCCATCCCGCCCATCCTCCTCCCGCTGATCGACAGTATTGAGACCGTCGGCGCCACCACCCTGGCAGATGACGTCGCCGCGTATGGAAGCGTCGAAGCGGCTGCAGCGGCACTGACCGCCGAAACCGAAGGTTTTGAGGTTCCCCCCGGGATGTGGACACCGGGTTATGCCGCGATTTGATGCAGCGTAGTCGGTGTGAGGGTCTGTTCGTAGTCGGCGGGGCTGAGGTAGCCGAGTGCGGAGTGGCGTCGTCGGTGGTTGTAGAAGGCGATCCAGCGGAACACGTCGCGGCGGGCGTCGGCCTCGGATGTCCAGCGTCGGTGCTCGACGTCGAGTTCACGCTTGAGGGTGGCGAAGAAGGCCTCGGCCAGGGCGTTGTCGTACGACGAGCCGATGCGGCCCATCGAGCGGCGGATGTCGTGGCGTTGGCAGGCCTCGGCGAAGTCGCTGCTGCCGTATTGAGTTCCGCGGTCGCTGTGGAAGATCACCCCGTCGACCCGGTCGCCGCGGGCGGCGACCGCCGCGTTGAGGGCATCGATGACCAGGCTGGTGCGCATGTGGGTGTTGATCGACCAGCCGATCAGGCGGCGGGTGGCGATGTCGATGACCGTGGCCAGATACAGCCAGCCAGTCCCAACGCGGAGGTAGGTGATGTCGCCGCACCACCGCTGATCCGGTGCGGTGGCGGTGAAGTCCCGGCCGATCAGGTCCGGCACCGGCGGAACCGCGGGATCTGGGATGGTGGTGCGCTTGCGGCGTCGCAGGTGCCGGCCCACCAGGTCGCGCTGGCGCATGATCCGCTCAACCCGCTTGCGGTTGACCCGCACACCCTGGGCGCGCAACTCGACGGTCACCCGCGGCGATCCGTAGACGCCACCGGAGCCGGCGTGAACCTGGGTGATCTGCTCGGCGAGGACGTCCTCGGCAGCGGCGCGTGGCCGCCGGGCGGGTTCGCTGCCGGTCCAGCGGTAGAACCCGGAGCGGGACACCGCCAGGACCCGGCACAGCCGCTTGACGCCGAACGTGGCGCGGTGGATGGAGATGAACCGGAAGCGGCTGATCACCGATCCATCTCCTTCGCGAAATAGGCGGCCGCCTTGCGCAGGATCTCCTTCTCCTGCCGCAGTTCCGCGACCTCACGCCGCAGCCGGGCGATCTCGGCGTCCTTGTCCGCCACCGACACCCCGTCACCCGAGGTCGCCACACTCGTCCCGGACCGCCGCTCCTGCTTACGGACCCAGTTCCGCAGCGTCTCGTGACTCATCCCCAGCTCTCGGGCGACCTGGTTGATCGGCCGCCCCGACGAGTGGACCAAGTCGACCGCGTCACGCTGGAACTCTTCCGTGTACTTCGATGGGACGCCCCAACGGGGACACCCCTTCCTCTGGACCAACATCCAGTCTCAGGGTGTCCACATCTCAGGGGGAAGCCCAGCGGCCAGGTGCGGGGAAGTTGACGCCGGTCTGCGTCGTCAACGGCTCAACCAACACCCCGTCCGCTGACCGGCCTTGCCGCATGGACCGTAGCGGAGCGGGGCCCGGCCCGTTACTCGGGTTGGCGTACTCGATCAGTCGATTCACCACGGGCTATTCTGCTCGGGTCCCAAACTCAGCACCAGATCGGAGGGTCGCAGAGATGGCCGAGGACTCCGCCAGAACCGTCGCGGACCCCATAACCAGGCTCGACACCGGAGTGCCGCACAGCGCCCGGGTCTGGAACTACTGGCTCGGTGGCAAGGACAACTTCGCCGCCGACCGGGCCGTCGGTGACCGGGTGCTGGAGGTCTATCCGGACATCGCGGAGATCGCCCGGGCCTCCCGAGCCTTCCTGGCCCGCGCCATCCGGTACCTCGCCGGGGAGGCCGGGGTGCGCCAGTTCCTCGACATCGGAACTGGGCTGCCCACCGCCGACAACACCCACGAGGTGGCGCAGCGGATCACACCGGCGGCCCGGATCGTGTACGTCGACAACGACCCCCTCGTCCTCACGCACGCCCGGGCGTTGCTGACCAGCAGCGACGCGGGCGCCACCCGCTACGTCGACGCGGACATGCACGACACGACGCGGATCCTCGCCGAGGCCGCGCAGACCCTGGACCTCACCCAACCCGTCGCCGTGATGCTGCTGGGCATCCTGGGCTACGTGCCGGACTACGAGCAGGCACGGTCGATCGTCCGCGGCCTCATGGACGCGATGCCGTCCGGAAGCTTCCTCGTGGTCAACGATGGCACCGAGACGTCCGGGTCGGACCAGGCCAACCGGACCGCGAACCAGGCCGGGCTGCCGTACAACCTGCGTACCCGGGAGCAGTTCGCCGGCTTCTTCGACGGTCTGGAACTGGTCGAACCCGGCGTGATCTCCAGCCCGCGCTGGCGACCGGACACCGGCTCCATCGACGACCAGCCGGACATGGCGGTGTTCTGCGGCGTAGCCCGAAAGCCGTGACCGCCACGATCTCCAGCCACCTGGGCCCTGGCCGCCCCTCCGGTTCTCCGGTCAGCCCTCGTTGCAGGCCGAGCAAAGCTGGTCGGATCGCTGGCTGTCAGGCGAGTCGAACGTCCGGCGGGTCGACGGCTGGTTCCTCGACGGGTTCCTGATCGCCCGGGCGTTTCCGGCGTCGGCGTGCGGCGAGCAACGCCAGCCGGCCCAGGTACGCCAGTGCGGCGGCCACCGCCAGCACCCCAGCGGCCCCCAACAGCGTGCCCCAGCGGTCGACGATGCCCGCCGTCTGATCCTGGCGGGGCAGGACCCGAACCCGACCGGACGCCCCCGCAGGGCCGCCCGAGCGGCCCGGATCGGACGGCACGGCCGCGCTCTGCGCGCTCAGCGCCGCGAACGGGTCGATGATGCCCGCGCCGACGCGATCGTCACGGGCGGCGCCGAGCGGCACGGCCGTCGCCGTCAGCCGGTGCACCACCTCGGCCGCCGACATGTCCGGGAAGCGGGATCTGACCAGGGCCGCGACACCGCTGACGAGCGCGGTGGCGAAGCTGGTGCCGCTCACCGTGGTGTAGCCGCCGCCGGCGGCGAGGGCGGTCAGCCGGTCACCCGGCGCGGCGATGCCGACCCAGCTTCCCCGGTTGGACTCGGTGAGCGGGGTGCCGTCCTGCTTCAACGCGGCCACCGCGAGTACGCCGGGGTAGGCGGCCGGGTACCACTTGCTGTCCCCGTTGGAGGACTCGTTCCCGGCGGCGGCGACCACCACGACGTCATGGTCGAGCGCATACCGGATCGCCGCCCGGACGGCCGGTCGGTCCACCGGTAGGGCCAACGACAGGTTGAGGACCTGGCCGAGGTCGGCGCCTTTCCGGATCGCCGCCGCGATCATCTCGGGTGAGGCGTTCTGGACGCCGTCGACGATGCGGATCGGGGCGATCCGCGCGCGCGGCGCCACTCCGATGATCCGGTCGTCATCGTCGGGGCGGGCCGCGATCAGTCCGGCCACCGCGGTGCCATGGGTCCCGCCGTTGTCGCCGCAGTCGCCGAGCCCACCGGGCAGCCGCTGCCAGCCGGGCGGGGTCTGGGTGGTGACGAAGTCCGAGCCCGGCGCCAGGGCCGGTCGCAGCTTGGGCTGAGTGCCGTCGACACCCGAGTCGACCACCGCGACGGTGACCTTCGCTCCGGTGGACAGGTCCCAGGCGCGATCGAGGCCGAGCCGGGCGATGGTCGGGTCACGTGGGGCGGCGGCCGGCAGCGACTGGCCGTGGGCCGGCGGGTTTCGGCACGGAACGGGCTTCTGCCCGAGGCGGGCCAGCGATAAACCGGCCAGCGCTGGGCCGCCGATCCGCGCAGCCGCCGACTCGGCGAACGCCGCCGTCGGCGCCGCGGCCAGGGTAATGAATAAAACAACGAGCGCGACGGCGAGCAACCGTAGGCGCCTCACGCCCGGAGGTCCATCAGGGCCCGGTACACGTCCCACACCGCGAGCGCGAGCGGGACCACCGACAGCATCAGGGCAGTTTCGATGGCGTCGAGACCGCGGGCCAGCCGCGGACTGGCCTGGCGTCGGCCGGCGAAGCCGCCGATGATCGCCGCCAGCAACGCGACCGCGGCGAGGATGGGAGCCAGTATCCCGACCAGCAGGGCGGGATGACCAGCGAGCCGGCTGATCAGGATCGCCGCGCCGGCCAGGACCGTGATCGTGCCGGTCACCGCCGCCACCGCGACCTGTTCCCGGTCCCGGAAAAGCCGGCCGCGCAGCACCGCCAGCAGGGCGAGGACCCCGGCCAGCAACCGCGACCACACCGACGGGTCCGCGGCGAGCACGAGTACGCCGGCCGCGACGACGGCCTGGCAGCCGGCCAGCAGCCCGGACAGCAGCCTCCGGGCCCGGTCGATCTGCTCGGTGGCCCGCTGCAGGTCCAGTTGACCGGGTACGGCCGTCAGGTCCTGCGCCGACCGCGGCAGCGGCTGTCGGGGCAGCCGAGCCGAGCGCAGCGCCAGCGCGGGTAGCAGCGTGGTGGCGGCCAGTGCCAGCGGCGCGACGACCGCGGCGGCCGAGGCTGGTCGGGCCGCTGTCAAGATCGCGATCAACGCGCCAAGCCCTGCGGCCAGCCCGGTGATGCCCAACGCGGCGAACACGTGATCACCGCCGCCCACCACGGCCGGACCGACCGCGGCCACGAACAGCACGACAGCCCCGGCGAGCAGCAGGTGGCCCCGGCCCCAGCCGCCGCCGAGCAGCTCGGCCGCGCATACGGCGGCGCTGGGTACGGCCAGCGCGGCGGCCAGTGTCGCGGCCGCGAGGTCGTTGGCCGCCCGGGACAGCGCCCAGGAGGTGGCCAGCAGCAGGCATGCCAAGCCTCCGGCCAGCGCGCCGGGCAGCACCCCGCGGGCGGTGGCCAGCGCGGCGAGCGCGCCGAGCAGCGCGACACCGACCAGCACCGCGCAGGTGATCCGTAGTTCCCGGGTGCCCCACGGCCGGGTCCCGCCGGTCTGGGCGATCAGCTCGACCACATCGTCGTAGACGGGTGGCGCGGTGCGTTCCGTGGCGCGATGCAGGACCAGCAGACCGCCCTCCGACACCCCGGCCTCGGCCAGCGAGGCGCCGGGATCGAGCCGATCGGCCTCGGCCGTGGACAGGGCCCATCCCGCGGCATCCGTGTCGGCCTGCCCGGCTTGCCGCAGCAGCATGGGCAGCAGCCGGGCCAGCGGCACGGCAGACGGCACGGACAGATCGACCTGGACGCCCGGCGCGGCGAGACGGATCCGGCAGAAAGCGCCACTGTGGCCGGTGTCAGCGGGCGTCGGCATCGCGGTAGTGGGTGTCATCGCTCCCCCGCCGGCGGGGCCGGACTACTCGACTCCGTTGGGCTGCCGCAACCTAGAGTAACTTCATCGATCGAAGGCTTCCACGGTTGAATCGTCGGTCACAATACGTCGCACGGGGGTTCCGAGTTGCCCACCACTGCGTTCCGCCGCCCGCCCAGGGTTCCGCGGCCGAGCGTGCCAGAGGGCGAGGTGCTGCTTCAACCGCCGCCCGAGCTGACCCGGGCGGATTCCGGCAACGTCTGGCTGACCGCGCTGCCCGCGCTGTCCGGTCTGGGTTCGGTGGCCTACCTGTTCGCCGCGCCGAGCAATCCGATCACCTACGTGGCCGGCTCGTTCTTCCTGTTCTCCTCGCTGGCCATGGTGGCCGGTTCGCTCCTGCGGGCCCGGGCCACCCATCGGGCGGACGCCGAGCACAACCGCCGCGACTACCTGAGATACCTGGGCAAGACGCGGGAACGGGTACGACGTACCGCCGACGCGCAGCGCGAGGCCGCCGCCTGGGTGGCCCCGGCGCCGGACCAGCTGTGGGCGATCGCCGCCGGTTCCCGACTGTGGGAACGGCGTCCCAGCGACCCGGACTTCGGCTGGCTGCGACTCGGCCTGGGGCCGCAATATCTGGCCACCCAGCTGGTGCCGGGCGAGACCGGACCGGTCGAGGACCTGGACCCGCTCTGCGCGCTCGCGCTGCGCCGGTTCATCGCCAGCCACTCCGCGGTGCCGGACCTGCCCGTACAGCTGTCGCTGCGCCGGTACGCCGCGGTCGCCCTCTCCGGCGACCGGGACGAGGCACGGTCACTGGCCCGCGCGCTGGTGGCCCAGGCCGTCACCTGGCACGCCCCCACCGATCTACGGGTGGCCGTCTGCACCGCCGACGCCACCGCCTCGGCGTGGTCGTGGGTGAAGTGGCTCCCCCATGCTCAGCATCCCACCGAGGTCGATCACGCCGGTCCGGTACGGCTGATCCACCCATCGCTGTCCGCGCTGGAGGAGTGGCTCCAGGACGAGCTGGCGAACCGGCCGGGATTCAACCGGCACGCCGCCGTCGATCCGGACGTGCCGCACCTGCTGGTCGTCCTGGATGGCGGCATGACCACCGGCACGGAGCTGCTGCTGAACCCGGACGGGCTGCAGTCGGCCACGGTGGTCGACCTGGACGGCCGCAGCGCCGAGCTGGTACGCGGGCACGGCGTCGAGCTGGTGGTGGACGACGGGCGGCTGAACACCCGGGTCGGCACCACCCTGACCGCACTCGGCCGGCCGGACGGGTTGGCGCCGCCGGTGGCGGAATCCCTGGCCCAGCAGATCGCCGAGTTCCGCCTGGATGTGGCGACCGCGCAGGCCGAGGACCTGGCGACCGTGGATCAGACGCTGCCGGGACTGCTCGGTGTGGACGACCCCGGCGAGCTCAGCCTGGACGTGCTGTGGGCCTCGCGCCCGTTGCGCGACCGGCTCCGGGCCCCGATCGGCATCGCCGCCGACGGCAGCGTCCTGGAGCTGGACATCAAGGAATCCGCGTACGACGGCATGGGGCCGCACGGGCTGCTGATCGGCGCCACCGGATCGGGCAAGTCGGAGCTGCTGCGCACCCTGGTGCTGGCGTTGGCCTCGACCCATCCGCCGGAGCAGCTGAATCTGGTGCTGGTGGACTTCAAGGGCGGCGCCACGTTCGCCGGCATGGCCGGCCTGCCGCACGTGGCGGCCGTCATCACCAACCTCCAGGACGACCTGGCGCTGGTGGACCGGATGCAGGAGGCGCTGTCCGGCGAGATGAACCGCCGCCAGGAGATCCTCCGCGCGGCCGGCAACCTGGTCTCGGTACGCGACTACGACCGCGCCCGGCAGCGCGGCGCCGATCTGCTCCCGTTGCCGAGCCTGTTCATCGTGGTGGACGAGTTCTCCGAGCTGCTGTCACAGAAGCCGGACTTCGCCGACCTCTTCGCGCAGATCGGTCGCCTCGGCCGCTCGCTCGGACTGCACCTCCTGCTGGCCTCGCAGCGCCTCGACGAGGGCCGGCTACGCGGCCTGGAGGCCAACCTGTCGTACCGGATCTGCCTGCGCACGTTCACCGAGCAGGAAAGCCGGACGGTGCTCGGGGTGCCGGACGCGTTCAGCCTGCCCAGTGCGCCCGGCCACGGATATCTGCGCGGCGACACCGCCGGCCTGCGCCGGTTCCGCGCCGCGTACGTCTCCGGCCCGTACGGCAGCCCGGAACAGATCGGTGACCAGCTGCTGGCGGACGGACTCGAGGTACGCCTGTTCCAGGCCGAGTACCAACCGAGCCCGCAGTCTCCGACTCCGCAGACGCTGGCCTCGACGGGGACGGCCGGAGCCGGGCCGGAGTCGGCCGACGCGGCGGAGGGAGAGAGCAGCGGGCCGACCATCCTGTCCACGATGGTTGAGCAGCTCACCGGGCAGGGCACCCGGGCGCACCGGGTCTGGCTGCCACCGCTGACCGAGCCGGACACCCTGGACATGCTCCTGCCTGGGCTGCGGGTACGCCCCAACCGGGGATTCGGCGCGGACCCGGCCTCGGCGCCGCTGCGGGTGCCGGTGGCGATCGTCGACCGGCCGTTCCACCAGCGCCGGGACCCGCTGTGGGTGGACCTGGCCGGCGCCGGCGGGCACGCGACGATTGTCGGTGGACCACGGTCGGGCAAGTCGACCCTGCTGCGCACGCTGATCTGCGCCCTCGCGCTCCGGCACACCCCGACCGAGGTGCAGTTCTATGCGCTGGACTTCTCCGGAACCCTCTTCGGATTGTCCGGCCTGCCGCACCTGGGCGGGCTCGCCGGCCGGCAGGACGCCGAGGTGGCCCGCCGGATCGTCGCCGAGGTCACCGCGGTGGTCGAGGACCGGGAACGGCGGTTCCGGGAACTGGGCGTGGACACCATGGCCGACTACCGGAGGCTGCGCGAGCGGGGCAGCGTGGAGGATGACCGGTACGGCGACGTGTTCCTGCTGGTCGACGGCTGGTCGGTGCTCCGGCAGGACTACGAGGACCTGGAAGGCGCGCTGGTGAACCTTGCCTCGCGGTCCCTGACGTACGGCGTCCACCTGGTGCTCACCGCGAACCGCTGGCTCGACCTGCGGTTCGGGTTGCGCGACCTGGTGGGTACGAAGCTGGAACTCAAGCTCGGTGACGCGTTGGACTCCGAGATCGACCGCAAGGCACAGCTGGCGGTGCCGAGCGATCGACCCGGCCGCGGGGTCAGCGCGGACCGCATGCAGTACCTTGCGGCCATCCCCCGGATCGACCGCCGACGCGAGGTGGCCGACCTGTCCACCGGGATCGCGGGCCTGGTGCAGGCGGTCGGCGACTACTGGGACGGCCCGTCGGCACCCCCGGTGCGGCTGCTGCCCGCCGTGATCGAGTTCGCCGACCTGCCCAAGGAGTCGCGGGAACGCGGCATCGTGCTGGGGTTGGAGGGCCGGCGGCTGCGCCCGGTCGAGTTCGACTGGCGCGAGCCGGGCCTGGTCCTGCTCGGCGACGCCGAAAGCGGCAAGACCTCGACGCTGCGCGCGGTCGGCCGGCAGGTCGTGGACACCTGGCAGCCGAAGCAGGCCAAGGTGATCATCTTGGACTACCGACGGAGCATGCTCGGCGAGTTCTCCGGCGAGTCGCTGCTCGGCTACGCCGCCAACCAGGCCCAGGCCGAGGATCTGGTGGCCGGGCTGGTCGAGGGCTTCACCAAGCGCCTGCCCGGCACGGAGGTCACCGCGCAGCAGTTGCGCAACCGCAGCTGGTGGACCGGGCCCGACATCTACCTGCTGGTCGACGACTACGAGCTGGTGACCGCGGGCAGCAATCCGCTGCTGCCGCTGCTGCCGTTCCTGGCCCAGGCGCGGGACATCGGCCTGTACCCGTACGTTGCCCGTCGCGCCGGCGGCGCCGCACGGGCCCTGTTGGATCCATTCCTCGGCGCAATGCGGGAGCAGAGCTATCCGGCGGTGGTGCTCAGCGCACCGCGCGACGAGGGGGCCCTGTTCGGCGTGCGGCCGGCGCCGCTACCTCCGGGTCGCGGCACGCTGGTGCACCGCCGACACGGTTCGGTGCCGGTGCAGTTGGCCCGATTGGACGCCCGACCGGAAATAGATTGATCAGAAATGGGTGTAGGACTTATTGCCCCCACAGCTTTGCCCCACACCGATACATTGAAATGGGTGTTCGAGGAGGATTCAGGTTGTTCAGGATCATGATGCGGCGTCCGACCGCACCGAGCCTGCGTGCCGTGGCCGGTGCGGCGATGGTGCTCGCCCTCGCGGCCGCCTGCTCCGACCCGGCACACCCGCCGACGGCCGCCCCGACAACCGCCGGGGTCACCAACACGGCGCCGACCGACTCCTCGAACGCGCCGGCCACGCCGGAAGCCTCGACGCCGCCCTCACCGACGTACACGAAGCCACCGTCTCGCAATTTGCACCGGCCGCCGGGCGTCGCCAAACTCTCCGGCTCGGTCTGCGCGTACGGGGAGAGTGCCATCCAGTTCTTCGCGACATCCTGGGCCGCCAGCCAGGTCCAGCCGGTCACGGAGGGCCGGCCCGTGCGGGACAGCGTGTGGGCGGAGGCGGTCGAGGTTCTCGGCACCTACCACACAGGCATCGCGAAGACGCGATCGAAGCTGCAGGCCGCGGGTGTGCCGAAGAGCTTTGTCGTCTATCAGGACCTCGCCGACGCCGACGCGGCAATCGCGGAGGGGATCGCGGCGGCCAGGGCCAAGGACGACTCCAAGGTCATACCGATCTACCTCAAGAGCCGGACCGCCGAGGACCACATCGTCGAGTCCTGCTCGGTCCTGGAATGACAAGGCCTGATGATCCACCACCTTGAGGAGGGTGCGCAGTGTCCGGTGTGAAGATCGATCTGTCGGCCGTCTTGGCCGCGGAGAACGTGGTAAGCAGCGCCATCTCCGAAATGGAGGGCGTGACCCAGAAGATCCTCGCTCAGGCGGGGCTCAGCGAGGCCGCCATGAAGGCGCCGGCGGGACAGATCACCTCGTCGACGTTCTCCGGGCTGGGCGGCGGCGGCAAGGCGCTGTCCGAGACGCTGGGTGAGCTGCAGGCCGACCTGGCCAAGCTGCGGGCCACCGCCGAGGCCGGGTCCGACCAGGCGACTCAGGCCGCCCGGTCCGGTGCCGGCTCGTCCGTCGCACAGGGTATGTGAAGGAGGGGCATCTGATGAGCGGCAACGGCTACATCGAGTTCAAGAACGAGGACATCGTCAACATCGCCACCGTCACCCGGAACTCCCAGGCCGACTGGGACCGGATCTGGGAGGGTGTGCGCAGCCGGCTCAGCGGTGTGGTGTCCGAGGCGCTGGACGCGCTGACCGGCGCCTCCCTGGAGGACCGCACCGCGCGGTACCACCAGCGCACCGCGCAGTACACGGCGGACCTCAACCAGCAGCACGTCGCAGTCAACAACGTGGCGTCGATCTCGGCGGACACCAACCAGCAGATGAGCCGGGTCATCGCCGGCTGAAGACGGGGAGGGGCCGGGCCGGCGCCCGGCCCCGTGGCATCGGGGCGCCTGGAGGGATGACGGTGGGCGAAGCGTACGGATGGACGGACAACGGGCGGCAGGTCTTCGATCCGGTGCGGCTGGAGCAGGCCGCGGCCGAGCTGCGACAAAAGCAGAAGCCGAACGAGTTGCAGCAACAGTTGCTGAGCAACCTGATCCCTCCGGCGGCCTTCGGCAACATCGACGGAAGCCAGGCCGTCGCCGAACGGCTATTCAATGCATACCAATCGATGCTTGGGGAGCTGGAGAAAGTCGGGCTCGACATCAGCGACCTGGCCAGCCGAACCCTTGCCGCGGCGCAGTTGGCGCACGATGTCGATCCGGCCACCCAGGCGGCGGCGCGCCGCGGCCACGTCCCCCTGGCTGAGTAGGGCAGAGCACAATGGCCAACTACGACTACTGGACGGCGAAGGACAAGATCGAGAGCGGTCAGCCGTACTCGATCGAGTCAGTCGCCACGACCTGGCGGAACTTCGCCGAGGCGCTGCGCAGCGCCTCCGGGCATCTGCAGGGCACCGCCGACAAGGTCACCGAGCAGTACGGCACGCCGTACCAGAACTTCGGTGATCGGGCCGCCCCTCTGGCATCCTGGATGACCAACGTCAGCGGGTACGCGGACACGGTGGCGGAGGGTCTGTCGAAGGCGTCCACCACCGGCAGCAGCGCCCAGATGACCATGTACCAGGAGGACTACTCCTTCAACCAGGACGTGGAGCGCATCGTGGGCCCGGAGGACGCCCTCTCGGCCGGCCGAGCCAACGCCATCCAGCGCCGCGAGGCGCAGGCGGCCGCGGTGCTCAACGGTGAGATCGACAAGTGGGCCGGCGCCTACGACGCGTTTCAGCCGGGCGCGGTGGATCCCGCACCGACCCGCTCCGGAAGCGGCTTGGCCGATCCGGGCAGCGCCGGAGGTGGCGGTGCCGGCGGCTCCGGCGGCGGTGCCCATCCGCTGGCGAGCGGCGGGACCGGCGACAACGGGTCGACCGCGGCGCTTGCCGGTGGCATCGGTGCCGCTGGCGCGGCGTCCGTGGTGACCGGTCATGGTTCCAAGGTCGGTTCCGGCACCTTCCCGGGCTCGTCCGTCCTCGGCCCCGACAGCGGCGACTTCGCCGGCTGGGTACGGGACCCGCGCACCGGCTACCTGATCAACCCGGCCACCGGCCAGGAGTTCGACCCCACGGCCGGCCGGTGGATCGACCCGGTCACCGGCAAGCCATTCGGCGACTCGGAGCGGTACGCCTCCAGGCTGGAAGGGTTGAACACCGGCGCAACGCCCTCGGCCGGTCCGCTCGGCGGTAGCGGTGGGCTCGCCGCACCGCTGGGCGGAGGCGGCGGGGCCGGAGGGACCGGCGGCGGCCCGGCCGGACTTGGCGGGTTGTACGGCGGGCTGCAGCCGCCGAGCCTCGACCCAGCCAACCCGGCCGCCAACCAACTGCGGCAGCAGGCCACCGACAGCATGGCCGCCAAGGCGTACGCGGCGCAGCAGTTGGCGCTCAAGGAGGCGAGCCAGGGTGGCCGGCCGTACATGCCGCCGACCCAGGCCGGCCTGGCCGGCGGTCCCGGCGGCGGCCGAGCGGGTGCCCGCCGCTCGCTGGTGACCGAGCCGGAAAGCACATGGACCGGTCGTGCTCGTGCCGCCGTCCGGGCGGCTGGTGGCACGGCGCAGCAGGAGGAGCCGCTGTTGTCCGGCCGGGCTGGTGGCCGGGCGGGCCGGGCCGGTGGGGGCACCGTGGAGCAGGAGGGTCTGCTGACCGGCCGGAACGGTGGCCGGGCCGGCGGTGGCGCCGCACAGCAGGAGGGACTGCTGACCGGCCGCGGCGGCCGAGCGGGTCGGGCCGGCGGCGCCGGTGGCGTGGCGGAGGAGCCGCTGCTCAACTCCGGCTCGGGCGCCACCGCGGGTGCCGGCGGACGGTCGGCCGGCACGGGTCGCGGTCGCACTGGCCGGATTCCGGGCGAGCCGCTGGAGGAGGGCGCCGGGCCGGCGAGCGGTGGCCGGGCCGCAGGCAGCGCCGGCCAGAACCGCAACCGGGCGTACCTGCCGCCCACACAGGCCGGTCAGGGCGGCGAGCGGGAGAAGCAGCGGCGCCAGCGGCCGGACTGGCTTGTCGAGGACGACGTCTGGTCGGCCAACCTGGAGGCCGGGCCGCCGGTGCTGGGCGAGGATTAGCGGAGGAGTCGTCGTGGCAGACATGCGGTACGACACTGATCAGCTACGTCAGGGCGGCCGGATCAGCCGGCAGGCCAGCGACCAGGCGGGCACGGCCGGCACGATCGTGACCGGCACCCTCGTCTCGGCCAGGGCGTTCGGCGATGTCGGACCGGCCGGCGCACTGGCCAACGTGCTCGAGCAGGCCAAGGCGGACCACGCCAAGGGGGCGCAGACCGCCGCCGGAAACACCGACGTCTCCGGGCAGCGGGCAGACACGACCGCGAACGCGGGCGACGACCTGACCCGGACCACCACCGTGGCAGCGCAGAGCGGCGTCTCCCGGCAGGTCGCCGACGGCATGTCCTGACCGGAACCGTGTGCTCCGGGGCCGTTGGCGAAAGCCGGCGGCCCCGGATGCGTTCATGCCATCGGAACGCGGCCGCGCGGACCGACACCGCCGGCGGCGGGGCCGACAGGGCCGGTGCCGCCGCCATCAGGGCGCGGCGGTTCCCCCAGGGCCGAGACTGCCGTCCGGCCAGGCCACGATGCGGCAGAAGGACTGCGGGCGGGGACACTCCAGCCCCCGCTCCTTGCTCAGGTCGTACACCTTGCCGCTGTCGTCCATCAACGCTCCGAAGCGGGTGGAAACACGGTCTTGGCCATCCCGTGTCGTCAGCTGGAACGCGGCGGTGATGGCGACGGTGCCGTTGTCGACGATCGCTCGGGATCGAGCGTCCGCATCACCCCACATCCAACACCGACTGTCGCAGTCGTGGGCCTTCGTCCGGTGGTAGCGGGTGTGGATTTTGCCGTCTCCGACCGAGTCGACCGAGAACCAGCTGTCGATGTCGTTCAATCCAGCCGGCGGGGTGGGCGCCGAGGTGACGAAACCGCCGCGGCCGGCCGGGTCGATGTCGATCGGAGGATCGGTCGGGGAAAGCTTCTCGCGCTGCGCCCGTCGGTCGGCGGTGGACAGGTAGTCGGCGCCGTACAGCCTTGTGCCGTCCGTGATGGCGTACCCGGTGACCGGGCCGAACGCGTACGGCTGCGCGGCCGCCGGCACCCAGACCGGGGTCCCGCCGGACCCGATCACGAAACCTCCCGCTCCCGCAGGGGCGGTGAGGGCCGTGCATGCCTCACCCGCCTTCGGCGGCAGCGACCTAGTGCACCAGGTCGCGGAGGCGCCCTGGCCGGTGCGGAGCAGGGCGAGGTCGCGTCCCAACCCGACGGTGACGCCGGTCCAATCGGTCGAGACGGCCTTGCCGGCGGCTACGTCGATCAGCGGCAGGCCGGGGGCGCCGAACCAGCGGAAGTCCGGCGAGAAGTACTGCGTACGCAGCAGCAGATCGACATCGGTGCGGAAGGGCGGGTAGTCCACGCCGCCCTGCCGCATGCCGAGCGTGTAGTCCTGAGCGCTCGCCAGCTCGGCCGAGGTGCCCGGCAACGGGCAGTAGGAGCGAACCCGACCGTTGTGTACGTCGATCGCCGTGACCGCGGCAGGAAGGGACACGGTCCCCTTCCGGTGCGGATCGTCTCCCCGGTCCGGCCCGGCCCACAACACCGCCAAGCCGGCGCCCTGCCAACCGGCGATCACGTCCGTGCGACAGGGTGCCGGGGCGGTGGCGTTCGATGGCGAGGGCGCGGGTTTGGGCGCCGGATCGGACGTGCACGCCGCCATCAACGCGACGCAGCACAACACCGCGGTCGTGCGCACTGCGGCCGCCGATCTGCGCGGGCTCATCCGGCCGCCGGCACGGTGGGAGCGTCGGTCTTCGTGTTGCCCTTGTTGTCCGGCGCCTGGCTGTCCAGCGACGCGCCCTCCCAGGTGGTCGGTTCGTGGTAACGCCACCGGGTCTCGTCGCCGTAGTAGATCCGGTACTGGTCGTCGGTGTTCGACCAGTTGCCGCCGGCGTCACCGAGCGAGCCGACCTGTTCGGGGCCGGTGCCGGACGCGCCCGTGTCGAACTGGGTGTCGTACCCGCCGCCGTGCGCCTTCGGATCCGAGTGCGAGCCCCCGAGCAGGTCGTCGATGGACTTACCGCCGAGATCCTGGGTGTAGTCCGGCAGGGCGTTGTAGATGTCGCTGACCACCGGCTCGGGGTACTGCCCGTCCGAATCCTGGGTCACGGCCACCATGTGCCCGTGGCCGTCGTCGACCATGATCGGATGCCCGGAGTCCGCGCCGGCCCGGACGGTCATGGCGACGATGTTGTCCTGCACCCGCGCGTGCGCCGCGGCGTCCGCGTTCTGGGCGTCGGCGAGGTCCCCCACGTACTGCTGGAGGTTCGTGATGTACGTGTTCTGATCAGGAGCCGGGGGCTGTTGGATCGCGGCGTCGGTGATCATGCCAAAGGCGGTGGAGCCGACGCTCAGCGCGGTGCTGGCGCCGGTGGGCAAGCTCACCAGGCCGGCCACGCTGAACAGGTTCTTCACCGTGTCAACGTAACCCTTTTTGGTGTTGTAATCCGACATTGCCTGCGCATACGCCAGGTCCTCCGCCATCTTCTTGCGCATGTCGCCGCTGGCGCCCTCCTTCGCCGCGTCGTTGAGCACGCTCGCCGCCGCGCCATCGGTCATGGAGGTCAGCCGGACGGCATCGTTCATCGCGCTCACGTACGCCGGATCGTGCGGATCGGTGTGCCCCTGCCCCATCACCATCTGCAGATATTCGGTGCCCCGGGTGAGGGTTCCCTCCCGGAAGTGCTGGTAGATGGCCGGGTCGCTGGCCGCGACGAACTTCAGGAAGTTGCCACGGGTGGCGTCGGCCATCTGGAAGCCGGACACCTTCGTCCCGTCCGGCAACGTGATCTCGATGTTCTGTTCCTCGCCGACCGGGACGGTGTTGTGCTGGGCGAACGAGTCGACGTAGACCAGTCCGACGTTGGCGATCGCGCCCTTGACCTTGGCGTTGGCCATGTGAGCGAGACCGTTGTAGTCGGTGGCGGCGTCCTGGACGATGGCCAGGCCGGCCTGCGCCGCCTGCGCATTCGACAGGCCCGGCTGCCCGCGCATGCTGGCCGCGAGCAACACGTCGGCCGCGCCCTGGCCGGACTGCCAGTTCATGCCCATCAGCTCGCGACGCTCGGCGGCGTTGTGCAGGATCCAGTCGTTGCTGAACGGGCTGTTGCGGGCCACCACGCCGAGCGCGTCCGAGGACAGCTCGTCGGGCATGAGCTTGTTCCACTCGTCGGCGGACAACTGCTTCAGCGAGGGGTCATAGCCCTTGGCGATCGGGTAGTCGGCCTGATAGTTGGCGTACATGACGTTGCTCTGGTGCTTCCAGCGCAACGCCGCGTCCTTCAGGTGCGACGCCAGGTCGTTGCTCGGTGCCACACCGTCGCTGGAGTAGTCGTTGAGCAGGCCGGTGAACCCGGCGGCTGCCAGCAACGCCGGATCGGTCTTCGGCGGCCAGGCATCCCCGAGGTGCCGCTGGCCCGGGGTGGCCCAGAAGCCGACCTCGTCGGAAGGCTCTGTGACACCGAGGTTGCTGGCAATGACGTCGCGGGCCGACTTGGGCAGCTCGTCGTACGGGACGTCCCGCGACAGGTTGAGGAATCCGTCGCCGACCCGGCTGACCAGCTGGACGAACGGGTCCTTCTGGTCGGGCTTCTGTCCCGGCTTGACGCCGGCCTGCTTGTCGGCCCAGTCCTTGATCTCGCCGAAGTGCGGAGTCACCTGCTCGTAGTAGGCCTTCAGCCAGTTCTTCTCGGCCTCGGTGAGCGGGACCCCAGACTTTTGCTTCTCATTGAGCAGGTTCAGATAAGCGGTGTTCTGCGCGAAGGCCGCCTTGGCCTGGCTGGGGTCGCCCATCTTCGTCGCCGCGACCGTGCCGTTCGCGGCCGACTTCGGATCTGGCACGTTCACATCGCCGGGCCCCTCGTCCAACTGGGTGGGCGGGATGTAGCCGAGGTCGGCCATCGCCTTGAGGTGATCGGCCAGGTATTTCTCGTAGTCGCCGATCGACTGGTTGAGCGGGCCGCCGTAGTCCTTGACCTTTTGCACGGCGCGGGCCACGTAGGGCGCCATGTACGAATGGCGGTTCTGCTGGAAGTCCGGGTCGTTGTGCGACTGGCGGACCATCTGGTTCCACTCGCCGATGATCCCGTTGACGTCACCGACCAGTGAGTTGATCTGGGTGTTCGCCGTCGCGGTGCGCTGGGCCAGGTCGCTGGCGGTCTCGGAGAGCAGCTTCGCGATCTTGCCGAGCTTTTCGCCGCTGTTGCCGAGTTCCTTGCTGGCCTGCGCCACCTGGGCGTCGACGTCTATCGGGGTCTGGTTGTTGACCTTGTAGCCGTCGCCGGCGGTTTCCAAGCCCTTGGTCGCCAGCGTCACCGCGTCGCCCTGCTGCGCCGCCGCCTGGTTGAATCCACGCGCCATCGCGTAGATCTCCTCCGGGTCACCGGCGGTGAACTGGTCGCGCAGCTTCCACGGGTCCACCCCGGCAGCCGCGACCAATGACTCTTGCGAGAAGTCGGCCATGAACGCCCCCGTTTCCCGGCACCGCCGAACGGCACTGTGGAGGTTCGCGGTTACCCCGTATTCTGCCATGCACGTCGATAGGCTCGCGGCCCGGCGAATGTGCGCCGCGGTCCCGGTGGAGAACCGGAACGGAGAGGGCATGCAGGCTGCGGCACGGGCGGTCGGATACCTGCGCCGGTTGCAACACCCGCAAGGAAGCTGGAGCGACTTCATGGTCGCCGTCGGCTGCTCGGACTCCTGGGTCACCGGCTATGCGGGCAGCGCACTGGCCGCCGCGGCGGCGAGCCCGACCCTGGATCCGGCGGTGCGGACGGCCGCCGCCGAGGGCGCCGATGCGGCGGCCGACTGGCTGCTGAGCACGGTCGGGCCGGGCGCCGTCTGGGGATACCACCGCGGCGTGGCACCGGATGCCGACTCCACCGCCTGGGTCGTCCGGCTACTGGCCGCGGTTGGCCGGCCGGTGCCGGCGGCGGCGCTGGAGTTCCTGACCGCGCACGAGGGCACGGCGGGGTACCGGACGTACCAGGACGTGTACCGCACCGGCCGGTGGTCGGAGCCGACGCCCGACGTCACCGCCGCGGCGCTGCTGGCCCGGTACGAAGGCGGGGCCCTCGGCCGGCCCGCGCTCGCCGATGCCTGGTCGCGGCTGGTCGCCCGGTGGCAGCGGCCACCCGGCCGATGGACCAGCATCTGGTGGGCCGAGGACGGCTATCCGACGGCGCTCGCGCTGGAGGCGTGGACCGTCGCCGGGCGGCCCGGTCTGGCCCCGGTGCCCGCACCCGTACGCCCGCCGGCCACCGCGTTCGGGCACGCGTCCTGGCTGCACGCCCTGGTGCTGGCCGACGCGCCCGTCGACGCACGATCACTGCTGGCCGCCGAGCGCCCGGGTGGCGGCTGGGCCGGCGACGCCGAGCTGCTCGTCCCGGACCCGAGCGGTGGCGGAGTGACCGAACGCAGCGTCGATGCCCGCGGGGTGTTCACCACGGCCACCGCGCTGCGCGCCCTGCTCACCGCCGCACCGGCGCTTCCCGCCGAACCGGTCGCCACCACCACCGGGAACGCCGGGAGCCGGACCGCACATCTCGCCGGCCCGTCCGGGCGGGGCGCGGTCGGGCACGGGTACGACCGGCTGGTGGGCACCGTCGCGGCGGACCTCGGGGTCGACCCCGCGCGGGCGGTCGCGGTCTTCGGCGAACTCACCCGGGAATCGCTGGCCGCTGCGGCGCCGTGGCCGAGCGCCCAACTGTCCGGGTTGGCCGGCGGGCTGCCGCTGGAACTGTCGGTCACCGATGGGCCACCCGCGCTGCGCTACACCGTCGAAGTGGGTGACCCGGTTCTTCCTCCGTACCCCCGCGCCCGCAGCGGGCTGGCGGCGATCGGCCGGACGGCCGAACTGCTCGGCTACGCCGACACCTGGGCCGGTATTCGTCCGGCGGTCGACGCGCTGGTCGACCCGGCGTTACCGGTTCCGGAGGGTTGCCGGTTCTGGGTCTGGGCCGGGGTCGACACCACCACGGACGGCGGGGAGGTGCTGAAGACGTACCTGAGCACGCTGCACCACGACCTGGCCGACGGGCGGGCCGGCGCGCGGGTCACCACGGCGCTGCGCCGGCTGGGCCTGCCGGCCGGGGCGCCGGCGCTGGCCACGATGGCGCGGCTGGAGGCACACGGCTTCTGCCAGGAACTGGCCATCGGGCTGGGCCGGGGCGGCCGGGTCGGCGCCAAGGTCTACTACGAGCTGCCCGGCTGGCGCCCCGAGCTGGTCGCCACGGTGCTGACCGACGCCGGGCTGCCGCCCGACCTGGCGGCCGTACGCCCGGTGATCCCCGGGGTGCTGACCGAGGAGGTGGCAGCCACCCACCGCGCCGGGATCATGCTGCGCATCGCGCTTCCCGGGGGAACCGTGACCGAGGTGGCGACCGCTTCGGCGTTCATGCGGCCGATGATCGGGCATGCAGAGATCGCTCGCCGGGTCGGTGACTGGCTCGGCGGCGTCGGTGACCGCCGCGCCTTCGACACGGTCGTCGGCCGCCTGCTGCCCGGCCGGCCCGACCGGGCCGGCCGGCTGCACAGCCTGTTCACCCGGTCCCGCTCGGTCAGCGGTACGCGTACCACCGTCTACCTGCGGCCGGCCTTGCCCGGGTCGGTCGAGGACGACCACACCGGACCGCTCCCCCTGGCCGGCCAGCGACGCTGACCCACCTATCCGGTACGGGGAAAAACGATGGGCAGCACGCCGTGCCGATCGGCCAGCGCGATCTCGCCCGGCCGCAGGTCGTCGGCGAGCGCCGCGTCGGGGAGCCCCCAGCGCTGCGCCACCACGGCGCCGTAGCCGGGCGCGGTGAGCAGCAACGCATCCGTATTCGACCAGAACTCCGAGCCAATCGGCGCCGCCGTGCTCGCGTGCACGACCGTGCACCACGGCTGATTGCCGATCCACAGCGGCGGCGGGGTCGGATAATCCACGATCAGCACCTGCGGGCCACGGAATCCGGCCGTCCCGTCCCGCCCCGGCGGCCAGCGCGTCGGGCCGTTCAGCCAGGTCAGCCACGGGGGGTTGGCCGTCGTCCGCAGCGCCGCCCAGTGCTTCGAGCCGGTGGTGAGCACGGCGACCTGGCAGCCCACGCTGAGCAGCCGGTGGGCCAGCGCCGCGCCCCACGCGGGATGGCCGAGCAGTCCGATCCGTACCGGTCGGGGCTGGACCATGGCGACCGCGGCCGGTTGCCCGGCGCGGTCGTTTCCGAGTGACACCCCGCCCAGCGGAATGTCGACGGCCAGGTCGACCTGGGCAGGCCCCGCCCATCGCACCGACGGCAGCACCTCGACGTCCATTCGGCCCGGCTCGGGCGCCTTCGCCCGCTGCCCCCTCACCGGGACATCCAACCGATGGCGCCGGTCGACGGGCGTGGCCCGCCTCCGAGCGGCAGCGTGGCCAACACCCCCGCCGCCTGCGCTCCGAGCAACGGGCTGGCCAGGCCGGTGGCCAGCAACCGGTCCTGGGCCTGCCGGACGGCCGCGTGGTCGCTGCCGACCAGCCGGATCGCGGCCCGGCTGCGGGTGGCGGCGGCGTTCAACTCGATCGACAGCGACAGGACGGTCCGCTCGGCCGGGCTGCGCGAGACGGCCCGCAGCAATGTGAGCCAGTCGGCCGGGGACCCGACCGTCGCTCCGAGGCAGTGGTGCCGCGCCGGGCTTGGCGTCCAGTGCTCGCGGTGCAGCGTGCCCGTCGTGGCGGGGTCGCCCACCGTACGGATCGTGCGGGTCAACCCGGCTGCGTCCAGTGGCGTTGCCGTCGGTCCCTGTTCGAGGATCCGCACCCGCAGCCGGGCCAGTGACGCCGCCACCGCCAACCGAGCTCCATCGGCCCCGCCCTCGCCGCGCCGCATTGCCGCCTCGGGCGCCCAGCTTGGCTCGTACCGCACCGCGATCCAGGCCCGGCGCAGCAGCGGCAGGTCCACGCCCGGCCAGGGGTCGCCGGCGGACCGGACGACCCCGCTCCCGGGCATCCTCGTCATGGCCAGTTGTTCGATCAGCAGCTGCACGCTGGCCAGTGGCACGTCGTCGGTCGCGGCGGATGCGACGAGCCGTCCCAGGTCCAGCCGGAACCGCGTGTTGCTGTCCAGCTCGAGCGCGGCGGCGAAGCCCTGGCCGTCCCAGGCCACGCCGACCGGGTCTCCGTTCCGGCTGCTGCACTCCGTCACCATCAACTGCGGCACGATCTCGGCCACCGCGCCGAACTCCGCTGTGCCGCTGCGCACCTCGCCCGCCGTCCCGTCGGGCCTGTTTGCCGCCCCGCCGGGTTGATCCGCCGCCCCGCGAGGCTTGGTCGTCGGCTCGGGTGGGGCGGCAACGACCGCGTTGGTCGCGGTGCCGCCACGCAGCCGCGCGGCCATCAGTTCGGTCAACCACCGGCCGTCCCGGCGGCCAAGCGTGAGCAGCAGCACGAGTGCCGCCACGAAGATCATCGACCATCCGACGGCGCCACCGAGCGTGCCACCGACGATGGCCAGACCGGCGACGGCCTCCACGGCGATCAGTCGGCTTCGGTCGATTCGCAGCCGCGATCCACGCCGTGGCGAGCTGCCGACCGGACTGGCCCCGTACACCTGTGCCGCCACCTCTTCGCCGTCCTCGTGGGCGCGCTGGGATCGAACCCTGTTCACCTATCATGGTGCTACCGAAGGGACCACCGACAGTGAGGGTCAACCCGACCGATGGCCACCACCCGGGACCACGTCGCAGCGTACGACTACGAGAGCCGTCGGCGAGTGACGAGCCTCGTGCTGGGCGTCGACGACGCCGGCCGGGACCCGCATCGCCGGCTGAACCGGACGCTGGTCGGCAGCCTGGTCATCGCCGTGCTGGTGATGGCTGGCTTCGGCATCGCGGGGCTCCTCGGCGGCGGCCGCGGCCCCTCGCTACCGGACGCCGGAGCGGTGCTGGTCAAAGGCTCCGGTGACCGGTACGTGCTGGTCGACGGCGTGCTGCACCCGGCGCTCAATCTCAGCTCGGCACTGCTGGTGGGCGGCGGCAAACCCGTCGAGGTCCGAGCCTCCGCCCTGGACGGACGGCGACGCGGCCTCCCGGTGGGCATCCCGGGAGCACCGGACGGAATGCCGCAGCGCCTGGCCACCGGACCGTGGACGGTCTGCGTGCTGCCGTCCGGCTCGCAGGTGGTGCAGCCCGACGTGACGGTCCTGGCCGGAGCGCCCGCGCCGACCCAGGGGATGCTCGGCCGGAACTCCGCGGTGCTGGCCCAGGACGGCGGAACCACCTGGCTCATCACCCTCGGCCGCCGTTACCGGCTGGCCGGCAACACCCGCGGTGTGCTCGGGTTCCAGGACGTCCGACCGATGGCCGTGCCGGCGCGGGTGCTGGACACCCTGCCGGAGGGTCCGGAGATCGCCGTTCCGCCGGTCCCCCACGGCGGAACACCGCCGACCTCCCTGCCCGACCGGGCCGCCGTCGGCGACGTCATCCAGACTCAGGTCTCCGGCCAGCACCCAAGCTACTGGCTGGCCCAGTTCGACGGGATCAGCCCGATCACACCGCTGACCGCCACCCTGCTCCAGGCCGGCGACAGCAAACTGATCCACCTCGACTCCGCGGCCGTCAACGTCCCCACGTCCCACCAGCCCGTGCCGGGTAAGGCAGGTTGGCCCAAGGACGTACCGAGCCCGGTGGACCCGGTCCGCGGCCAGCCGCTGTGCGTCAGCACGACACCCGGCGCACCACCCGGTGACGCGCCCTGGGCCGCGACCGTGAGCCTCCCCCCGACGCTGCCCACCCCCAGCTCCGCCCCGCCGATCGCCACCAGGGCCGGCGAGAACCGCGACCTGGCCACCTCGGTTTCGATCACTCCAGGCACCGGGGCGTTCGTCCTGGCCACCACCACGGCCGGCCAGGACGGCGGGTACAACCTCATCACCGAATCCGGACAGCGATTCCCGATCATCTCCGCCGACGCCGTGGCGCGGTTGCAGCTCAAGATCGACGCAGCGACCCGGCTGCCGCTGCCCTTCGTCGCCCTACTGCCCTCCGGGCCCACCCTCGACCCGGAGGCTGCCGCTCAGGAATACCAAGGCAGCCACCCCTGACCTGGTGGTTCAGACCCAGAGGCCGCCATCGGTGAGCCGCTGGTGCCAGCGGTCCAGCTTGCGGTTCTGCTCCGCGTCAGTGATCTCGACGAAGCCGCCGCCTCGTTGGTCTTGCCGTCGACGTCGACGCTGGCCAGGACCACACCGGTGGCCTGGTCGTAGGCGGTCATCCCGTGCCGGGCCAGGCTGTCGGCGGTGCGACAGCATCCGGCCACTGGCGCTCCTCGTCATCACTTGACAATGTTGTCGGAGCCCTGGGATGAGCCGAGGATGACGCGAAGCGACTTGAGCTGCGGCACACTCGCCGCATTTTTCGGTACGCCTGGTCCGGTCCATGGCGCCAAGCCGTCGAGAAGGTTATCCCAGGAGCCACCCTGCTGCGGGCGTCGTCCGCAAGCAGGAAACGAGCTCGACACATGGGCATGTGTGAGCGGCGAGGCCAGGATTTGGCCAGGATGACATCCGAAACGGGCCATGATCGACCGAAGTCAACCGAAAGGTCAACTACCCGCCGACCACGGCCCTCACCTGCGAAAACAGGCTCGATTCAGTCCTTCAGCAGCTGGCGCGCCATGACGATCCGCTGCACTTGATTCGTGCCCTCGTAGATCTGGGTGATCTTGGCGTCCCGCATCATCCGCTCCAGCGGGTAGTCGCGGGTGTAGCCGTACCCGCCGAGCAGCTGGACCGCGTCGGTGGTGATCTGCATGGCGGCGTCGGAGGCGAAGCACTTGGCCGCGGCGCCGAAGTAGGTGAGGTCCGCGTCGCCGCGCTCGGACTTGGCGGCCGCCGCGTACGTCAGCTGCCGGGCCGCCTCGAGCTTCATGCCCATGTCGGCGAGCATGAACTGGATGCCCTGGAAGTCGGCGACCGGCCGACCGAACTGCTTGCGCTCCTTGACGTACCCCTTGGCATAGTCGAGCGCGCCCTGCGCGATGCCAATGGCCTGGGCGGCGATGGTGACCCGGGTGTGGTCGAGGGTCCGCATGGCGGTGGCGAAGCCGGTGCCCTCCGCGCCGATCATCCGGTCGGCGGGAATGCGTACGTTGTCCAGGTAGACCTCGCGGGTCGGCGAGCCCTTGATCCCGAGCTTCTTCTCCGGGGCGCCGAAGCTGACGCCCGGATCGCCCTTCTCGACCACGAACGCCGAGATGCCGCGGGACCGGGCGGCCGGGTCGGTGACCGCGAAGACCGTGTAGTACTCGGACTCACCGGCGTTGGTGATCCACCGCTTCACGCCGTTGAGCACCCAGTGGTCGCCGTCGCGGACGGCCCGGGTGGTCATCGACACCGCGTCGCTGCCGGCCTCCGGTTCGGACAGGCAGTAGGAGAACATCGCCTCGCCGGCCGCCACCGGGGTGAGGTAACGACGCTTCAGCTCGGCCGAGCCGGCCAGCAGCAGCGGCATGGTGCCGAGCTTGTTGACCGCGGGGATCAGCGAGGACGAGGCGCAGGCCCGGGCCACCTCCTCGATCACGATGGCCGTGGCGAGGGCGTCGGCCCCGGCGCCGCCGTACTCCTCGGGGATGTGCGGCGCGTGGAAGTCGGCGGCACGCAGAGCCTCGTAGGACGCCTTGGGAAACTCAGCCGTTTCGTCGGCTTCTGCCGCGTTCGGTGCGACTTTTGCGTCGCAAACGTCCCGAACGGCCGCCCGGACGGCCTCGTGCTCCTCGGACAACCGGTAGACGTCGAACGACGGGTCTGTCGTCATCGTGCCCCTCCCCTTGGCGAATGTCGCGGCTGGTCGGTATCTTCTGGATCCGCCGGCCAGCGTGGCGAGGATACCCAGCGGATTTCTGCCGCCGCGTTGGAAGCGCGTAGGCTCACCAACTATCGCCGCAGGCGGCCCGCGGCGCGGCATGAGCGAGATCACACAACCGCAGATCGCCGTACATTGAAGCAGTAATGTCCTCTTCCGGTGCCGGGGCCGCGGCGCCGCAGTCAGCTGCGACGCAACGAAGCGCCGCCAGTGCGAGCGGAGAACAAGGCGTGACGATCCCTTATCCCACCACGCAGCCCCTTCCCCTCAGTACGGTCAGCCCGCCCTCCGGCGCGGCGCGCCCCCGGCTGACCTTCCTGGGAGTCGGCTACCTGGGTGCGACGTATGCGATCTGCTTCGCCGAGCTCGGCTACGAGGTCATGGGCGTCGACGTGGATCCCGAGCGCATCGCCCGGCTGGGCGAGGGCGAGGTGCCGTTCCACGAGCCCGGCCTGGACGAGCTCCTGCGCCGCAACCTGGCCTCCGGCCGGCTGCGGTTCAGCACCTCGTACGAGGAGGCCGCCGAGTTCGGCGACGTCCACTTCATCTGCGTCGGCACCCCGCAGCGGGCCGACGGCATGGGCGCCGACCTGAGCTATGTCGAGGCCTCGGTCTCCAGCCTCGCCCAGAACCTCACCCGCAAGGCGCTGATCGTCGGCAAGTCGACCGTGCCGGTCGGCACCGCCGAGTGGATCGAGCAGCTGGTCGGCAAGCACACCCCGGCCGACCTCGGCGTCGAGGTGGCGTGGAGCCCCGAGTTCCTCCAGGAGGGCTTCGCGGTCGAGGACGTGCTGCGGCCGAACCGGATCGTGGTGGGCGTCAAGTCCGAGTGGGCCAACGGCATGCTGTACGCCGCCCACAAGGGCGTCTTCGACCTGGCCGCCACCGAGGACCGCGAGGTTCCGCTGGTGGTCACCGACTTCGCCACCGCCGAGCTGGTCAAGGTGGCCGCGAACGCGTTCCTGGCCACCAAGATCTCGTTCATCAACGCGATGGCCGAGGTCTGCGAGGTGGCCGGCGGCGACGTCACGCAGCTGGCCAAGGCGATCGGGTACGACCCCCGGATCGGCAACCGGTTCCTGCAGGCCGGCGTCGGCTTCGGCGGCGGCTGCCTGCCCAAGGACATCCGGGCGTTCCAGGCCCGGGCGCAGGAGCTCGGCGCCGGCGAGGCGCTGCGGTTCCTGCACGAGGTCGACCTGATCAACATGCGCCGGCGCAACCGCGTGCTCCAGCTGGCCGCCGAGCTGCTCAACCGGCGCTACGGTCCGGCCGGCCCGGACCTGTCCGGCACCCGGATCGCGGTGCTCGGCGCCACCTTCAAGCCAAACTCCGACGACGTCCGGGACGCCCCCGCGCTGGCCGTCGCGGCGCTGCTCCGCAAGGCCGGCTCGGACGTGCGGGTGTACGACCCGCAGGGGATGGAGAACGCCCGCAAGGCGCAGCCGGACCTCACGTACGAGGCCACCATGGACGACGCCGTACGGGATGCCGACCTCGTCTGCGTGCTCACCGAGTGGGCGGACTTCCGCAACGCCGACCCGGCCGCGCTCGGTGAGCTGGCCGCCGGCCGGCGCGTGGTCGACGGCCGGAACTGCCTGGACTCCACCGCCTGGACCCAGGCCGGCTGGGAGTACCGCGGCATGGGCCGCCCCTGAGCCGCAACCTCTCCGCGGTCGCCCCGGCGACCGCAGCCCGGCCGACACCGGCCGCGAACCCGCCTCGGGTCCGCGGCCGGTTCGCATTTTCGCGATCTTCCATGCCGACACACCCCGCGGGGCTATTCAACGGTTGCCTGGTTTGGGCATGCTTCGGAGGGAAGCCACGAAGAGCGGAGCGAGGGGCCGGGCATGAGCGAGCGCAGCAGGCTCAGTGCGAAGCGCCGGCCGGGGCGCGGCGGGTGGGGAATCGTTTGGCTCAGTGCGGTGGAGCCTCATGACGGCCCGGAGCGAAGCGAGGGGCCGGCATGAGCGAGCGCAGCGAGCGAATCGTTTGGCTCAGTGCGGTGGAGCCTCATGACGGCCCGGAGCGAAGCGAGGGGCCGGCATGAGCGAGACGCACCAGTGCACCGGCTGCGGGCGGATGATCGAGACGGCCACCAGCTGCCCGTTCTGCGGGACCCCGCAGGGTGACCTGGGCGATGAGCTGGCCCGGATCGAACGCTCGATCGCCGAGATGAAGGCCCGGGAGCTCGCGATCGGCGACGAGCAGCGGCAGATCGCCCAGCAGTTGCAGGCCGCGCAGTTCCAGCGGGACATCCTGGCGCACGCGAACGACGACCGCCGTCGGCAGGGCGGTCGCGGCCGCCGGTTCCGGCGCGGCGGCAACCGCCGGCCGGCGCCGCCCAGCCCGCCACCCGCCGGTCCGCCGCCGTCCGCGGCCGCGCCGCCACCGCCGGGGGCCGGTCGACCGGGTGCGGCCGCGCCGCCATCCGGATCGAGGCCGGGACCGGGACCGTCGGGCCCGGGACCGTCGTCGGCCCGACCCGGGCCGGCGACCCCGGCCGGCAGCGCCGCGCCGGGTTCGGCTGCCGGCCCCAGCGCCGGCTCGCGCTCCCGGACCGCGCCGCCCCCGACCGCGCCGCCTACGACCGAGCCGTCCACAACCGGGCCGTCCACAACCGGGCCGCCGCCGGACGCCGCGGCCGCGCGATCCCGATCCGGCGCCGCCGGGATGACCACGCCGCCGTCGGCCGCCGCGCCGCCGCCCGGATCCGGCTACTCAGCCGGTACGGCCGCCCGGCCCGCGCCGCCGCCCGGATCCGGGTACCCAGCCGGTACGGCCGCCCGGCCCGCGCCGCCACCCGGGTCCGGCTACCCGTCCGGTACGGCCGACCGACCGGCCCCGCCGCCGTCGACGTCGGCCGGCGCCGGCCCGGCGCCCGGCACGCCGTCCCCGCCTCCCCCGACGTCGGCCGGGTCCGGCCCGGCGCCGGGCACCCCGCCGCCCCCGGGCGCGCCCCGGGTGCCCCGGCAGGAGGGCCGGGCCGGCGCCCGCCGCCACGCCCCGGCCGCGGACGCCGCCGGGCAGGCCCCGCCGCGGGACGACTGGCAGGGGCTGCCCGACCCGTTCGAACCGCCGGCGTCCGGCGAGGGCGCTCCGCCGCACCCGCCCGAGGCCTCCTCCCGCGAGGTGCAGAACATCTACCTGGCCCTCGGCGGCCTGCTGCTGGGCATCGCGGCCGCGGTCGTGGCGCTCACGTCGTACAGCAATTTCAGCCGGGTCGCCATCCTGGCCGCCGCCTCGGGCGCGCTGCTGGCGGGCGCGCCGTTGGCCGCCCGCCGCGGCCTCACCTCGACGGCCGAAACCCTGGCCGCGGTGGGTCTGCTCCTGGTGCCGCTGACCGGCTACGCCGTCTGGACGGTCGACTCCGTGGCGACCAGCGGCGTTCCGGGTGGCCTCTACGCCGGGCTGACCTTCGCGGTCACCGCCGTCGTGGCCGCCCTCTACGGCGGCGCGACCGGCCTGGCCCTGCCCCGGTACGGGCTGGTCCTGGCCGTCCAGCCGGTGCTGCCGCTGCTGGCCCGGGACGCGATCACCGGGCCGGCCGGCTGGGCGCTCGCGCTCGCCGCGGTGGCCGCGCTCGATCTCTGGCTCGCCCGGCTGTTCACCGCGGACGGTCGGCTCACCGCGGCGCCGTGGCTGAGCCGCCGGGCCGGGCCACCGCCGGAGCCGGCCGACGACCCGGCCGGGGCGGACCCGGCCGGTCCCGGGCCGGCCGACCGGGCCGCCGGCGCGTACCGGCCGGAGAGCGCGGGCGAGGAGGTCGACGCGGTGGTCACGGCCGCCGCCGACGGGCGCCGCATCCCGGCCCGGGAGCGGCGACCGGCCGCGCCCGGCCCGGCCACGCCGTGGCTGCGGGAGCTCACCTTCGCGCTGCACGCCGTCGCCGCGGTCCTCGCCCTCGGGTACGCCGTGCTGGCGCTCGTCGCGGCCGACACGGTGCCGGCGGCGGCGCGCGCGGGCAGCGTGCTGCTGCTGGCGGCCGTGGTCGGGCTGGCCGGCGCCCTCGCGCTGGACCGGCCGCCGGTCCGGGACGTGGCCGCCGGGGTGCTCACCCTCGCCGTCATCGCGGCCGTCGGCAAGGTGTCGGCCGAGGCCCTGCCCGGCCGGTCGCTGGTGCTGGTGGCCGCCGCGGTGGCGCTGACCGGCGTCGCCGTACGGGCGCTCCCGGAGCAGGTCCGGCGCGGTCCGCAACTGGCGTCCGCGCTCGCGCTGCTGGTGATCGGCGCCTTCGTGGCCGGCACCACGGTGCGGGCCGCCGTGGCCCCCGTGCGGATCGCCATGCCGCCGTGGCGGGCCGACCTGTCCGGCTATCCGGAACGGCTGGCCGGCGCGGTGGGTCCGGCCGGCTGGCAGCTCGCGGCCGCGGCGTTCCTGCTCACCGTGGCGGCGGTGGTGGCGCTGCCCATCCAGCTGCGGCGGGAGTTCGCGGTGACCGGCGCGGCCGCGACGGCGCTGGCCATGCCGGCCTCGCTGGCGCTGCCCTGGCCCGCCTCGCCCTGGCCGGCCGCGGTCGCCGGGATCGGCATCGCCGCCGCCGGCCTGTCGGCCGAGACCGTCCGCGCGGCCCGGGCGCACGCGCTGGCCGCCCTCGCGGCCGGGCTCGGCGCGGCCGGGGCCGCGATGGCCCGGCCGGGGAGCACCGCCGCGGTGCTCGGCGCGCTGGCCGCCGCCGGGATCCTGATCGCACTGGCGCCGGCCAGCCGGACCATCGTGCTGGGCCGCACGGCGGGCATCGTGGCGGACTGGGCCTCCGGCGGCGCCGCGCTGGCCATCCCGGGGGCGGTGGCCGGCTTCGTGGCCTCGGCCATCCCGCTCGGCGCGGCCCCGGCCCCGGACGCGGTGGCCCGAGCCAGCCTCACCGTGCTGGCGGCCAGCTTCCTGGCCGCCTGCGGGACGCTGAGCTTCGCGGCCCTGCGCCAGGTGGCCCATCGCGAGCTGAGCGCGCCGCTGGCCGTCGGCACGGCGCTGGGCGCCCTGGCGGTCGCCATCGCCGCCTTCGGCGCCCCCGGCGCCACCCCGGCCGACGCCCTCGTCGGGGGCGCCCTGCTGGTGGCGGCCGTGCTGCTGGTCCTCGCGCCGTCCATCGACGCGGGCCGGCGGGCCGACCGAGTGCTCGACGGCCCGGACCTGGCGACGGCCGCCGCCACTGCCGCGAGCGTGGGTGCGCTGGCCCGGATCGCCGCGATCCTGGCCCCCGGCTCGGCCCTGGCGGCCGGCGCGGCCCTGGTGCTGCTGGTGGCCGTCGCGGCCCGGGCCATGCCCGCGCACTGGCGCCGCGGCCCGGTGCTGGGCCTTGCCGTCACGGGCGCCGTCATCGCCGCCATCGCCGGGTACGCCGCCGTGGTGGGCGGGGTGCGGGTGCTGGCCACGCCCGGCCGGATCTGGGCGGCCGACCTGGACCGGTGGTCGGCCGGCGCGCCCGGCGGGCTCGGCTGGCAGGCGCCGGTGGCGCTCGCGCTGCTCGCCGGCGCGGCCGCGATCCTGCTGCCGCGGCCCCGCGGCTACGACGTGGCCGCCGTGCTCGCCGGGCTGGCCACCATCGGCACGCCGGCCGCGCTGGGTCTGCCCTGGTGGTCGCCCATCGTGGTGAGCGGCGTGGTGACCGTGGCGTACGCCGTCGCGGCCGTGGCCGCCGCCGATCCCCGGGCCGGTCTGGCCTGGGCGGCGCTGGCCGGCTGCGTGGCGCTGCACGCGGTCGGCGCGGCGCTGGTGCGCCCGTGGACCACCGCGGCCGCCCTGGGGGTGCTCTGCCTGCTCGGGGTGGTGGTGGCCGGGCTGGCCCGCGCCATCGCCGGGATGACCGCCGGCTCGGACGGTGGGGCGCCCTCCCCGGCGCCGCCGGCCATGCCGGTGCAGCTGGCGCAGATCGGCGGGATGGCGACCGGGGGCGCCCTGCTGGCCGCGCCGGGGGCGCTCGCCGCGCTGGCGGCCGAGCTGGGTTGGCCGTCCGAGGTCGTGCTCACGGCCGCGCTCGGCGGATCCAGCCTCGGCGTGGCCGTGGTGGCCGTGGCGCGCCGGCGCATACCGGAGTACCTGCCGTACGCCACCGTGGGGATCGCCGGCGGCGCGACCGTGACGGCCGCGGCGTCGATCTTCGCCGGGTTGCCGTTCGGGGTGTTCGCGGCCGCCACCGCCCTGCTGGGGGTGCTCGCCGAGCTGCTGCGGGCCGCCACCCCGCCGCCGGGGGCGACCCCGGCGCCCGGCACGGCCGCCGCGCCGGGGTCCCGGTGGTCGGTGCTCGCCGGCGGGGTACGCCGGCCGCTGGCCGACCCGCCCCGCAGCCGGTGGGCGGTGAGCCCGACGGTCGGCGCGCTGCTGGTGTCGGTGGTGCCCGCGGCGCTGGCCGTGGCGGCCGTGGCGCCGGCGCTGGTGACCGCGCTGCTCGGGCCGTACCGGGTGCTCGGCCGGGTGTGGGCGGGCCCGCCGCCGTCGCTGCTGGTGCCGCCCCCGGCGGCGGTCGATCCGACCAATGTCCTCGCGGCGCTGCTGCTGACCATCGCCACGGCGCTCGGCGCCACCGGGTTCTTCGGCGGCCGGCCCGCCCGGGCCGTGCCGGTGGTGCTGCCGGGCGCGGCCATCACGCTGCTGATCGCGCCGACCTCGCTGGGGCTGGGCTGGCCGAACGCCACCATGGCGGCGCTGGCCGTCTTCACGATCGCCATGCTCGGGCTAGCCCTCACCCCACCACCGCCGCCCGCCGAGCAGGCCCGGTCGCTGCGGGTGACCCGGATGACCGCCTTCGGCATCGGGCTGGCGGCCGGCGGAGCCGGGCTGGCCGGCGCCCTGGCCACCCGGCAGCTCACGCTGTTCACCCTGGGCAGCGCCGTGGGGGTGGGCGCGGTGGCGGCGCTGTTCGGCCGCACCGAGCGGGCCCGGATCCTGGGCTGGCTGTTCGGCTCGGTGATGGCCCAACTGTTCGTGCTCACCCTGGGCCTGGTGGCCGGGTTGAGCCCGACCTGGTCGGCGTTCGGCGTGCTGGCCGTGGGGACGCTGCTGCTGGTGGGTGCCCGGACGCTGCCCCGGCTGCGCCGGCCGGAGGCGGTCCGCGAGGCCGCCACGGTGGAGTGGACCGGCTATGGCTCGGCGCTGATCGCCCTGGCGCTGGCGTTCCAGTCGCCCCGGCACATCGCCGCGCTGCTGGCGGCCTGGGGCGCGGTCATCGGGGTGGCCGCCAGCCGGCCGGGCCGGAGCACCATGGAGCGCCGGGCGCTGTTCTGGTCGGCCGTGGCGTGCGAGATCAGCGCGTGGTGGCTGCTCATGTGGATCTCCGACGTCGGGCTGGTGGAGGCCTACACGCTGCCGTTCGCGGCGCTCGCCCTGCTGGTCGGGATCCTGGAGCTGCGCCAGCACCCGCAGCTGAGCAGTTGGGCGGCGTACGGCCCGGCCCTGGTGGCGGCGTTCCTGCCCACCCTGGCCATCGTGCTGATCAGCGACACCAGCAACGTGCGGCAGGTGGCGCTGCTGCTCGGCGCCGTGGCGGTGCTCATCGTCGGCTCGACCAGCCGGCAGCAGGCCCCGGTGGTGGTGGGCGCGGTGGTCACCGCCCTCGCGGCCCTGCACGCGCTCACCGTGTACGGGCCGTGGCTGGTGCTCATCCCGGTCGGGATCGTGCTGCTGGTGCTCGGCGCCGGCAACGAGCGGCGCCGGCGTACCCAGGAGCGGCTGCGCGGCGCCCTGCGCGGCATGCGCTGAGGGGGAAGCTCAGCCCAGCGTGGCCCGGAGCGCGGCGTCCTTCTCGGCCACCAGCCGCTCGAGCCCGGCCTGGTACGCCGACATGCGCTCCCGCAGCACCGCGTCGGTGGCCGCGAGGATGCGCACGGCCAGCAGGCCGGCGTTGCGGGCGTTGCCGATCGACACGGTGGCCACCGGCACGCCGGCCGGCATCTGCACGATGGACAGCAGCGAGTCCATCCCGTCCAGGTGCCTCAGCGGCACCGGCACGCCGATCACCGGCAACGGGGTCACCGAGGCCACCATGCCGGGCAGCGCGGCCGCGCCACCGGCCCCCGCGATGATCACCTTGAGGCCGCGGTCGGCCGCGGATCGCCCGTACTCGATCATCTTGACCGGGGTGCGGTGCGCCGAGACGACCGCGACCTCGTGCCGTACGTCGAACTCGTCGAGCGCCTCGGCCGCGGCCCGCATGGTGGGCCAGTCCGAGTCGCTACCCATGATCAGCCCGACGTCCGTCATGCGGCACTGCCTTCGGTCAACCAGCGGGCCGCCCGGGCGGCGCGGGCGCGTACCTCGGGCAGGTCGGCGCCGAGCACCGTGACGTGCCCGATCTTGCGGCCGGGACGCACCTGCTTGCCGTAGAGGTGGACCCGGGCGCCCGGGTCGGCCGCGAACAGGTGGTGCAGCCGCTCGTCGATGGACATTCCGCCCGGCTCGCCGCCCAGCACGTTGGCCATCACCACCACCGGCGCGGTGAGCGTGGTGTCCCCCATCGGGTAGTCGAGCACGGCCCGCAGGTGCTGCTCGAACTGCGACGTCCGGGCCCCCTCGATGGTCCAGTGCCCCGAGTTGTGTGGCCGCATGGCCAGCTCGTTCACCACCAGGCCGGCGTCGGTCTGGAACAGCTCGACGGCGAGCAGGCCGACCACGTCCAGCGTGGTGGCGATGTCGATGGCCAGCCGCTGCGCCGCCACGGAAAGCTCCTCCGGCAGGTCGGGCGCGGGCGCCAGCACCTCCACGCAGATGCCGTCCCGCTGCACCGTCTCCACCACCGGGTACGCGGCCACCTGCCCGAACGGCGACCGGGCCACCTGCACGGCCAGCTCGCGACGCAGCGGCACCCGTTCCTCGACGATCAGCTCGGTGCCGCCGGCCAGCAGCGTGCCGGCCCGCTCGGTGGCCTCGTCGGGGCCGGTCACCAGCCAGACGCCGCGCCCGTCGTAGCCCCCGCGGGCCGCCTTGAGCACCACCGGCCAACCGACCTCGGCGCCGAACTCGACCAGCTCGGCGGGGTCGCCCACCGGCCGCCACCGGGGCACCGGCGCGCCCAGCCCGGACAGCCGTTCGCGCATGGCGCGCTTGTCCTGGGCGTACCGCAGGGCCGGCGCGGCCGGGTGCAGCGTGACGCCCTCGGCCGCCAGCGCCGCGATGTGCGCCCCGGGCACGTGCTCGTGGTCGAAGGTGACCACGTCGCAGCCCTCGGCGAACGCGCGCAACGCGGCCAGGTCGGTGTGGTCGCCGTACCGGACGTCGGCGGCCACCAGCGCGGCGCCGTCGGACGGGGTGAGCGCCAGGACGCGCAGCGACTGCCCCAGGGCGATGGCGGCCTGGTGGGTCATCCGGGCCAGCTGGCCGCCGCCCACCATGCCCACGACGGGAAGACCGGTACGGGGATCCATAACGCATGTCAGCCTATCGGTCCCGGGCTGGGGATCGGCAGCGTGGTCCGGCGTCCGGCGGTCACCTCCCGGGCCGTGCGCCGGGCGATCAGCGCCGAACCGAGCACCGTGGGAGCGAGCCAGGCGATCAGGTTGCCGTGCGTGGTCTGCACGGCGAACCCGGTGACGAACGAGATCACCGTGCTGCCCATGAGGTTGAGGTGCCAGATCCGCCAGCCGCGCCCGCCCATCAGCCGGGGCCGGCGGCGGGCGAACCACAGCCCGCCGAGCAGCCAGCCGAGGGTCAACGTGCCGAGGATGGCCAGCCCGAACAGCTCGCGGGGCCGGTACGCGAACAGGCCGTAGGCGCTGAGGCTCAGCCCGGTGGCGGCCACCGCGTACGCCCGGCCGAGCGCGGTGTGCCGCCCGCGCCGCTTGGGCGCCAGCAGCACCGGCAGCGCGAGCAGCAGGCCGGTCAGGCCACTGACGATGTGTACGACGAGCAGGATGGCGTGCACGGCTGTTCCTCCCCCGCGACCGACCTCCCAAAGTGGGAGGTGGATATGATCAGCTTGCGATATGACACAGTGGGATGTCAAGCCGTTCCCGGGAGAGCCGATGGCCGATCGACCGCTCAACGCGACCGCAGCGTCGCTGCTCGGCTTCCTGCACGACGGCCCGATGACCGGCTGGGACCTGGTGGCCGCCGCGGAGTCCCGGATCGGCGACTTCTGGTCGCTGACCCAGAGCCAGGTCTACCGGGAGCTGACCGCGATGGCCGCGGCCGGGCTGGTCCGGGCCGGCGAGCGCGGGCCAAGGGACCGCCGGCCGTACGAGCTGACCGAAGCCGGCCGGGCCGCCTTCGCCGAATGGGCGAGCCGGGACCCCGGCACCGAGGCCATCCGGTTCCCGCTGCTGCTGGCCGTGCTGTTCGGCCGGCACCTGCCGCCCGGCCGGCTCGCCGAGCACCTCGCCGCGCACCGCCGGGCGCACGCCGAGCGGCTGGCCGGCTATGCGGCGGCGGCCGCGCAGCTACCGCCGGGCGCCGACGAGATCGAGCCGTACGCGATCGCCACCCTGCGGTTCGGGTTGGCGTACGAACGGGCGGTGCTGGCCTGGTTCGACGACCTGCCCGCGGGCGTCACCGGGACGGACCCGACGGAACCGCCACCACCGGCTTAACGGCCGGCGCCGGCCCCGCCGACGACGCTAATGAGGGGCCCTTCCTATACAAAAAACGATAAGAAGGGGCCCTTCCTCTCACTCAAAGCTGGGCGAGGAGGTCGTCCACGGTGGTGACCGGGCGGTCGCAGACGAAGCCGCGGCAGACGTACGCGGTCGACGCGCCACCCAGCATGGGGCGTTCGGCCAGCAGCGGCACGCCCGGTTGATCCGGCGCGCCGGCCACCACGACCGCGCCGGGCGGGGCATGGCGGATCGCCGCCAGCCGCAGGGGATCGGCCGCCGGCTCGGCCGTGACCACGGCGATCTCGTACGGGCCGGACAGCAGCGCCTCGCCCACCGCGGCCGCATAACCGGTGAATCGGGCGTGCCGGTCCAGGATCGGCGCGATCGTGCCGAGCGCCCGCTCGGCGGCCTCGCGGTACCGGGTCTGCCCGGTGAGCGCCGCGTACGCCACCAGCGCCGCCGAGATCGCCGACAGGCCGCTCGGCGTGGCGTTGTCGGTGGGGTCGGCCGGCCGGGTCACCAACCGTTCGGCATCGTCCGCCGTGTCGAAGAAGCCGCCGTTCTCCGCGCCGAAGTGCTCCAGGGCCGCGTCCAGCAGCGTGCCCGCCAGCTCCAGCCAGCGGCCCTCGCCGGTGAGCTGGTGCACCGCGCAGAACGCCTCGGCCACGCAGCCGTAGTCCTCGAGCACCCCGGCCGGCTCGCCCACGACGCCGTCCCGGGAGACCCGGCGCAGCCGGCCGGCCACCAAGTGCCGCTCGGCCAGCACCTCGGCGATGCGCACCGCCGCCGCGCCGGTGACCTCGTCCCCGGTGCACATGGCGTGCTCGGCCAGCGCCGTGCCGGCCAGGCCGTTCCAGGCCGCCACCACCTTGTCGTCCCGGGCCGGCTGCGGCCGCCGGTCCCGGGCCGCGCGCAGCCGCGCCCGTACGTCGGCCCACCGCGCGGCGATGGCCGGATCGACGTCGTCGACGTCCCGGGCCAGCCGCAGCACGCTGGCGCCCTTCTCGACGCCCGTCATTCGGTCCGGAGCGCCGTCTGCGGGCGCGGAGGCCGCATGATGGGCGAAGTTGCCGGACGGGGTCACGCCGAACAGGTCGGCGGCCCACCGGCCGTCGTCCTCGCCGAGCGCCTCGACGAGCTGCGCGGGCGTCCACACGTAGGTGGCGCCCTCCTCGCCTTCGGTGTCGGCGTCCAGGGCCGAAGCCAGCCCGCCGGCCTCGGTGGACAGGTCGTCCAGCAGGAACGCCGCGGTCTCCGCGGCCACCCGGCCGGCGAGCGGATCGCCGGTGAGCCGCCAGAGCTGCGAGTAGACCCGCAGCAGCAGCGCGTTGTCGTAGAGCATCTTCTCGAAGTGCGGCACGGTCCAGGTGGCGTCCACGGCATACCGGGCGAACCCGCCGGCGAGCTGGTCGTAGATGCCACCGCGGGCCATCGCCTCCCCGGTGTGCCGCACCATCTCCAGGTCGCGCACCAGCCCGGTGCGCTGGTGGTGCCGGAGCAGGAAGAGCAGGTTGAGGTGCGGTGGGAACTTCGGCGCGCCGCCGTACCCGCCATTGACCTCGTCGTATTCCTGGCCGAGCTGCGCCGCGGCGCCGTCCAGCAGTTCGGCGGTGAGCGGCGCGACCGGCCCGCCCACGGCCTGGGCCCCGCCGACTGCCTGGATCACCGCGGCGCCCTGCTGCACCACCGCGTCGCGCTGGTCCCGCCACGCCGCGGTGACGGACTCCAGCAGGCGCAGGAAATTGGTACGCGGGAAGTAGGTGCCACAGAAGAACGGCGTGCCGTCCGGGGTAGCGAAGACTGTCATGGGCCACCCGCCCTGCCCGGTCATCGCCTGGGTGGCGGTCATGTAGACGGCGTCGACGTCGGGCCGCTCCTCGCGGTCCACCTTGATCGCCACGAAGTTGTCGTTGACCGCCCGCGCCACCGCATCGTCCTCGAAGGACTCGTGCGCCATCACGTGGCACCAGTGGCAGGCCGCATAGCCCACCGAGATGAGCACCGGCACGTCCCGGCGCGCCGCCTCGGCGAACGCCTCGGCGCGCCAGGGCCACCAGTCCACCGGGTTGTCGGCGTGCTGGAGCAGGTACGGGCTGGTGGCGTCGGCCAGTCGGTTCACCGGCCGAGCATATCGACTCCCGGCAGGCCGGGCATTTCAGTCACCGCCCGGACGGGCTCGGCCGGGCTCAGGAGGCGCCGTCGGCGCGCAGCGGGAAGACCCGCGCCTGGGCCGAGTTTCGGAGCGAACGCAACACGGCGACGATCTTGTCGGCCGGCATCGGCTTGAAGAAGTGGTAGCCCTGGGCGGCCGTGCAGCCGAGCTGGGCCAGCGCGGCCCGCTGGTCCGCGGTCTCGACGCCCTCGGCCACCACCCGCAGGCCCAGCTCCCGGGCCAGGTGCACGGTGATCCGGACGATGGCGGCCGCCTCCGCGGACTCGGCCATCCGCATCACGAAGGACCGGTCCACCTTGAGCTCGTCCACCGCCACCCGGGCCAGGAAGGTCAGCGAGGAGAACCCCGTACCGAAGTCGTCGACCGCGAGCTGGACGCCGAGCGCCCGCAGCGCGGCCAGCACCTCGTCGATGACCTCCAGCTCGCTCATCACGACCGTCTCGGTGATCTCGAGGACCAGCCGGTGCGGCGGTACGCGATGCCGGCGCAACGACTCGGCGATCTCGGCCGGCAGCCGCGGATCCAGCAGGCTGCGCGCCGAGACGTTGATCGAGATCGGTACGTCGAGCCCGTGCCGGGCCCACTCGGCGGCCACGCCCAGCGCCTTGTCCAGCACGTACCGGGTGAAGGCGCCGAGCAGCTCGCTGCTCTCGATGGCCCGGACGAAGTCACCGGGACCGAGCATGCCTCGGCGCGGGTGGCTCCACCGGATCAGCGCCTCCACCCCGGTCGGCGCGCCTGTGCTGAGGTCCACCGCCGGTTGCAGCGCCAGCACCAGCTGGTCGGAGACGTCCAGCGCCTCCCGCAGCTCGGCCAGCAGGGCGAGCTGGTCGGTGCTGGCCGCGTCCCGGGCGCTGTCGTACGACGCGACGCTGCCGCCGCCCTCCTTGGCCTGGTACATGGCGATGTCGGCGCGGCGCAGCAGCTCCGTCATGTCGGCCGCGCCGGCCGTGGCCGAGACCACGCCGACCGACGCCTCCACCGACATGCGGACGCCGGCCACCTCGGTGGCCTCGGTGAGGGTCTCGACGATCTCCCGGGCCCGCCGGATCGCGTGCGGCAGCGAGCCCGGCCGGCCGGTCGCCGGTGCGGCGGTGACCAGCAGCGCGAACTCGTCGCCGCCGAGCCGGCCGAGCAGCTCGCCGGGGCGGACCAGCTCGGCCAGCCGGTCGGCGGTGATCTGCAGCAGCTCGTCACCGGCGGCGTGCCCGAGGGTGTCGTTGACCTCCTTGAAGTGGTCGAGGTCCAGCAGCAGCAGCGCCACCGGATGCTCCCGGTCCAGGCCGCGGAGCACCGCGTCGCCGCGGGCCAGCATGGCCGTCCGGTTGAACAGGCCGGTCAGCGCGTCGTGCCGGGCCTGATAGCTGGACCGCTCGGCCAGCACCGCCAGCTCCCGGTGGGTGGCGGCGTCGTGCAGGGCCGCGCCCAGCGCGTCGGCGAACGCCGACAGCGCCGCCTGGTCCCGCAGCCCCGGATCGACCGGGGCGGGAAAACGCACCCGCAGCTCGCCGACGTGCACCGCGCCCACGGTCAGCGAGCGGGCCGTCTCCCGGTCGCGCGCCGCCGCATCCGGCCCGGGCGGCGCGCCCGCCCGGTCCCGGCCGGCCGGGTCGGCGTCGGCAGGCTCGGTGAGCTCGACGAAACCCGAGGTCAGCAGCGGTCGGGGCGCCCGGGACGCCAGCCAGGGACGCGGCTGGTCGGACCGCTGCTGCGGCGGCACCGCCTCGGCACGGACCTCGCCCGTGCCATCGCCCTCGTACCGGCGCCAGTGGCCGTCCGAGCGGGCCACGTCGATGAACACCCGTTCGGCCCCGAAGAGCGCCAGCGCCCCGGCGATGCCGGCGGTGGCCACGCCGCGCTCGTCGAGCTGGTTGAGCGCGCCGGTGGCATCCGCGAACGTCCGCCAGATCCGCCGCTCGTCGTCCGCGCGCAGCCGGTGGCTGTACGTCTGCTGCAGCAGCCACAGCGCCGGCGGTAGCAGCAGCAGCCAGCGCGGCTCGCTGGCCAGCATGGTCACCGCCACGAGCCCCACCAGCACGTTGCCGACGAACATCAGCAGCTTGCCGCGAAGGGTGGGCAGCAGCAGCGGTCCGATCGGCACGCCCTGCCGGGTGGCCATGGTGACCGACGCCAGCGAGACGGTCACCAGCAGGTAGGCCGAGGCGCCCAGCGCCATGGCCAGGGCCGAGGCCGGGGTGGGCGCCCGGGTCGCCGGGTCGGCCAGGGCCCCGGTGACGGCGGTGCCCAGCGCGGCGCCCAGGGTGAGCGACGCCGAGACCCGGAGCACCTCGATCGGCGGCCGGCGCTCGGAGAGCAGGGACAGGATGATCCACGCCACGGTCGCGCCGGCAAAGACGGCCAGCGGGACCAGTCCGGCCGGGACGAGGTAGAACGCGACGATGAGGGCGGCCTCGCCCCACCCCACGTTGATGGTGCCGTTGGCCAGCCGGAACCGCAGCCGGGCCAGCTGTGCCACCGCGGCCACGGCGGCCGCCACGGCCAACCGTGGCAGGGTGCCCCGGGCGTCGTCGCCGAGCGCGGGGGTGAGCGCGAGGCCGGCACCGACGGATGCCAGCGCCGCGAGGAGCAGGACGGCGGTGAGGAGGACGGACCGGCGGGGCAGCACGGTGAGGCCGGTCCACCTCAGGAACCGGACCAGCGGGGCGCCGGACGGTGCGGACATCGGCGCCCCCTTTCCGCGCACGGTGCGGGAACGTTCGGTCCCCCCGGCGGAAGGCTAAGCCAAACGTCGAGGGGGCAACAGGGGGCGCGGCCAGGCGGATGGATGAATCATGACGCCGAACGGCTGCCGCGACCCAGGTCACCCGGCCCGGCGGAGGAGTCGGAAGATTCATCCGACGACGTTCGTTCGACCCGCTCCCCGGCCGCGCCCGCCGCGGGCCGATCGGCCCCGGACGGCTGGTCGGGGAACCGGTCCGGCAGCCGCCGGAGTCGGGCGTTCATGTTGCGGATCAGCAGCACCGTGGCGACGGCCAGGACCACGATCAGGAACAGGCCCATCGGTCCGGCCAGGCCGCCGGTCCGGGTGTCCCCGAAGTTGTTCTCGGCGAGCACCTGCGAGGCGGTGAGCATCTGAGTCGTCCTCCGAATTCCGGGCCGGTCCGACCCGTCCCCCACACGGTACGCCTAGGGCGGCGTCGAAGCCTCCGGCCAGGGCCGCGCGAACGCTGCGCGACCCCGGCCGGCGGGCTCAGCGGGCGTGCTCCGTGCCGCGGATCCCGGCGAACAGGTCGGACTCCGGCCGGTCGGTCTCGACCAGCGATCGGGCCAGCTCGAAGTCCTCGGTGGGCCAGGCCTGCCGCTGGATCTCCATGGGCACCTGGAACCAGAAGCCGTCCGGATCCACCTGGGTGGCGTGCGCGCGCAGCGCGTCGTCCCGCACCGGGAAGTATTCGGCGCAGTTCACCCGGGTGGTGATCCGTGGGCCCTTGTCGGGTCGCTCCTTCAACCACTCGAGGCGCTCGGTGTAGGGCGACTCGAGCCCCGCGGCCAGCATGGCCCCGTGCAGGGCCAGCGCCTTGCCGTGCGAGAACCCAATGTCGTAGTAGAGCTTGAGCGGCTGCCAGGGGGCGCCCAGCTCCGGGTAGCGGGTCGGGTCGCCGGCCGCCTCGAAGGCCGCCACCGAGACCTTGTGGGTCATGATGTGGTCCGGGTGCGGGTAACCGCCGTCCTCGTCGTACGTGGTGATCACGTGCGGCCGGAACTCGCGGATCAGCCGGACCAGCGGACCGGCCGCCACGGCCAGGTCCTGGAGCGCGAAACAACCCTCCGGCAGGGGCGGCAGCGGGTCGCCCTCGGGCAGCCCGGAGTCGACGAAGCCCAGCCAGGCCTGCTCGACCCCGAGAATCGCCCGGGCCGCATCCATCTCCGCCCGCCGGATCTCGGCGATGTTGGCCCAGATCTCCGGCCGGTCCAGCTTGGGGTTGAGCACGCTCCCCCGCTCGCCCCCGGTACACGTGGCGACGAGGACCTCCACGCCCTCGGCCACGTACCTGGCCGTCGTCGCGGCGCCCTTGCTGGACTCGTCGTCCGGGTGGGCGTGGACGGCCATCAGACGCAACTGCTCTGCCAACTCCGGTGCTCCCTCATCGCTTCCGGCTGTATCCCGTGGCCGGCGTGGCCGACCCGTCCCGTCGGGGCCGGTATCCCCCGCGTGTCCCACCCGGACCGCTTCCCGACCGGGTCGGGCGTGCCACCCGGGCCGCTGCTCGCCGTCGCCAAAGACCGGCTCCGGCTGCGCCCCGGCGGGAAGCGGCTGGGATGATGGACCCTGCCATTCTTGCCGATCGCACCGACATGAACCGCAGGAGATCTCCCCAGTTGAGCGAGACGCACGCCACAACGCCGCCGTCCGCGCCGGTCTTCCCGCCCGGCCGGTACGGCCGTCGGCGCGCGCCCGGGCGGCGCCGGCCGTGGCTGGTGGTCGCCGTCGCGGTCCTGCTCGTCGGCGTGCTCGGCCTGGTCTCGGCCCGGCTCTACCGGCAGTACGGCGATCCCAACTACCGGGCCGAGGTGGTCACCTACACGGACATCACCGACCGGCAGGTGGTGGTCGACTTCCGGGTCACGGTGCCGCCGGGCGGTGCGGCCGTCTGCCTGGTGCGTGCCAGGTCACGGGACGGCGCCGAGGTGGGCCACGACGAGGTGCCGGTGGCGGCCGCGCCGGGCCAACGGCATCTGGAGGTACGTCACCGGTTGGCCACCAGCGCGCGGCCGCTGCTCGGCGAGGTCACCCGCTGCCGCCCGGCGGCCTGACAGCGCCGCATGGCCCGGCGGCCTGCCGGCCCGCGCCGCAGCAGCCCGGCCGCCTGACCCGCCCGCGCCGCAGCAGCCTGGCCGCCTGACCGGCCCGCGCCGTCCGGCCGGCCCGACAGCGGCGGGCCGGCGGATCCGGGCACCGCGCTCGAATGGAGAAAAACGCATTCGTACGGAGCGTGTACCGCACTGGTAACTTGGTAATTCGTCCCTGTCCACCGCAGCACGAGGAGAACGCCTGTGTCCACCACCGATCGCGAAGGCGCCACCTGGCTGTCGCAGGACGCGCACGACCGGCTGCAGGCCGAACTCGACGAGTTGATCGCCGCCCGGCCCGCCGTAGCAGCAGAGATCAACGAGCGCCGGGAAGAGGGTGACCTGCGGGAGAACGGCGGTTACCACGCGGCCCGGGAGGAACAGGGCAAGCAGGAGATGCGCATCCGCTACCTGCAGGAACTGCTGCGGACCGCCCGGGTGGGCGAGGCCCCCACCGCGGACGCGGTGGCGCCGGGCACGGTCGTGACGATCTACTTCGACGACGACAAGGACGACACCGAGACGTTCCTGCTCGGCTCCCGCGAGATCGCCGCCACCACCGACCTCACGGTCTACAGCCCCGAGTCGGCCCTCGGCCAGGCCATCCTGGGCAGCCGGTCCGGCCAGACGGTGACGTACACCGCACCCAGCGGGGCGGACATCAAGGTGACGGTGATCAAGTTCGAGCCGTTCGCCGGCTGAGCCGAGCCCGTGCGCGGCGGGCCGCGCCGAGTCGGTAATCCGACGCTGCGGGACGCCGCGGTCGCGGCCCGGCGTCCCCGATATCCCGCCCCACGCCGCTTAGGGTGCCCCTGACCTGCGGAAACCTGAGGTGCCTCGCGGGCGGCACCCACCGCGGGCGCCGGGAGGCGCGAGGCCATGGCGGCGTGGTGGAGGCGGTGGCGCCCGCCGACCCTGGCCGACCGGTTCTCGACCCGGGACAACGCCATCGGCCTGCTCCGGCTGGTGCTGGCCGGCGCGGTCCTGGTCAGCCACTCCTGGCCGCTCGGCCTCGGCGAGGAGGACCTCGGCACCACCCTCACCCGGCGGCACACCGACCTCGGCACGATGGCCGTGTACGGCTTCTTCGTGCTGTCCGGCTTCCTCATCACCACCAGCGCGCTGCGCTTCCCGCCCGGCCGGTACGCCTGGCACCGGTTCCTGCGGATCTTCCCCGGCCTGTGGGTGTGCCTGCTCGTCACGGCCTTCGGCTTCGCCCCGCTGGTGGCCTGGTACGAGCGCGGCGGCCTGACCGGGTTCTGGCGACACCCCGAGGGCCCCTTCCGGTACGTCCTCGTCAACGCGCTCGCCTTGATCAACCAGTACCCGATCTCGGGGCTGCTCGCGCACGTGCCGTACGCCCGGCTGACCGGGGGGCGGCCCACGGCGTTCGACGGTTCACTGTGGAGCCTGCGGTACGAGCTCGGCTGCTACCTGGTGGTCGGGCTGCTGGGCGCCGCCGCGGTGCTGCGCCGGCGTCCCGCGGTGGTGCTCGGCCTGGCCGGCGCGACCTACGCCGCCGTCGCGGTCGGCTGGCTGCGGTCCCCGACCGGCCCGCCGGCCCTGGGCGTGCTCCGGGTGCCGCTGCTCGGCGCCTTCGAGGTGGGCCAGGCGGTGCTGCTGGGGCTGGCTTTCCTGCTCGGCGCCGTGCTGCGGCTGTACCGCGACCGCATTCCGCTGCACGGGGCGCTGGCCGCGGGCGCCGGGCTGCTCCTCGCCGGGTCGCTCTGGCTCGGCGGCCTCCTGGTGCTCGGCCTGCCGGCGTACGCGTACCTGCTCTGCTACGCCGCCGTGGCGCTGCCCCGGCGGTTGCGCCGGATCGGCCGGCGGCGGGACTACTCGTACGGCATCTACATCTACGCGTTCCCGGTCCAGCAGACGCTCGCGCTGGTCGGCGGGGCCCGGTACGGGGTGGGCGTCTTCGTGCTGCTCTCCGCGCTCGGCACGGCGGCGCTGGCCGTACCCTCCTGGCATTTCGTGGAGCGACCCGCGCTGGCCTGGAAGGACCGGCCGGCGCCGGGACGGCCGTGGCGCCGCCGGCCGGCGGCGCCGAGCGAGGATCAGACCGGGCCCGCGATGCTCACCAGGTAGCCATTCTCGCGCAGCGCGCTCACCAGCCGGTCGGAGTGCTCGGCGCCGCGCGTCTCCACCGACAGCGCCACCTCCACCTCACCGAGCCGCAGGTGCGGGTCGTGCCGCTGGTGCTCGACATCCACCACGTTGCCGCGGTGCCCGGCGATCAGGCTCAGCAGCGAGGCGAGCTGTCCGGGCCGGTCGGAGCAGCGCACGGTCAGCCGCACGTACCGGCCGGCCGCCGCGAGACCGTGCTCGATCACCCGCAACATCAGCAGCGGGTCGATGTTGCCGCCCGACAGCACGGCCACGACCGGCGTCTCGACCTCGACCGCACCGCTGAGCAGCGCCGCGACGCCCACCGCGCCGGCCGGCTCGACCACCTGCTTGCCCCGCTCGAGCATCATCAGCAGGGCCCGGGAGATGTCCTCCTCGGAGACCGTGACGATCTCGTCGACCAACTTGGACACGTGCGCGAAGGTGATCTCGCCGGGGCAGCCGACCGCGATGCCGTCGGCGATGGTGGCGAACGACGGCAACCGGACCGGCTCGCCGGCCCGCAGCGACGGCGGGTACGCGGCGGCGCCCTCGGCCTGCACGCCGACGATCCGCACGTCCGGCCGGAGCGCCTTGGCGGTGACCGCCAGCCCGGAGATCAGGCCACCGCCGCCGACGCCGGTGATGATGGTGCGGACGTCCGGGCACTGCTCCATGATCTCCAGCGCCACCGTGCCCTGGCCGGCGATGACGTCGCGGTGGTCGAACGGGTGGATGAGGACCGCGCCGGTCCGCTCGGCGAACTGCTGCGCGGCGAGCAGCGACTCGTCCACCGTGTTGCCGGCCAGCTCCACCGTGGCGCCATAGCCCTTGGTGGCCGCCACCTTGGGCAGCGGCGCGTTGACCGGCATGAACACGGTGGCCGCCGTGCCCACGAGCCCGGCCGCCAGCGCCACGCCCTGGGCGTGGTTGCCGGCGCTCGCGGCCACCACGCCGCGGTCGCGCTCCGCCGGGCTCAGCCGGGAGATCCGGACGTACGCGCCGCGCACCTTGTACGAGCCGGCGCGTTGCAGGTGCTCGCACTTGAGCCAGACCGGGCCGCCCAGGATCGCGCTCAACGGCCGGGACGGCTCCACCGGGGTGGTCCGGGTGACGCCGGCGAGCAGTTCCCGCGCGGCGCGGACATCGGGCAGGCCAACCAGCTCGGTCATGCCCCGATCGTGCCACCTCGCGCAGCGTGAGCCGGCGCGGTCGGCAGCGTCACCCCCGACACCGTGTCGATCATGAGGCTGCCGCCGCGGCCGGTCGCGGCGCCGACGGGGTCAACGCGCCGCGGCAGGGTGGCCGGGGGCGTGCCGGGACCACGGTTGGGTCATCTCGAACTGGCCGGCCACGGCGAGCAGCAGCAGCTCGCTCCCCGGCGGGCCGACGAGTTGCACGCCCAGCGGGAGCCCGTCCGGGCGGCGGCCCACCGGCACCACCAGGGCCGGGAGGCCGGCGATGTTCCACGGCGCCGCGTACGGGGCGAACCCGATGTTGGCCCGCAGGTTGGCCCGCCACGGCCGCTCCGACCAGCGCAGCGCCGGCAGCGGCGCGCCGGCCAGCGCGGGGGTGAGCAGCAGGTCCACCGCGTTGTCCGCGAAAAAGGCCACGCAGCGGTCCCGCCAGGCGGCCCGATCGGCCTCCTGCACCCAGCCACGGCGCTCGGCGAACCCGCCCAGCGCGGCGTGCCGGCGGGTGCGCTGCTGCAGGGTGGCCGGGTCCAGGCCGGCGGCCCGGGTCTCGGCCGCGGCGGCGGCCAGCCAGGTGGCCACGCCGCGCAGCCCCAGCGCCGTCGGATACACCGGATCGGTGGCGATCGTGTCGTGACCGGCCGCGGCCAGCAGCCGGGAGGCGGTGGCCACGGCGTCGCGGTTCGGCGCGTCCGGCCGGGTGCCCTTCACCGGCGACCGCAGCGAGACGGCCACCCGCAGCCGCTCCGGCGGCACCAGCTTGTCCGGCCGCCGGCCGGCCAGCACCGCAAAGCCGAGCGCCGCGTCGGCCACCGTGGTGGCGAGGACGCCGTGCTCGGCCAGGCCGAACCAGTCCGTGGCGCCGAGTTGGCTGGGGACCACGCCCCGGCCCGGCTTCAGCCCGACCAGGCCGCAGCAGGCGGCCGGGATGCGCACCGAGCCGAGCCCGTCGTTCGCGTGCGCCATCGGCACCATGCCGGACGCCACGGCCGCCGCCGAGCCGCCGGAGGAGCCGCCCGGGGTGTGCTCCGGGTTCCACGGGTTGCGGGTCACCGCGGTGGCATCGTCGGTGGTGCCCCAGAGCCCCAACTCGGGCATCCGGGTCACCCCGACGATCACCGCGCCGGCGCCGCGCAGCCGGCGCACCACCTCGTGGTCGCGCTCGGCCACCGGGGTCCGGGCCGCGGCCGAACCGTTCCAGGTGGGTACGCCGGCAACCTGGGTGTTCTCCTTGATCGCCACCGGCACGCCGGCCAGCGGCAGGTTGGCCAGGTCGTCCTGCTCGTCGACCTTCTCCGCCTCGACGATCGCCTCGCCGCCGCGGACGGTGCGGAACGCCGACAGCTGCCCGTCGGCGCGGGAAATGTACTCGAGGTGGTCGGCGACCACCTGGGTGGCCGACACGTCGCCCCGACGGACCCCGCGGGCGATCTGTTTCGCGGTCGCGCCCACCCAGGTCGCGTTGATGTCCTGCACCCGCCACCCTCCCGTTCCAGCCCTGCGTCCCTGATCCGCGCGGCCGTCGCGGGCGCCTCGCCTTTACCCGGCGGTGCGCGGCTCAGCCGAGCGCCCGCTCCAGGTCGGCGAGAAGGTCGTCGGCCGTCTCGATGCCGACAGACAGTCGCACGAGATCGGCGGGAACTTCAAGCGGCGAGCCGGCGGCACTCGCGTGCGTCATCCGGCCGGGGTGCTCGATCAGCGACTCGACCCCGCCGAGCGACTCGGCGAGCACGAACAGCTGCGTCGAGTTGCAGATGCGTACGGCGTGCTCCTCGCCACCGGCGGCGCGGAACGAGATCATCCCACCGAAGCGGCGCATCTGCTTGGCCGCGACCTCGTGGCCCGGGTGCTCGGCGCGGCCCGGGTAGAGCACCTCGGCCACCCCGGCGTGCGTGGCGAGGTAGTCGGCGATCCGCTCCGCGTTGTCGCAGTGCCGGTCCATCCGTACCCCGAGGGTCTTCAGGCCGCGCAGGGTGAGCCAGGCGTCGAACGGCCCGTTGATCGCGCCCATGGCGTTCTGGTGGTACGCGAGCCGCTCGCCCAGCTCCGCGTCCGCCGCCACCAGCGCGCCGCCCACCACGTCCGAGTGGCCGCCGATGTACTTGGTGGTCGAGTGCACCACCACGTCCGCGCCGTGCGCGATCGGCTGCTGGAGATAGGGCGAGGCGAAGGTGTTGTCCACCACCAGCAGCGCCTCGGCGTCGTGGGCCAGGCCGGCCAGCGCGGCGATGTCGGCGATGCCCAGCAGCGGGTTGGTGGGCGTCTCCACCCAGACGATGCGGGTGTGGCCGGGCCGGATCGCCGCGGCCACCGCGTCGGGGTCGGAGACCTTCGCCGCGGTCCAGTTCAGCCCCCACCGCTCGGCCACCCGGGAGAACAGCCGGTACGTCCCGCCGTACGCGTCGTCCGGGATCACCACATGGTCGCCGGGCTGGCAGACGGTGCGCAGCAGGGTGTCCTCGGCGGCCAGCCCGCTGGCGAAGGTCAGGCCGGTCCGCCCGCCCTCCAGCGCCGCGAGCGCCTCCTGGAGCGCGTCCCGCGTCGGGTTGCCGGACCGGCTGTACTCGTAGCCCAGCCGCGGCGACCCCACGGCGTCCTGGGCGTACGTGCTGGTCTGGTAGATGGGCGGGATCACCGCACCCGTGCGTGGGTCCGGCTCCTGGCCGGCGTGGATGGCGAGCGTCTCGAAGCCGTAGTCCATTGGAAGAGGCTAGCCGCTGCTCAGCGGGCGCGGCGCGAGGGCGGCGGTTAACCTCCCCGGATGGCGGGATGTGTCTTCTGCGCGATCACCAGGAACGAGACGCCGGCCTTCCGGGTGGCCGACGAGCCGGAGGTGCTGGCGTTCCTGGACACCCGGCCGGTCTTCAAGGGGCACCTGCTGGTCATCCCGCGCGCCCACGTGGAGACGCTGGCCGACCTGCCGGCCACGGAGGTGTCCGGCTATTTCGGCGCGGTCCAGCGGTTCGCCCGGGCGGTGGAGGCGGGGCTGGCCGCCGGGGGCACGTTCGTGGCCATCAACAACCGGGTCTCGCAGTCGGTGCCGCACCTGCACACCCACGTCATCCCGCGGACCAGGGGCGACGGCCTGCGCGGCTTCTTCTGGCCCCGGCACCGCTACGACTCGGACGCCGAGGCCCAGTCCTACGCCGACAAAATCGCCGCCGCGCTGTAGGGGTGGAAGGAAGGGCCCCTTCTTATCGCTTTTTGTATAGGAAGGGCCCCTTGTTAACGCCCGCCGAGCGGGCGCGACGAGGGACAGCGGAACACGCCGCCGGGGCTTTACCATGACGCGCCTTCATTGATCGACCCGAGGTGTGCCCCGATGTCCTATCCCGGCCCGTACCCGCCCGCGCCGCAGAACGCCCCGACCGCCGCACCGGCGCCCGGTCCGCACCCGGGCACGGCCCCCGGCGGCTACGCGCAGCCGGTCTCCCCCGGCGGGTACCCGCCGCCGGTCTCCCCCGGCCACCCGCCGGTCTCCCCCGGGCAGCCCTACCCCGGCGGGTACGCGCAGCCGGCCGCTCCCGCGTACCCCGGCTATGCCGCCCCGGCCCAGCCCGGCCATGGCGGCCCGGCCCACCTCGGCTATGCCGGCCCCGGCTATGCCGAGCCAGCGCACGCCGGCTACGGGGTGCTGCCCGGGCAGGCCTACCCGGCCACCGGCCCGGCGCCGGTGAACGATCCCCGCGCCGCGGGCGTACCGGGGCTCACCTGCCGGTTGTGCGGGTGTGCGCCGGCCGCCAAGGTCACCTTCCGGGGCCATCGCGGGATGGTCCTCATCATGCAGTTCCTCAGCATGAAGGGGCCGTTCTGCCACGGCTGCGGCCTGGCCACCTTCCGGTCGATGACGTCGAAGACGCTGGTCCAGGGCTGGTGGGGCTACTTCTCGTTCGTCATCACCCCGATCGTGGTGCTCTACAACCTCGCGGTCAGCGGCCGGGTACGCCGGTTGGCGCCACCGCGGCCCATTCCGGGCGCCCCCAGCCGCGCACCGCTGGACCCCGGGCCGCACCTGCTGGTCCGGCCCATGACGATCATCGGCCTGGCCATCCCGTTGGCCGTGCTGATCCTGCTGTTCGCGCTGGCCATGAACGGCTGACGCGCCACGGGCGTTAAGCGGGGCCCCCTGCTATACAAAAAGCGATAACAGGGGGCCCTTCCTTGCACCTCAGCCGGCCAGGCGTTCGATGAGTTCGATGGACTGGCGATGCGGAAGCGCCTCGGCGCGGACCTCCTCCCAGGTGCGGCGCAGCGTGGCGAGATCCGACGGGCGTTCCACCACCCGACCGGCGAGCTGACCGTCGAGGTACCCCACGTCGCTGCCGTCCGGCGCCGTGGCCAGCACGAACGCGCCATGCAGGCCCGGGTACGCCCCGGCGCCGGACGGAACCACGTGCAGATACACGGTCTTGCGGCGGCCGAGCGCCAGCATCCGCAGCAGCTGGTCGCGCAGCACGGCCCGACCGCCGACCAGGCGGTGCAGCACGGACTCGTCGAGCACGGCGTCCAGCCGGGGTGGCGGTTCCCGGTCCAGCACCACCTGGCGTTCCAGCCGGCCCGCGAGCTGCTGTTCCAGCTCGTCACCGCGCAGCGCGCCGGCGGCCAGCAGGGCCCGCGCGTACGCCTCGGTCTGCAGCAGGCCCGGGACGACGAGCGGCTGGTACGACCGCAGCGCGACCGCCTCGCGCTCGATGTCCGACCAGTCCCGGAGCCAGGGCGGCAGCGCCTCCCGGCCGAGCCCGGCCCGGATCCGCGCCAGCAGGCCGTCGGTGGCCAGCACCTTGTCGCAGCGCTCCGCGAACTCGGCCGGGGGGACCCGGCAGGCCTGCTCGATCTTCACCACCAGCAGTTCCGGGCAACCGACCTGTTCGGCCAGCTCACGCCGGGACAGCCCGGCGGCGGTCCGGGCCCGGCAGAGCTCACCGGCGAACAGCTCCAGCATCGGTGGATGGGCCATCGGTACCTCCTCCCGGCGCCACCGCACCGCCGTGTCGGCGGGGCACGGCGGCGCCGGCGCCCGATCCCCGGCTGCCGGCAGCGGACCGGTGACAGGACCCGATCGCGCGCACGATTATCTATAAATCAGAAAGTAGTCGAGCGTTCGGCTGGCTGTGAAGCCCGGACGAGCCGGCAGGGACGGCCGGCCATGAGCCGGCCGGGCAGGCGGCCATGCGGGCCCGACGAGCGGCCACCAGCGACCCGACGAGCGGCCATGAGCGGCCGGACGCCTGACCGGACGGCCACCGGGTAAGGATCGTGGTGGGTCGGACGTTGCACCCGGCAGAGGTTCCGCCCGCGGTCGGGCGGACCCCGAAAGGAGCCAGACGTGTTTCTTCGGCGCATGACGCCTCAGATGCCCTCGCCGGACCAGATCCTGCCGGGCCGGCAGACGGCCTTGCCGGTGACGGACCGGCACGCCGTGCTCGGCGGCCCGCTCCAGGGTCCCTGGCCGGAGGGCACCAAGATCGCCGTCTTCGGGATGGGCTGCTTCTGGGGGGCCGAGCGGCTGTTCTGGTCCCTCCCGGGCGTGCTGTCCACCTCGGTGGGCTACGCCGGTGGCCAGACCCCGAACCCGACGTACGAGGAGGTCTGCTCGGGTTACACCGGGCACACCGAGGCCGTGCAGGTGGTGTACGACCCCGCGCTGATCGACTACCAGGACCTGCTGAAGGTGTTCTGGGAGAACCACGACCCGACGCAGGGCATGCGGCAGGGCAACGACGTGGGAACCCAGTACCGTTCGGCGATCTACCCGACCGACGACGAGCAGGCCGCCGAGGCGGAGCGGTCGCGGGACGCGTTCGCCCCGGTGGTGAAGGCGGCCGGACACGGTGAGATCACCACCGAGATCGCCCCGCTCGGCGCGTACTACTTCGCCGAGGACTACCACCAGCAATATCTGGCGCCGTCGAAGAACCCGGACGGCTACTGCAACCACGGCCCGAACGGGATGTCCTGCCCGGTCGGCGTGGCCCGCACCACCGCCTGATCGCTTGCGCAGCGGCCACCGTCGTCTCGGCGGTGGCCGCTGCGCGGCGGGTACGCCGGTTGATCGTCAAAAAGCCGTTGTCCTGACCGGCGCCGCCGGGAGATCGTGCGATCGTGACCGACGACGACGGTGAGGTAGGCGCCAGCTTCGACCGCCGGGTCGACTCGCTTCCGGGCCGTCGAATCCGCTCCGTCGACTACTGGGACCTTCGCGCGGTCGGGCGGGAACCCGAATGGGACTTCGGCGAATTTCACCTTGCCACGATGGGCGTGCAACTGACGACCGACACGGGTCCAGTGACCGTGACCTGGGCCGCGACCTTCCATCCGTACGGCGTGGACGTGTTCCCGGAGCCCATCGTGCACCACCTCGACGAAGACGGAGCGCAACGGGTCGGGCCGGGGGCCGATTCGCCCTGGAAGGCACTGTTGGGACAGCCGGTGCGCGCTGCGACGGTCTCCTGGGACAGGTTCACGCTCGGGCCCGCGATGCGGTCGAACGGCCAGGTGATCGGCCCGCCGTACGAGGAGGAGATACCTACCGCCCTACGGCTGGACTTCGACGGCGGACCGGTGTGGTTCGTGGCCGGCACCCCGCGGTTCCAGGAGCCGTTCGACCTGATCGTTCCTGGCGACGACATCGTGGTCGTCTTCGCGGCCTCGACGATGCGGCAGCTGGGGTATGCCGGCGGGACGTTCGCCGAATAGGGCAGCAGACGTCGCCACGCGGGGACGGCCGCTCCTGCGAGGAATACGGGGCACCGGGTGGAAAGTTGCCGTCGACGTGGACACAGCTGACCTTCTGTTGCCCGTACTGCGCCGGCGATGGAGCCCGCGTGAGTTCGACGCCGAGCACGTGATCAATGCCGCCCAGGTGGAGGCGCTGCTCGACGCCGCCCGTTGGGCGCCGTCCGCGGGCAACTCGCAGCCGTGGGCCTTCCACCCGGTGCTCCGGCACGCGCCCGGCTGGCAGGAGATCATCGACTGCCTTGCCGGCAGCTCGCGACCATGGGCACGCCAGGCAGGGCTGTTGGTCGTCAATATCTGCCACCTCCGAGTGGCGGGCACCGACTGGGAGTTCAGCGAGTTCTCGGCCTATGACCTGGGTCAGGCGGTCGCGCACATGACCATCCAGGCGCACTCGATGGGGTTGGCCTGCCGCCAGTTCCGCGCCTTCCACCTCGACGCCCTCGCGGCGCTCCTCGACGTTCCCGATCATTGGCAGGTCATGACCATGACCGCGATCGGCCGCGTGGCCCCGACCGCGGGACGGGGTCCGGGGAGCGGCGGTCGCGAAGCGAGCATCCGCTGGCCCCGCGAATAGGGCACCGTCCGCCAGAGCCACCCGGAACGCTAGATCTGCACAGAAATCATGTCAGAGAGTGCTCTGGAGGTCCTGTCCAGCGGCGAGGCCATGCGGCAACTCACTGAGTCCAGGGCGGCCATCGAAGCCGGGGACGCGCTCGACGGCGACAAGCTCGCCACCCCGATGGCCAACCGGCCAAGGAGGGCCCGGTGATCAACCCGGAACGGGTCGTGGCGGTGACGGCCGTCTAAGATCGCCTACCGGTCGCGCTGAACCCTAGGCCGGCTCGGCATTGTCGAGTGCCGGCCGGTCCGCGGCTACCTGGCAAGCAGCGATCGAGGGTCGAGGCTGAGCTCGACCGGGTCGGTCAGTCGCAGCCGTTCACCGGACCTGACCACCGTCTGCTCGACGTAGTGCGCCTCGACCAGGCGATGCAGGCGCAGCACCAGCTCATCGCCCTGGCGCGGCTCGACCAGGAGATACGACCCGATGCCCGCGGCCGCGTACAGCTGCATCTTCACCAACCGGTCGGCGGCGGCGTTCCCGGGTGAGACGATCTCGCCGACCAGGCGCACCTCGGCCGCGTCGATCACCGCGCCCTCCTCGTCGGTGTCTGCGACCACGAGGTCCGGGATGACGATCCGATCGGTCCGCAGCCGGACGTTGACGGCTTCGAAGACCAGCAGACCGCGGGCGGCGGCAGCCGGATCCACGGCGTTGGCCAGCCGCCGTGACAGGTGCTGGTGCCGCTTGCTCGGTGCCGGGCTAACCAGCAGGCTCCCGTCCAACAGCTCGATCCGGTCCGTGGTCTCGCCTAGGGCGAGGTACTCAGCCTCAGTCCAGGGGCCCACGTGTTCAAGCACCGCCACGCTCAACGTCGACTCACCTCCCGGTATCCCAGCGTGTGGCAAATCTGCGAGTCGCAGGTAGCCAGTGTCAGGATGACACGCAACGAGACAGAGCGAGACATTCGCGGGCTCACCGCATTAGCGCGCCGGGTGGCGTTGTGGCAAGTGATCTAAACCCGTTGCCGGCGGGTCGCCGGGTGGATAGGTTGGCGGTACACGGGAAAGGAGGTGGTCCAGGCTTTGTGTAGTTATTGGACTCGTGAGGTGGCTGTCCGCTAGCCGCTGTCCTTGACAGTCATGGATCCCCCTCGACGGCTCGCCGCCGGTGAGGATCCCTTGTCCGATCGTCGAGACCGTGTGGCAGCGGTGCGGCGAATCCAAGTCAGCCACCCGACCCCCGGGGTGCCGGCCCAGTCCAGCCGGCCCGTTCTGCGGAACGGAAGCCCCGGGGGTCGCCCATTTCCAAAGGTCGAGATGTCCCGCGAACTGGTGGTGCTCGGTACGGCGAGCCAGGTGCCCACCCGGCACCGCAACCACAACGGATACCTGCTGCGCTGGGACGGCGAGGGGATCCTCTTCGACCCCGGCGAGGGCACCCAGCGGCAGATGCTGCTGGCCGGCGTCTCGGCCACCGACGTGACCCGGGTCTGCGTCACGCACTTCCACGGCGATCACTGCCTCGGGCTGCCCGGGGTGATCCAGCGGCTCTCCCTGGACCGGGTGCCGCACCCGGTGACCGCCCACTTCCCCGCGTCGGGCCGGGAATACTTCGCCGCGCTGCGGCACGCCAGTTCGTTCTACGAGACCGCCGAGCTGCGGCCCGAGCCGGTTTCCGGCGACGCTCACGTGCTGGAGACGCCCGTCGGGCGGTTGACGGCCCGTCGGCTGCGGCACGCGATCGAGGCGTACGGCTATCGGCTGGTGGAGCCGGACGACCGGCGGATGCTGCCGGACCGGCTCGCGGCGTACGGCATCGCCGGCCCGTCGGTCGGGACGCTGCGCGCCGACGGCCACCTCGACCACGACGGACGCCGGGTCAGCCTGGCCGAGGTGAGCGCGCCGCGGCCGGGGCAGGTGTTCGCGTTCGTGATGGACACCGCGCTCTGCGACAACGTCTACGCGCTGGCCGAGGGCGCCGACATGCTGGTCATCGAGTCGACGTTCCGCGCCGCGGACGCCCGGTTGGCCGCCGACTACGGCCATCTCACCGCCGCGCAGGCCGGCCGGGTGGCGGCCGAGTCGGGGGTACGTCGACTGGTGCTCACACACTTCTCGCAGCGCTACCCGGACCCGCGCGGCTTCCTCGACGAGGCGCGGGCCGAGTTCCCCGGCGACGTGGTCGTCGCCGAGGACCTGGCCCGGTTTCCGGTGCCGAACCGCCGGGTACCCTCGGGTGGGTGATCATCACGCTCCGGCCCGCCCGGAAGAGCGATCTGATGACGGTGGGCGCCCTGCACCACCGCTCGCGCGTCGCTGCCTACTCGCACTTCCTGCCCGCACCGGCCCTTGCCCGGCCCACCCCCCGGGCCCTGGGCCACTACTGGGAGCAGCGCTGGAGCTATGAGCGCACCGATCACCTGCTCACGGTCGCCGAGCACAACGGCAGGATCATCGGCTTCACGTACGTCGGCCCGGACGAGCCCGGACCCGACGCCAAGGTCGGGCTGCTGAACGCGATCCACCTCGATCCCCGCTTTCAGGGACGCGGCGTCGGGCGGACCCTGATGATCGACGCCCTCGGGACGCTCTCGGACGAGGGCTACCAGCGGGCCGTCCTGTGGGTGCTCACCGAGAACGCGGCTGCGCGCCGGTTCTACGAGCGCGGCGGATGGCGCTGCGACGACGTGGAACGGGTCGACGAGATCGGCACCATCCCCACCAACCAGATCCGCTACTCCCGCGACCTCCCCTGACTGTCCCCCCACTCTCCCCAGCCGCGATCTTGCACTTTCGGCCCCGACATACGCCGCAGAGGGGGCGGATCGGGGGCCCGAAGTGCAAGATCGCGGAGGAGACCCGGCGCCTCGCGGGCCGGGGTGGGGGTTAGCGGGCGCCTAGGTGGGCCAGGAGGTCTTGGCGGGTGAGGACGCCCTTGGGCTTGCCGTCCACCAGCACGAGCGCGGCGTCCGACTTCTCCAGCATGTTGACCGCCTCGCTCACCGGCTGGCCGCCGCCGATCATCGGCAGCGGCGGGGCCATGTGCCGCTCGATCGTGTCGTGCAGGTGCGCCTGACCGGTGAACAGGGCGTCCAGCAGGTCCCGCTCGGCGATCGAACCGGCCACCTCGCCGGTCACCACCGGCGGCTCGGCCTTGAGCACCGGCAACTGGGAGACGCCGTACTCGCGCATGTAGTCGATCGCGTCCCGGACCGTCTCCGTGGGGTGCACGTGCACCAGCTCGGGGAGGCCGCCCGGCTTCTTGGCCAGCGCCTCGGCCACGGTCGCCTCGCTGCCGCCGGTCGCCAGGAAGCCGTACCGGGCCATCCAGTCGTCATTGAAGATCTTGGAGAGATAGCCCTTGCCGCTGTCCGGCAGCAGCACCACGACCACGTCGTCCGGTCCGGCCCGGCGAGCCACCTCCAGCGCGGCCACCACGGCCATCCCGCAGGAGCCGCCGACCAGCAGGCCCTCCTCCCGGGCCAGCCGCCGGGTCATTTCGAAGGAGTCCTTGTCCGACACCTCGACGATCTCGTCGCAGATCTTCCGGTCGTACGTCTCCGGCCAGAAGTCCTCGCCGACCCCCTCGACCAGGTACGGCCGGCCGGTGCCACCGGAGTAGACCGAGCCCTCGGGGTCGGCGCCGATGATCCGGACCGAGCCGCCGGACGCCTCCTTGAGGTAGCGGCCGATGCCCGAGACGGTGCCGCCGGTGCCCACCCCGGTGACGAAGTGGGTGATCCGACCCTCGGTCTGGTCCCACACCTCCGGGCCGGTGGTCTCGTAGTGCGAGCGCGGGTTGGCCGGGTTCGAGTACTGGTCCGGCTTCCAGGCCCCGGGGATCTCCCGGGCCAGCCGGTCCGACACGTTGTAGTAGGAGCGCGGGTCCTCGGGCGCCACGGCCGTGGGGCAGACCACCACCTCGGCGCCGTACGCCTTGAGCACGTCCCGCTTGTCCTGGCTCACCTTGTCGGGGCACACGAACACGCACCGATAGCCCTTGAGCTGCGCCACCAGCGCCAGCCCGACGCCGGTGTTGCCGCTGGTCGGCTCGACGATCGTGCCACCGGGCCGGAGGATCCCGGCGGCCTCGGCGTCCTCCACCATCCGCAGCGCGATCCGGTCCTTCACCGATCCGCCGGGGTTCATGTACTCGACCTTGGCCAGGACGGTCGCCTGGATGCCGGCGGTCACGTTGCGTAGCCGCACCAGCGGGGTGTTGCCGATCATGTCGACCACGTTGTCGTAGTAGCGCACTCCGGGTGCCTCTCTGGTTCGGCAGGCCGGCAGCGCGGTTGGACCATGACCGGACGGCGACACCGCCGCGAGGGCACCGGCAGGCGGCCGGGCCTGCTTCGGACGTACCCGACCAGCGTACGTGCCGTCAGCGCGCGACGTGTCCGGGGACCACGGGCGCCCGGCCCGCCTCCCAGGCCAGGAAGCGCTCGGTCTCCGACAGCACCGCGCCGGCCAGCCAGGTGACCATGACGGCGTCGTCGACGAGGCCCAGCAGCAGGAAGAACGCCTCGGGGACGATGTCCACCGGTGACACCACGTAGGCGGTGGCCGCGGCGATCATCGCGAGCCGCAGGCCGCCGTCGTACTCGCCGCGGCTGGTGGCCCGGATCATCCGGGGCAGCGCGGCGAGCCGGGCGGACAGGGACGGTCCGCCCCGCGCCCCGGCGGTCAACGCCCGGGCCAGCGCGGTGAACGCGGCCGTGCGCTTGAGGGTCTTGGCCATCGCCGTCCTCCTTCTCCGCATTCCATGATGCGCCCCGGCCGCCACCCCGGCACCCCGACGGCCCGCCACCCCGGCGGACCGGCGGACCGGCGGACCGGCGGACCGGCGGACCGGCGGACCGGCGGACCGGCGGACCGGCGGACCGGCGAGCGACAGTCGGCTCTTCCACCCCGGAACGCCGCATCGCAGACAGCGCGCCGCCACCCGATCGCGATAGCCTCGAATTTCGCAGGAAGGATTCGCGTAGGGCCGGGGGGCGCTTGATGGGTCAGGCCGCAGCGGTGTCCGGGGTGACCGCGCCGTGGGACGTGGCACGGCGGGCCGCCAAGCTGGCCGTGGTGGGCGTGGGCGCCACCGCGATCACCGCGCTGACCGCGTCCGGCGTGCTGATCGGGCAGGCCCGGCGGGCCCGGCGGGTGATCCCGCTGGCCGAGGCGCCGCCGCCGCGCGGCGACGGGGTCTATGGCGCCCGGTTCCCGGGTCCGCCGCTCTCGCTGGTCGTCCTCGGTGACTCCTCGGCCGCCGGCTACGGGGTGCACCGGCCCCGGGAGACGCCCGGCGCGCTGCTGGCCACCGGGATCTCCCGCCGGTTGCAGCGGCCCGTCCGGCTGCATCGGCTGGCCGTGGTGGGCTCGCTTTCCGCCGGCCTGGTGCCGCAGGTGGAGGCCGCCCTCGAGCACCGGCCCGAGCTCGCGGTGATCCTGATCGGCGGCAACGACGTCACCAACCGGACCCCGGTCCCGGTCGCGGTGCGCTTTCTGGTGGAGGCCGTGCGGGCGCTGCGTGGCGCCGGCGCGGAGGTGGTGGTGGGCACCTGCCCCGATCTGGGCGCCATCCAGCCGATCAAGCCGCCGTTGCGCTGGCTGGCCCGGCGGTGGAGCCGTCAGTTGGCGGCCGCGCAGACCGTCGCGGTCGTCGAGGCGGGCGGCTGGACCGTCTCGCTGGGTGACCTGCTCGGGCCCCGGTTCGCCGCCGAGCCGACCCGGATGTTCGCCTGGGACCACTTCCATCCGTCTGCCGAGGGGTACGCCATGGCCGCGGCCGCGCTGCTGCCGACGGCCCTGTCCGCGCTGGCCGGGACGGGCCGGCCGGACGGTGGAACGGGCGACGCGGCCGGGGTACGGTCGCTTCCCGTGGCCGCGCAGGTCGCCGCGCGGCACGCCGGCACCGAGGTCAGCGCCGCGCGGCTGAACGGCCGCGAGCACGGCCCGGCGGGTCGGTGGGCGCGGTTGCGCCGCCGCCGGCCGTGGTTCGGGCACGCCCAGGGCGGTCCGGCCGCCCCGCCGGCCACCACCCCGGTGACGGTCAGGACGCCACCGGCGGCCGCGACCCCGCCGGCAGCGGTTGAGGAGGGTGCGACATGACCGGCTCCATCCCCCGGCCCGCGGCCGCCCGGATCGGCCGGACGGCCGCCATGACGCTGCTGGCCGGCACCGTGAGCGGGGCCGCGGTCCTCGCCGGTGAGGCCGTCCTCGCCGGCGCCCGCCGGTACGTCCAGCCGGAGCCCGGGCTCGCGCTGCGGTGCGAGGTCGGCCCGGCCGGCGCGCCCGCGCTGCGGCTCGTGCTGCTGGGCGACTCGGCCGCGCTCGGCGTGGGCGTCGCCCGGGTCGAGGACACCCCGGGCGGGCAGCTCGCCCGGCTGCTGGCCGAGGGGGTGGGCCGGGCCGGCGCGGGTCGCCGCCGGGTGCACCTGTCCAGCGTGGGCGTGGTGGGCTCGCGGTCGACGGATCTGGCCACCCAGGTGGCCCGCGCGCTGCTGGGCACCCGCCCCGACGTGGCCGTCATCCTCGTCGGGGCCGCCGACGCGGCGGGGCTGCGCCGGCCGGCCGAGGCGGCCGGTCACCTGGGCGCGGCGGTGCGCCGGCTGCGCGCCGCCCGGGTCCAGGTGGTGGTCGGCACCTGCCCGGATCTGGGCGCGGTCCGGGCAATCGCGCCGCCGCTACGCCAGCTCGCCGGCTGGTTCGGCCGGCGCACCGCGGCGGCTCAGGCCCAAGCCGTACGGGCGGCCGGCGGCGCGGTGGTCGACCTGGCCGCGGAGACCGGCCCGGTGTTCCGGGCCGACGCGGGGACGCTGTGCCCCGACGGCTACCACCCCTCGGCCGACGGATACCGCGTGTGGGCGCACGCGCTGCTCCCGGCGGTGGCCGAGGCGGCCGCCGTGGCCAGTCGGAGCTGAGCCACACTCCCTTCCCGGGCAAGTTACCCGCGGGTTAACGTGGTGCCATGCCGACCGACCCGTCCCGTACCGCCGTCATCGTCGCCACCGCCCGCTCACCGATCGGCCGGGCCCACAAGGGTTCGCTGCGGGAGCTGCGGCCGGATGATCTCGCCGCCACCATCGTGCGGGCGGCCCTGGACAAGGTGCCGCAGCTCGATCCGGGCACCATCGACGACCTCTATCTGGGCTGCGGCCTGCCCGGCGGGGAGCAGGGCTTCAACATGGCCCGGGTGGTGGCCACGCTGCTCGGCCTGGACGGCCTGCCCGGCGCCACGCTCACCCGCTACTGCGCCTCGTCGCTGCAGACCACCCGGATGGCGTTCCACGCGATCGCGGCGGGCGAGGGCGACGTCTTCGTCTCGGCCGGCGTCGAGATGGTCTCCCGGTACGCCCGCGGCAGCTCCGACGGCCTACCCCCGGAGGCGCAGGCCCTGGTGGGGGGCGGTTGGGAGAACCCGCGCTTCGCGGCCGCCCGCGAGCGATCCGCCGCCCGGGCCGCCGGCGGCGCCGACACCTGGACCGATCCGCGCGCCACCGGCGAACTGCCGGACATCTACCTGGCCATGGGGCAGACCGCGGAGAACCTGGCCCAGGTGTACGACGTGACCCGGGCCGACATGGACGACTTCGGGGTGCGCAGCCAGAACCTCGCCGAGAAGGCCATCGCGGGCGGCTTCTGGGCCCGCGAGATCACCCCGGTGACCACCCCGGACGGGACCGTGGTGAGCACCGACGACGGCCCGCGCCCGGGGGTGACCCTGGAGGGGGTGGCCGGGCTCAAGCCGGTGTTCCGGCCGGACGGGCGGATCACGGCCGGCAACTGCTGCCCGTTGAACGACGGCGCCGCGGCCGTGGTGGTGATGAGCGAGCAGCGGGCCCGGGATCTCGGGATCACCCCGCTGGCCCGGATCGTCTCCACGGGCGTCACGGCGCTCTCCCCCGAGATCATGGGGCTGGGCCCGGTCGAGGCGTCCCGGCAGGCCCTGGCTCGGGCCGGGATGAGCATCGACGACGTGGATCTGGTGGAGATCAACGAGGCGTTCGCCGCCCAGGTCATCCCGTCGTACCGGCAGCTCGGCATCCCGCTGGAGAAGCTCAACGTGATGGGCGGGGCGATCGCCGTCGGGCACCCGTTCGGGATGACCGGCGCCCGGATCACCGGCACCCTGCTCAACGCGCTGGACTGGCACGACCGGACGATCGGGCTGGAGACCATGTGCGTCGGCGGTGGCCAGGGCATGGCCATGGTGCTGGAACGCCTCAGCTGAGCCACCGCGCCCGGCGAGGTCACAGCGCCGGGCGGGTCACAGCGTCGGGCGGGTCACAGCGCCAGGCGGGTCACAGCGCCAGGCGGGTGGCGCGGACCTGGGCGGCGGCGTCGGCGAGCACCGGCGCCGCCGGATCCGCGGCCGCCAGGTCGGCGGCCACCACCCGGAGCTGATCGGGAAGCGCCAGGTCGTTGTCCAACCGGGGTACCGTCCGGCGCGGCTCACCGGCCGCGTCGGCCGCCCGGTTGGCGATCTCCTGGACCAGCCGGTGTACGAGGTCGGCGCGCGCGGCGTTGCCCCGGTCCGCCTTGGCGGCCCAGCGCGGCGCCTCCCAGTGCCCGACCTGCCGGGCGAGCAGGTCGACCTCCCGGGTCAGCTCGGCGCTCATCCGCGGCAGTTTACCGCCGGCAGACCCTGGTCACCGGCGGCCCGCCCGGCGCCAGGACGGCGCGGCGCCCGCCCTCGCAACGGGAGGACGGGCGCCGGTGGGTCGGACGGGCGTGCGCTCAGTCGTCGCCCTGGAAGTAGCTGAGCAGCCGCAGCACCTCGAGGTAGAGCCAGACCAAGCCGACCAGGATCCCAAAGGCGGCCATCCAGGAGTATCGCTCCGGGAGGCCCGCCCGGACGCCCTCCTCGATCTCGGCGAAGTTGAGCACGAAGCTCAGCGCGGCCACCACGATGCAGATCAGGCTGAACCCGACGGCCACCGGCCCGCCGCTGCGCAGCCCGGTGTCCACCCCGAACAGGGCCAGCACGAAGTTGATCAGCATGGCCGCGAACAGGCCGCCCATCACCGCGATGAGGATCCGGGTGAACCGCGGGGTGGCCCGGACCACCCGAGCCTTGTAGAGCAGCACCATGGCGAAGAAGACGCCGAAGGTGGCCACCACGGCCTGCAGGACGATGCCGTCGTAGCCGGCCACCGAGGTGAAGAACTTGCTCACCATGCCGACGAAGACGCCCTCGACCACGGAGTACGCGACCACCAGCGCCGGGTTGGCCATCCGGGAGAAGGAGATGATCAGGCCCAGCACCAGACCGACCACCGCCGCGCCGATCCAGGCCGCGCCGAGCAACGCGTCCGGGATGAGGACCCAGGCGGCCGCGGCCGACGCGGCCAGCAGGCCGAGGAGCGTGGCGGTCTTGACCACCACGTCGTCGATGGTCATCGTCCGGGTGCTGACGGGCGAGGTGGGGAACGCCCCGTTCGGGTAGCCCGAGGGCTCCGGGTAACCGGCCGGCGGGTATCCCTGCCCGTACGCTGGCTGCTGGTAGCCGGCACCGGCGGCGTACCCGGCGCCTCGCTCCCGCACGGCGGTCCGGCCGAACCGGCTGAGCACCGGGTTGGTGGTCTTCACTCCAGGCCTCCCTTGGGGGGTCGTGGCACGACAACGTGCGCCTCAAGGGTAGTGCCCCGACGCCAGCGGGTCGGCGATCCGCTGGACGGGGCCAGCGGTGCCCGGGGCGGGGATCGAACCCGCACGCCTCGCGGCAGCCGCTTTTAAGGCGGCCGTGTCTGCCATTCCACCACCCGGGCCGGGCGCCGGCGCCGCGCAGCGGTCCGGCCCTGTCACCGTAGCGGGTCGATGCCCACCCGGCGCACCCCGCCGGCCGCCCGGCACTAGGGTCAAAGTCGTGACCAGCACAGCCCGCGCGGCGTACGAGGTCGAGCCCGGTACGGCCCCGATCGCGCCCGCGGCCCCCGCAGGACTCCGTCGGACCCGGTTGATCTCCATGGCGCGTACGCACCGGCTGGACCTCATGATCGGCGTGCTCTTCCTGCTGGCCGCCGGCTGGCTCACCCACGGGCTGTGGCCCGACCCGGCCCACCGGGCGCTGGCGCTGAACCCGGCCGACCAGACTCTCTACGAGTGGTTCCTGGCCAGCGACGCCCGGCTGCTGCTCGGGGACTTCAGCCTGCTCAGCGACCGGCTCAACGTGCCGGACGGCGTCAACCTGATGGCCAACACCACGGTGATCGCGCTGGGCGCGCTGTTCGCGCCGGTCACGCTGCTGTTCGGCGCGGCCACCACGTTCGCGCTGATCGCCGCGGCCAACCTCGCGGGCACGGCGATCGCCTGGTATCTGCTCTTCACCCGCACGCTGCGGGCCAGCCGGCCGGCCGCGGCGCTGGGGGCCACGCTCTGCGGCTTCGGACCGGGCATGGTGTCGCAGTCCAACAGCCACCTGCACATGACCGCCCAATGGCTGGTCCCGGTCATCGTGTGGCTGCTGGTGCGGATGGTGCGCGCCGCCGACCCCGAGCACGCCGGTCGGGACCGGCGCCGGATCAGCACCTCGGCGGTCGGGCTGGCCGCCGCGGTGACCGCCCAGGTGTTCATCGGTGAGGAGGTGCTGTTCCTCACCGCCGTCTCGCTGACCGTCTTCGCCGTGGCGTACGCGCTGACCTCCCCCCGGCTGGCCCGGCGGGTCCTGCCCGGCGTCGCCGCCGGGCTGATCCCGGCCGCGCTGCTGGCCGCCGCCGTGCTGGCGTTCCCGCTCTGGTTCCAGTTCAAGGGACCGCAGGGAGTTCGCAACGGGTTGTTCAGCCCGGCATACTTCTCGGCCGACCTGGCCAGCTTCCCGGCGTTCTCCCCGCTGTCCCTGGCCGGTGGCCCCGACGCGGAGCGGCTGAGCACCGGCCCGTCCGAATACAACACGTTCCTCGGCTGGCCGCTGCTGGTCCTCGGCCTGCTCGCCGCAGGCTGGCTGCTGCGCCGGCCCGTGGCGGTGGCCTGCACGACCGCCGCCGTCGTCATGGCGGCGCTGTCGCTCGGACCGGAGCTGGTGGTCCACGGGCACCGGACCGCCGTCGCCACGCCGTACACGCTGCTGCTCGAACTGCCGGTGATCGACGGCGCGCTGCCGATGCGGTTCGCCCTCGCGCTCGTACCGCTGCTGGCCACCGTGCTGGTGCTGGCCGTCGACCGGGCCCGCGGGCTGCGGTGGCCGGCCGCCCGCTGGGTGGCGCCCGCGGTGCTGGCGGCGGCCCTCGTGCCGGTGCTGCCTGCCCCGCTGCCCACCACCGACCGGCCGCCGGTCCCGGAATTCTTCTCGGCGGGCCGCTGGCGGGACTGCGTCCGGCCCACCGGGGTGCTGGTGCCGGTGCCGCTGCCCACCCCGAGCGAGCCGTGGGCGATGCGCTGGGCGGCCAGCCAGGACGTCGGCTTCGCCATGCCGGAGGGCTTCTTCATCGGCCCGTACGGCGACGACCACGGCGCCTCGATGGGCACCTACAAGCAGCCCACCTCGGCGCTGCTGGCCGACGTGGCCCGGCTGGGGGTCATCCCGCCGATCGGCCCCCGGGAGCGCCAGCAGGCGCGGCAGGACCTCGACTTCTGGAACGCGTCCTGCGTGGTGCTCGTCGACGGCGCGCCGCACGCGGAAAGCCTGCGCGGCACCGTGGAGGCGCTGCTCGGGCCGGCCACCCGGGACGCGGACGTCTGGCTCTGGAAGGTCAGATAGGGGAAAGGGGGCCGGGCCTTCAGGGGCGGCGGACGAGCCAGCCGAGCAGGGCGGCCAGGCCGGCGGCCACGGCCAGCCCGGCCAGCGTGGCCGGCAGCCCGACCGGGACGCCCACCCCCGCCACCGCCAGCAGCACCAGCCCGAGCACCGCGCCGACCAGCGCCACGGCCGCCGCCCGGCCCAGCCAGCGCAGCGGGACCGCCGGGTCGACCACCGCGTCGTACGGCAGCAGCGCGGCCAGCGTGGCCAGGCTGTGCGCCAGGTAGAGCGCCCCGGCCAGGCCGAGCAGCCGCCACGGCGCGATGGGCTGGTCGTACGCGGTGGTGGTCACCAGCCAGACGCCCACCGCGAGCAGCACGGCCGCGGTGGTCCACAGCCGGCGCGGCCCGATGGCCGGCAGCAGCGCCACCGCGGCCAGCAGGCCGAACGGCCGGCCGGTCAGCGACCCCACCGGCGCCGCCAGCACGAACGCGACCAGCATGGCGACGAAGACGCCGCCCCGGACCAGCAGCGGGACGGCGGTGGCCCGCCCGGCCGCGCGCCGGGCCGACGCCAGCCACCCGGTGACCGTGTCGATCATCGGCCCACCCTGGGCGCGGTGGCGAGCCGGGCCACGTCCCGGAGGACCAGGTCCAGGCTGCCGGAGCCGGCCCAGGTCACCACCGGCACGCCGTGCTCGCGCAGCTGGCCGATGGTGTTCTCCCGGTCCAGCCGCCAGAGCCGATGGGCCAGCTGCGGCAGCCCCTGCTCCCCGGCCGGCGCGGCGGGCGGCAGCGTGTCGACGGCCACCACGAACCGGCCGGCCCGGGCCAGCCGGGCCAGCATCTCGGCGGAACGGTCCTCCAGCAGCGGGGTGAGCACCACCACGAGGGCGTCGGCCGAGAGCAGGTGCGGGCCGAACACGTGGTCGAACGGCTCGTGTTCGAACGCGTCGGCCTCGACGTCGAGCAGCCACTCCAGCACCGTCAGATACTGCCGGCGGCCGGTCGCCGGGCGCAGCCGGCGGGCGCTCAGGCCGTACTCGAACAGCGACACCCGGTCGCCCCGGTGCAGGTAGTGCTCGGCGATTGCGGCCGCGGCCCGGACCGTGGTGTCCAGCACCGAGGCCGGTCCGCCGATGCCGCCGGACCGGCCCGCCTCGGCCAGCACGTCGAGCAGCAGCACCACCTCGGCGTCCCGGTCGGACAGGGTGGCCGCCACGTGCAGCTGCCGGGACCGCAGCGAGACCCGCCAGTCGATCCGGCGCAGCCGGTCGCCGGGGGCGAAGATCCGCACGCCGGCCAGCTCGCCGCCCTCGCCGGGGCGCCGGGACCGGTGGCCACCGACCAGGCCGGCGGCCCGCGGCATCGCCTCGACGGCCTCGAACGGGTCGGTGGCCGGGTAGACCCGGACCCGCTCCGCGGTCGCGAACACCGGGCGGCTGACCAGCAGCCCGTCGCAGGCCGCCGCGCGGACGCCCGCCGGACCGACCTGGTGCCGGCCCCACCGCCGGGTCCGGCCGGCCAGGTCGAGGCCGATGGCCGCCGCCGCCGGCACGGTGGTGACGAACGGCCGGTCCACCGCCGCGACGGGCGGTTCCCGGTCGGTCGCGAACCCGGCCCGCTCGATGTGCAACCACGGCGACACCCGGGTCCGCACCAGGGCCAGGTCGTAGGTCACCGGTCCCGGCGCGCCGACGGTGACGGCGGCGGTGACCGGGCCGCCCTCCACCAGGTGGGTGTCGTCGACCCCGACCGAGACCGCCGGCAGTTCGACCGGCCGGCGGCGCAGCGCGTACGCGGTGCCCAGCGCGAACGGCGCCGCGAGCACCACCAGGTCGACCCGGCCCAGCAGGACGGCGCCGAGCAGCAGCAGCCCGGTGAGCAGCACCGCCCGGCCGAGGGCCCGAGTGGGCGCCCAGCTCGGGATCCCCTCGTCGGCAGCGCCGTCCGGCTCCGCCCCGCCTTCCGCCGCCGCGGCGCCGGTCAACGGGCCGCCCCGCGGGCGTGGCTCGGCAGCGCGCCGCTGGCCGGGGCCGGCGTACCGGCCAGGACCTCGCCCACGACGAACGCCGGATCGACCCGGCGCAGCCACATCTCCGGCTTGAGGGTGATCCGGTGCGCGAGCGCCGGGACGGCCACCTCCTTGACGTCCTCGGGCACCACGAAGTCCCGGCCGGCCAGCGCGGCCCGTGCCCGGGACAGCAGCAACAGGGCCAGCGAGCCGCGCGGCGAGGCGCCCACCAGCACCGACGGGTGCTCGCGGGTGGCGGTCGCGAGCGCCACGATGTAGCGGCCCACCGAGTCCTCGACCTCGACGTCCTCGATCGCCGCCTGCATGGCCCGCAGGGTGGCCGGCTCGACCACCGCCGGCAGGATCGTCTCCTCCTGCCGCCGCGACATGCGGCGCCGCAGCACGTCCCACTCCTCGTCGGGCTGCGGGTAGCCGAACGAGACCCGGAGCAGGAACCGGTCCAACTGCGCCTCGGGCAGCGGGTACGTGCCCTCGTACTCGATCGGGTTGGCCGTGGCCAGCACGTGGAACGGCGGATCCAGCCGGTAGGTGACGCCCTCCACCGAGACCTGCTTCTCCTGCATGGCCTCCAGCAGCGCGGCCTGGGTCTTGGGCGGGGTCCGGTTGATCTCGTCGGCCAGCAGCAGGTTGGTGAACAGCGGTCCGGCGCGGAAGCTGAAGTCGCCGCTGCGCTGGTCGTACAGGAACGAACCGGTCACGTCGGCCGGCAGCAGGTCCGGAGTGAACTGCAGCCGGCGGAAGTCGAGGCCGAGCGCCTGGGCGAAGGACCGGGCCGTCAGCGTCTTGCCCAGTCCCGGCAGGTCCTCCAGCAGCACGTGCCCGCCGGCGAGGATGCCGGCCAGCACCAGCTCCAGCGCGTCCCGCTTGCCGACCACCACCGAGCCGACCGCGTCGAGCACCTCGCCGGCCAGCCCGGCAACGTCCGCGACGCTCACCGCGGGGAGGTCGTTCATATCTGCTCCAATTGGTCGACGATGGCCGCGAGATCCCGCGGCGACGGTGAGCGGCGGGCCGGAACGGTCAACGCCGTCCAGAGCGGGTCGCCGAGGAGGGCGCGGGCCCGGGTCGGGTCGGTCGCCAGGGTGACGCCGTGCCGCTGCCGCAGGCGCTCGTCGGCCAGCGCCGCGAGGCGGGGCCGGACCAGGTTGTCGTACCGGTCGGCGTCCCCGCTCGTCCAGTCGAGGGTGCGGACCCACCGGCCGACCGCCCAGCTCAGGCCGTCCCGACCCGCCGGGCCGGGGCCGCCGCCCGGCGCGTACCCACCGGGCGCCGGCGCCGGGGACGCCACGGCGGCCGCCCGGCGGATGAAGATCAGCGCCAGCACGCCGGCCAGCACGGCCAGCACCGAGACGGCGAGGCCGACCACCCGGAGCGCCGCGATCACCACGGCGGTGGCCGCGGCCACCACCAGCACGGTCCGGAACCACCGGCCCGAGCGTCGGCGCCGGTTCGACGCCGGCTCGTCCTCGTACCCGAGCAGGTCCTCGATCCCGGCGTTCGCCTCCGGCTCCGCCGCCGGCTCGACCATGCCGAGGTCCACCACCCGGTCGCCGCCGCGCTCGGTCATGCCGCCCACCGACCACGCCCCAGCCGGTGCTGCGCGCTGCGCCCGATCATGCCGGCTCACCCACCTCAGCCGGCCGGCGCGGCCTCACGAGTTCGGCGCGCAGCCTGCCGAGCGCCGCCCGGGCCTGGTCGCGCATCCGCTGGTCGACCACGTGGGTGGCGTACCGGGCCTCCCGGTAGACGCCGGCGAACTCGGCCAGCACGTCGGCGCTGGCGATCGCCGGCGCCCCGGCCGCGCGGTCGCCGCGCAACAGCCGCGCCACCAGGTCCGTCGGGGTGTCGCCGACCCGCCGCGGTACGCCGGCGGCGGCCGCCGCCTCCTCCAACCGCACCCAGCAGGCGATGACCGCGGTACGCGGGTCCGTGGCGGCGTCGTCCAGCTGCCCGAGCCCGGCATCGACAGCGGCCACGACGTCCTCGGTGGTCTGCTCGGTCGATCGGGTGAGCGGGGTGGCCGGAGCGAGCCGGCCGGCGCGCCGCCGCCCGCGGCCCAACATGGCCCACAGGATCACCCCGAGCAGCACCAGGACCACCAGCACGACCAGACCGAGGAGGGCCGGGCCGAGCCAACCGGGCAGCTGGGCGGGCTGGTCCTGCGCGACGCCGGACGGCAGCGGCGCCACCGGCGACGGGGTCGGCAGGTCGGTCGGGTACTCGGGGGCGAACGGCACGTCCTCGCTCGCCGGCGGGATCCGGCGCATCCCGATCGACGAGTGCCCGGCAGCCACCGCGGCCACCGCGAGCAGCCCGACCACCACGAGCGAGGGCCACCACCGGCGCACCGGATCGCGGTCCATGCGCCCTCCCGCTGGGTCAGTCCACCTCGGCCAGTCGCTTCGCCCGCTCGAACACCTCGTCGAGCATCGCCGGGGTGAGCCGCCCGGTAAAGGTGTTCTGCTGGCTGACGTGATAGCAGCCGAGCAGCCTCGGGCCCGCCCCGCCGGACCAGTCTGCCCCATGCCCGAACACCGGGCGCGGGCTGGGCGGGCGCTCGCCGTACACCGCCCGGTACGCCGGCCACCAGGCCGCCCAGGCGAACGCGCCGAGCGCCACCACCACCCGCAGGGTGGGCCGGATCAGCTCCAGCTCTCGATGCAGCCACGGCGCGCAGGTGTCCCGCTCGGCGGGCGTGGGCTTGTTGTCCGGCGGCGCGCACCGGACCGCCGCGAAGATGCGGGTGGACCGCAGCGCCAACCCGTCGTCGGCGGCCACGCTGGTCGGCTGGTTGGCCAGGCCGGCCCGGTGCAGCGCCGCGAACAGCACATCGCCGGACCGGTCGCCGGTGAAGACCCGACCGGTCCGGTTGCCGCCGTGCGCGGCCGGGGCGAGGCCGAGAATGCCGATCCGGGCGTCCGGTGGCCCGAAGCCGGGCACCGGACGCGCCCAGTACTCCTGGTCGCGGAAGGCGGCCCGGCGTACCCGGGCGACCTCTTCGCGCCAGGCGACCAGGCGCGGGCAGGCGAAGCAGTCGCTGACCGCGGCGTCGAGAGCGTCGAGGTCGGCCGCCCGCCCGGCCCGATCGGCGACCGCCGCAGCGGTACGCGGCCCGGCCTCAGCCTGAGCCCCGGCGGCCGACCCCGCCTCCGCCACACCCCGGCTCCGGCGGCGCTCAGCCTGAGTCCCGGCGGCCGACCCCGCCTCCGCCACACCCCGGCTCCGGCGGCGCTCAGCCAAGTTTCGCTCGGAAGAATTCGAGGGTGCGGGCCCAGGCGCTGGCCGCGGCCGGGTGGTGGTAGACCTCCGGCCGGTCGTCGTTGAAGAACGCGTGCGACGTGCCCGGGTAGTCGTACACGGTGCACTGGCCGCCGGCGGCCTCGACGGCCCGCCGGGCCGCCTGGACGCCCTCGGCGGCGGACGTGCCGTCCTCCTCGGAGCAGTGGATGAGCGCGCTCTTGCCGGCGTAGTCCGACCAGTCCGGACGCATCCGCTCCCAGGGCAGCACCGGGTAGAACCCGACCGCCCCGACGATGCGCTCGGAGAGGGTGGCCGACCAGAGCGCGAGGCTGCCGCCCGCGCAGAAGCCAACCGCGCCGACCTTGCCGGTCACTTCGGGCCGGTTCGCCAGATAATCGGCGGCGCCCGCGATGTCCCGGGCGGCCTGGTCCATGGCCAACCCCATGATCATCTTTCCGGCCTCGTCCGGCTCGACCGCGGTGGCGCCGTGGTAGAGGTCGGGGGCGAGCGCCACGAAACCCGCCCCGGCGAACCGGTCGGCCACCGCCTTGATGTGCCCGACCAGCCCCCAGTACTCCTGGATGACGATCACCGCGGGCCAGGTCTCACCGCCGCTGGGCACCGCGAGGTAGCCCTCACTGGTCCCCCCGTTGCTGCGATAGCTCACCATCTCGCCCATCGGCCGTCCTCCTGTCGGTCAGTCATCGTTGGCTGGTCGCACAGTCCGTCCGGCCGAGGTCCATCGGCCGGACATCCGAGGCGTGCTGCTACGTGCCGGTAGCGTGCCATGCCGTGGTGCTGCCGGGGAAGGCACCGACAACGTGGCGTATCCCTCCTGTGTTCACGTTGTCGTGGCCGGATCGTCAGGAGCGAGTCACCGCCGGCGTGGGTTGACCGGTCGCGGCCGGGGTGGCCGGGCCGGTGGCGGCCGAGGTGGCCGGGCCGGTGGCGGCCGGGGTGGCCGGGCCGATGGAGGGCGCCGGCTCGCCGGTGGCGGCCGGCCCTCGACCGAGGCCGTGGAACGGGGCCTCGGCCGGGCAGAACGGGTACGCGTACCTGACGTGGTCGCTCGCGCGCTCCTGGGCCGGCTCGGCCGTCGGATCGACCGACGGCTGGGGACACCAGTCCGGGTAGCCCAGCTCGATCGGGCGGCCGTTCTGGTCGAAGATCCGGGCGCCGTCGACCAATCTGCCCTCGCTGTCGTAGACGTACAGGTCCTGCACGTTGGTGTACGGGTTGTCGCTGTAGGACGGGGCGAAGTACCCGTTCTGTCGGGCCATGCCGTCGGCCCCCACCAGCCCGGCCAGCCCGATCACGGCCAGAAGCGCCCCGGCGCCGTGCACCGCAACCTTCCGCAGGCCGGTCAACCCGTCGCTCCGGCGACCCAACCAGACCGAACCGATCACCGCGGCCAGCAGGAAGAGCATGGCGACCAGGGGACTGCCACCCAGCCGGGGCAGCACGGTCGGGCCGTCGCCGAACATGCTCAACGCGAGCACCAGCAGATAGCCGCGCAGCACCCACCAGGCCGGCCGCAGCAGCCGGAGGAACTCGCTGGTCCGGGCGTACCCCAGCAGCGGGCCGGTGGCCAGGTCCAGCGCGGTGAGCCGGTCCGCGAGGGCGCGCCGCAGCGCCGCCGCGCGATCCGGCCGCGCGGCCTCGCCGTCCGCCGGTTCCGCCAGGCCCGCGGCCGCCCGCAGCTCGGCCGCGTACGCCTCGGGGGGTCCGAGCCGGTCGATCAGCGAGCCGGTCGACTCGGCGCCGACCTCGGTGAGATGCTCCGGCAGATCCTCCAACAGCTCCCGCCGTACGTCCGGCGGGAGATCGGCCAGCGCGACGTGCACCCGCCCGACGTACTCGGTGATCTCCTGTCCACTGATGACGCTCACGCGGCGCCACCCTTCGTTCGCGACTGCGGGGCTCGCAACCCCGGCTCACTCCTCGCGCTCACGCGGCGATCCCCCGATCCTCCAGCAGAGAGTTCATAGTGTGGGCGAACGACCGCCACACCTTGCCGGAGCGGGCCAGGTGCTCGCGGCCGGCCTTGTTGAGCGAGTAGTACTTGCGGTGCGGTCCCGCCTCGCTCGGCACCACGTAGGTGGTCAGCAGGCCGGCGCCGAACAGCCGGCGCAGCGTGCCGTACACGGAGGCGTCGCCGACCTCATCGAGGCCGGCCTCGCGCAGCCGGCGCATGATGTCGTACCCGTAGCCGTCGGAGTCCCGGAGCACGGCCAGGACCGCGAGATCCAGCACGCCCTTGAGCAACTGCGTGGTGTCCACGCGTCGCACACTACTGCGCATTGCGAGATAGCTCAACAGACGCACCGTAGACCCGACCCGGCAGTGACCGGGATGGCCGGGAATCGGCGACCGCCTCTAGAGTGCAGATGTCACCGACGGATCCCGGGGGTTGAGTTGACCGACAGTTTTCCGGTGCCCAACTACGAGCAGGCCGACCGGCCGCCGGTGGACCTGCGCACCGACTATCCGCACCCGGCCCGGGTCTACGACTACCTGCTGGGCGGGAAGGACAACTTCGCCGCCGACCGGGCGGCGGCGGAGAAGGGGCTGCAGGCCAACGGCAACAGCCGGGTGCCGCCCCGGGAGAACCGCGCCTTCCTGGCCCGCGCGGTCCGCTACCTCGCGGCCGAAGGCGGCATCCGGCAGTTCCTCGACATCGGCACCGGCATCCCCACCGCGCCGAACGTGCACCAGGTGGCCCAGCAGGTGGACCCCACGGCCCGGGTCGTGTACGTCGACAACGACCCGATCGTGCTCTCGCACGCCCGGGCGCTGCTCACCGGCACCGAGCAGGGCCGCACCGAGTACCTCGACGCCGACCTGCGCGACGTGGACGGGATCCTCGGCTCGCCGCGGCTGCGCAAGGTGATCGATCTGGACCAGCCGGTCGGGCTGCTGCTCATCGCGATCCTGCACTTCGTCGGCGACTCCGACCAGCCGTACGAGATCGTGCGCCGCCTGCTCGACGCCCTGCCGTCCGGCAGCTACCTCGCGCTCTCGCACCTCACCGGCGATTTCGAGCCGGCGGCCTGGGAGAAGATCGCGGAGATCTACCGGCTCCAGGGGGTGACCATGCGGGTCCGCCCGAGGGCCGAGATCGAGCGGTTCTTCGACGGCCTCGAACTGGTGGAGCCCGGTCTCCAGGTGGTGACGCACTGGCGGCCCGACGCCGACGCCGAGCCGCCGTCCGACGCGGCGGTGTCGGTGTACGGCGCGGTGGCCCGGAAGCCCTGACCGTGCCCTGATCGGTCAGCTCCGCCGGCCTCGGCGGCTGATCGGTCAGCTCCGCTGGCCTCGGCGGCTGATCGGTCAGCTCCGCCGGCCTCGGCGGGGGTCGCCGAGCGGGACGAGCCGGCGATCGCCCAACCGGGTCAGCCTGGCCAGCGGCGCGCTGGCCAGGCTCACCACCCGGGCCAGCGCGGGCCGGGACTGCCGACGCAGCAGCCGGGGGCCGATCCCCGCCAGCACGGCCGTGAGCGCCGGCAGCGGGCGGCCGAACAGGGTGATCTCCCGGATGTGCCCGTCCCGATCCAGCCGGAGCAACTGCGCCTCCTCGACCCGCTCCCCACCGGCCCGGGCGTGGTAGAACAACGCCCGGGTGTCGCCCTCGCCGACCGCCGTGTGGAACCGGATGTCCTCGATCACCTCGAAGGCGGCGGTCAGCATCTCCCGGATCTCGTCCGGGCCATGAAACCGGAACTGCGCGGTCAGCGGAGAGATGAGTTCGACGTCCGCGCTGAGGCACCGGGCCGCCGCCTCCGCGTCGCCCAGCTCACCCGCCGCCCGCCACGCGGCCACGGTCTCCTCGTACGCCTGCCTCTGTCGCGATGCGGTCACCGGATCCTCCCCCGATACTGGCCCGGTTCCCACTGTCCCATGGGGACGGGCATCCATCGGTACGGTCAACGCATGGGCGACGCGGTGCGGGTGGCGTACACGAAGTTCGACGGTTCGCTGCACTACCACCAGACGATGACCCGGCTGGGCGCCGACGAGCACGGCAGCTGGCTCGGCGCACCGCCGGGGACCATCATGCGCAAGGGGGCGGACGGGCCACCCATCACAATCCCCCAGCCGCACGTCCTGCTCGTGCCTGGAAGCGGCTGGTGGACGGCGGTCTTCAACGGTGAGCCGGCGCGGCTGGAGATCTACTGCGACATCACCACGCCGGCGACCTGGCCCGACCCGCACACGGTGACGATGATCGACCTGGACCTCGATGTGGGGCGGATCCGGGCCGACGGCCGGGTCGAGCGGTACGACGACGACGAGTTCGCCGAGCACCAGATCCGGTACGGCTACCCGGCGGAGGTGGTGGCGCAGGCGAGCGCCGCGGCGGACTGGCTGATGGCGGCCGTGTCGGCCGCGGCCGAACCGTTCGGCGGCGCCCACCGACGCTGGCTGGCCCGGGTGGCCCCGGCCGGCCCTCCCGGCGCCACAGCCGCCCGGCACTCCTGACCCGCCCGGGCTCCCTTGATCGACACATGTTCGGCGAAGTCGGGGGATGCCAGCGACCGCAACACCCCCGGTACGCCGATGTCGCGTTGATCACGGGCGCCAGCCGCGGACCGGATCAAGCCAGACCGCCGTCTCCCAGGCCGCCGGCGTGGCGCCGCTGCAAGGTAACCGGCCGTCGCGGGTCATGCGTACGACACTCGGGCGCGGTGGATCACTCCGGCCCCCGACCCGAACCGCACCTCCGGTGGGTGATTCAAAGCCGCCGACGGTGGGCCGCCCCACCGACGCCGACCGGGTCGAGTGCACTCGCAGCCCGCGCCGCGAGTCGAGCCGCGCCGGTCCGGGAAGCAGCACATGCACCTCGTCGCCGAACGTCGCGGCGTGGTGGACGCCATGCAGATACGCTGCCGATGGTCCGGCGATGACGGCCGTTGGCGGCAACCGCAGGGCAACTGCCTGACAGGCCAGCGAATGATCCCGTTCCAGCCTGGAGTCGGCGTACACGTCCCGGCCGAGCCGGATCCAGCCGCGACCGCGCAGCTGGTCAGGCGTGAGTAGGCCTCGCCGGATCGCCTCAGAGCCGCGGAAGACGCGCCAGGCCAGGGCCGAGGGGCGGGCGGGACCTGGAGGCATGCTCCCAGGGTTCCGCTCGGACCCACCTCCCGGCACCCCTGTGGACAGCCCGTGCCGGCAACCCGGACCGGCCCTGTGGACAATGGCCGGCTTCCCCGCCGAGCATGCTAAAAGACCAAGGTCAACACGAGATCGGCGAAGTCGGTGGACACCGGCGACCGCGATACCCCTGGTACGCCGATGTTGTGTCGATCTTCCGCGGGGAGCCGCCGCCTCAGGAGAGGCTCCAGGCGATGCCGTCGAGGATGTCGTGCTCGCTGGCCACCACGGCGTCCATCCCGGCCCGCTGCATGATCGTCTGCAGGACCAGCGCGCCGGCCCCGATCACGTCCGCCCGGCCCGGGTGCATCACCGGGATCGCCCGGCGCTGCTCGGAGCTCATCGAAAGCAGCTCGGTGGTCACCTTCGCCACGTCGTCGTACGGGATCCGCGCGTGGTGGATCCGGCCCGGGTCGTACGCGCGCAGGCCGAGCGCGATGGCCGCGACGGTCGTCACGGAACCGGCCAGCCCGACCAGCGTCGCGGCCTCCCGGCCCGGTACGCCACGGGCCTGCCGGCCGCCGGTTTGCCGGCCGCCGCCGGAAGCACCGCGACCCACGGCGTCGAGCGCGCGGTCCACCGCCGCCGTGATGTCGGCCTGGGCCGCGGCGATCTCGTCCACGGTCGGCGGATCGCCGTGCAGGTGCCGCTCGGTCATCCGGACGCAGCCGATGTCCATCGAGATGGCGGCCTCGAGCGTGCGCGCGCCCACGACGAACTCGGTCGAGCCGCCGCCGATGTCCACCACGAGGAACGGGGCCCGGGCGTCCGGCGGCAGGCCGCGGACGGCGCCGGTGAACGACAGCCGGGCCTCCTCGTCCCCCGTCACCACCTCGGGTTCGACGCCGAGCGTGCGGCTCACCATGGCCCGGAACTCGTCCGCGTTGCTCGCGTCCCGGGACGCCGACGTGGCCACCATGCGGACCCGCTCGGCGCCGGTCCGCTCGATCTCGGCCGCGTAGTCGGCCAACGCCACCCGGGTCCGTTCGATGGCCTCCGGGGCCAACCGGCCGGTCCGGTCGACGCCCTGACCCAGCCGGACGATCTCCATCCGGCGCACCACATCGCGCAGCGGCGCCGCCGCGGCCGCCGACTCACCGCCCGCCGGCTCCGCCCCACCGCCCGCCGGCTCCGACGGACCGTCCGCGGGACCCCCGGGGCCGGGGGCCCGGTCGGGCTCCGGCAGGTCGGCCACCAGCAGCCGGATGGAGTTTGTCCCGCAGTCGATCGCCGCCACCCGTGTCGCGCTCATTGGACGAACCTACCCAGCCAGCCGCAGCAGCATCCGGGTGTTCCCGAGGGTGTTCGGCTTGACGCGTTCGAGATCCAGGAACTCCGCCACGCCCTCGTCGTACGAGCGGAGCAGCTGCTCGTACACCGGCGACGGAACGGGCGCCCCATCGATCTCCGCGAACCCGAACGAGGCGAAGAACCGGGTCTCGAAGGTGAGGCAGAAGACCCGGGTGACCCCGACCTCGCGGGCGGTCGACAGCAGCTCCTCGACGATCCGGTGCCCGATCCGCCGCCCCCGGCAGTCCGGATGCACGGCCACGGTCCGGATCTCGGCGAGGTCCTCCCACATCACGTGCAGCGCCCCGCAGCCGACCAGCCGGCCGTCGGACGGCCGCACGGCCACCCGGAACTCCTGCACGTCCTCGTACAGCGTGACGGTGGCCTTGCTGAGCAGCCGGCGTTCCGGGCTGTAGGTGTCGATCAGCTCACGGATGCCGCGCACGTCCGCGGTCCGGGCCCGCCGCACCAGCACGTCCGGTTCGCTCACGTCAGCCCAGACCCGGCCCGGAGCCGTCCACCGGCGCGCCGTCCCGAGTCCGCTCCGCCGACTCCACGCCGGGAGCAAGGTCCGGCAGCTCGACGCACGGGCCGGCCGTCCACCACGGGTCGATGGCCGCCAGCGTCTCGTCGCCGAACGGGTTGACCCCGGGGCCGACCGCCAGGGCATGCCCGAGATGCACGTGCAGGCACTTGACCCGGCCCGGCATGCCGCCGGCCGAGACGCCGGCGATCTCCGGCACCCGACCGATGGCCTCCCGGCGGGCCAGGTAGTCCTCGTGCGCCGCGCGGTACCGGGCAGCCAGGTCGGGATCGGTGGCCAGCCGCTCGGCCATCTCCTTCATCAGCCCGGCCGACTCCAGCCGGCTGCACGCGCCGGTGGCGCGCGGGCAGGTCAGATAGAACAGGGTGGGGAACGGCGTCCCGTCGGCCAGCCGCGGCGTGGTCTCCACGACGTCCGGCAACCCGCACGGGCACCGGTGCGCCACGGCCCGCGTACCCCGGGGCCGGCGTCCGAGCTGCGCGGCCACCGCGGCCAGGTCACCCGCCGTGGCCTCCGCACGCTCCGGCGGCGGTACGTCGTCAGCGGCGCTCATGAGCCCGGTTGCCCATCGCCGTTGGCGGCCTGGATGCTGGACCACAGCGTTTCGGACCAGGGCGCCGCCGGACCGGGCTTGGTGGCGGCCGGGTTCTGACCGGCGTCCCGGGCCGCGCCGGCCGGGTCGTCCAGCCGGATCAGCGGCGTCTCCCCGGGCTCCACCATGTAGAACCGCTTCCTGGCCTGGGTCTTGATGTAGTTGTCGTCCTGCCACAGCGCCGCCTGGTCGCTCAGCTCCCCGATCCGCTTGCGTTGGGCGTTCTGCGCCGCCTCCAGCTGGGCGATCTCGGACTGCTGGGTCAGGTAGAGGCGTACCGGATAGGTGTAGGCCAGGGCCAGGGCGATGATCACGCCGAACAGCACGGTCGCGCGCCCGGTGATCCGGCGCGGCGCGGCCGCGCTGGTGCGTTCGGCGGCGCCGGCCGCGGCGGCCCGGCGGGCGGACGCGGGCCGGTTGGCGGACCGGCTGGCGTCCCGGCCCGGCGCCGGGCTGCGGCCGGAGCCGGCCCGGCCGGTGGCCCGGACGCGGGTCTCCCGGGCGGTCCCGCGGACCGCCGGTCGGCCGGGCTGGCGCGCGGGCCGCTGCCCGCTGGGTGTACGGCGCTGGCTCATGGCCGGCGGGGCTCCTCCCCACGCTCGGTCGGGGTCAGGGTCCTCGGCTCGGCCGAGGTCCCTGCCCCGACCCTAGTCTGCGCAGACCGTCCGGGACCGGGCGGACCGGCCCCGGACGGCGTGCCGGTCAGGCGGAACGGTACCGCGGGAAGGCGCCGGCGCCGGCGTAGCGCGCGGCGTCGGCCAGCTCCTCCTCGATCCGCAGCAGCTGGTTGAACTTGGCGACCCGCTCGGAGCGGGCCGGCGCGCCGGTCTTGATCTGACCGCAGCCCATGGCCACCGCGAGGTCGGCGATGGTGGTGTCCTCGGTCTCGCCGGACCGGTGGCTCATCATGGTCCGGAAGCCGGCCCGGTGCGCCAGGTCCACCGCGTCGAAGGTCTCGGTGAGCGAGCCGATCTGGTTGACCTTGACCAGCACCGCGTTGGCGGCCTTCTCGGCGATGCCGCGCGCGATCCGCTGCGGGTTGGTGACGAAAAGGTCGTCCCCGACGATCTGGATCCGCTCCCCGACCGAGGCGGTGAGCGTGCTCCAGCCGCTCCAGTCGTCCTCGGCCAGCGGGTCCTCGATCGACACGATCGGGTACGAGTCGAGCAGCTTGTGGTAGTAGGCCGCCATGTCGTCGGCGGACTTTCCGGCGCCCTCGAACGTGTAGACGCCGTTGTCGAAGAACTCGGTGGCCGCCACGTCGAGCGCGAAGACGATGTCGGTGCCAAGCCGGTAGCCGGCCTTCTCCACGGCCTCACCGATCAGGTCCAGCGCCGCCGAGTTGGTCGGCAGGTCGGGCGCGAAGCCGCCCTCGTCGCCCAGCCCGGTGCTCAGGCCACGCTTCTTCAGCACCGACTTGAGCGCGTGGTAGACCTCGGCGCCGTACCGCAGCGCCTCGCGGAAGGTCGGGGCGCCGATCGGAGCGATCATGAATTCCTGGATGTCGACGTTGGAGTCCGCGTGCGCGCCGCCGTTCAGGATGTTCATCATCGGCACCGGCAGCAGGTGCGCGTTCGGGCCGCCCAGGTAGCGGAACAGGCTCAGCTCGGCGCTGCCGGCGGCCGCCTTGGCCACCGCCAGCGAGACGCCGAGGATGGCGTTCGCGCCCAGCCCGGACTTGTCGGCCGTACCGTCGAGGTCCAGCATCTTCTGGTCGATCAGGCGCTGCTCGCTCGCCTCGTACCCGATCAGCTGGTCGACCACCCGGTCCTCGATGTTGGTGACCGCGTTCTCGACGCCCTTGCCGTTGTAGCGGTCCTGGTCGCCGTCGCGCAGCTCGATCGCCTCGTACGCGCCGGTGGAGGCGCCCGACGGCACGGCCGCCCGCGCCACCGTGCCGTCGTCCAGCCCGACCTCGACCTCGACGGTCGGGTTCCCGCGCGAGTCGAGAATCTCCCGGGCGACGATTCCCTCGATGGTGGCCACTGTGTCGCTCCTCGTTGTCGTTGAAACCGATCGGGCCGCGACGGCGCGGCCGAGGCAACGCCCGCAGCGTATCGCCTTCCGGTCGGCCGTCCGGGCGGTGCCCGGCAGACCCGTCCACCTGCCGGACCTCGGCCGGCGCGGTAACCGGATTGCGCGCGGCCGCGGCGATCGGCCAGGCTGGCCGGTATGCGCTCGGATACCGGCCCGTTGACCCGCGTCCTGGCCGGCGCGATCGCCACCACGGTGCTGCTGGGCGGCTGCGAGTCGCTGGACGACCCGGAGCGCACGCTGCCGCGGACGGACCTGGTGAACGACCTGGCCGGCCGGCTGGAGGCGGCGGCCGGGCTGGCGTACTCGGCCGAGTACGCCCTGCCGGGCGGCGGCCGGGGCACGATCTCCCAGACTCCGGGCCCGCGCCGGGCCGCGTACCGGTATCCCGGTGGGATGACCATGGTCGGCGCGGACGCGCTGGCCCGCTGCGTGACCAGCGGGCCCCGGCCGACCTGCACCCTCGATCCGCCGCCGGGGCCGACGGAGCCGCCGCCCGCGACGGCCCTGGCCGCGGCCAGCCGGGCCGGCCTGGTCACGCCGCCGGTGGTGATCTCGCTGCTCACGGCCACCGCGCTGGACCAGGATGCGGTCGTGGAGCAGCGGGACACCACGGTCGCCGGCCGGCACGGCTCCTGCGTGGCCGTCCGGCAGCTGGCGAACGCCGCCACGGCCGCCTTCAAAGCCTGCGTCACCAGCGACGGGGTCCTCGGCAGCTTCACCGGGGTGCTCGACGGCCGACCGCGGGAGACGGCGTTGAGCAGCTATCGTGCCGGTGTCGACGGGGGCGCCTTCGACCTGCCGGCGGGCGCCGAGGTGCGCGACCGGCGACCCGGTGGCCGCTGACACCCGGGCCGGGCCCCCTCAACCACCATGCGACCATCACCCCCGTGCTCCGGTCGGGCTTAGGCTAGGAGCGGCGACCACACCCTTCGATGGGTCGCGAAGCCATCGGGTGACCTTTCTCGCCCGCCGTCCCCGGGGTGTCCGCGTAATGCGAACGGCCGTCAAATCGCTGCATTGCCCCGGCCGAGAACGACGGTAAGAATCGCCCGGCGGGCAGGTTTCACCACAGGCTGAGTCGGGAGGTCCCGTGCGTCGATCGTTGTTCGCCACCACGGTGACCGGGCCCGGCCCGTCCGTCACCACCCCCGTCGCGCAGTGGGACCGCGACGGGACGTTCCGGCTGCGCGGGCCCGTTCGCCAGCCGTCCTGATACCGCGGTCGGGGCCGGGCGGGAGCGGTCCGGCCCCGACCGCTTTCTGGTCCGGCGCGGGCGTCGCCGGCCTGGCCGCCCGACCGATAGAGAATCTGTGGGGGAAGCATGCCGGAACCGGCCCGATATTCGGTGGTCGAATGCGTGGTGACCGGACATCACCCGCTCGGCCTGCTCGCGCGGTTGACCCATGGCGGCGACGAGGCCGTGCTGGAGCGGGTCCCCGTCGAGGACGCGCCGCTGGACGAGCTGCCGCCCGTCGGTGCGGTGCTGCCCGCGGTCGTCCTGGGCCGCACCGCCGACGGCCGGCTGCGGCTGGCCGGTCGGCCGGCCTTCGTGGCGCTGGTGCGATCGGCCGCCGACCCGGCGGCCGCGCTCGACGCGTGGAGCCGGATCCGGGCGGCCGACGAGGCGTACGCCGAGGCCTGCCACAACCTGTTCTCCGGGCCGGACGCCGCGGCGGTGCTCTGCTGGGCTCTGGACCAGCCGGCCGGATCTCCCCAGCTCGGCTTCGCGCTGCGGGCCCTGCGGGACGCTCCCACCGAATTGAAGCTGGGTTTCGTGGACGAGCTGCTGCGGGTGTCCACCGAGGGGACGCCCCCTTCGGCCGTCCGGCAGGTGCTCTCCTCGATCCACCTGTCGGTCGACGGCGGTTCTCACCGGCGCGGCCCGCGGCGGCCGAACGGGACACCGCCGCCCAGGTCCGCGACGCCGCCCAACTCGGCACGGCCGCCGAACGCGGCGCTGCACAGCCTGGTCCGTTCACCGGACGCCAAGCGTCCGCCCAATGTCGGCGACGCCGGTACGGGGCCGGAGCGGGCCGCCTGACCTACCTCGCTCTTCCTGCACCTTCGCTGCGGACGGCGCTGGCTGGTTGTTCAGCGGCCACGATCGCTCCGGCCGAAGGGCGGCTGGCCGGCGCTCCGGCCGAAGGGCGGCTGGCCGGCCGAGACACCGCCCGGCCGGCCCCCGTGATCGATGGAGCCGGTTCAGGCCAGGCTCGGGGCCGTGACCTCCGGAGCGCCCTTGGGATCGGGACCGTACTGGTTGCTGCCCCGCGTGCCGTCGAGGATGAAGAACACGAGCAGGACGATGCCGCCCACCAGTGGGATGAGGCCGATCAGGATCCACCAGCCCGAGCGGTTGGTGTCGTGCAGCCGCCGCACGCCGACGGCCAGGCCCGGCAGCAGCAGGGCCAGCGTGACGATCAGGCTGATGACGCCGCTGGACCCCGGCCGCGACCCGAAGTTGGTGCCGAAGACGTCGTCGAGGAGGCCCGCGATGATGCCGACGACTGCCGTGAACAGGAAGAACCACCAGTATTCCGACCGGCGGGCCCGACCGCTGAAGCCGGCGTACTGGGTGAGGGCGGATCTGATCGCGTCAAGGGGTGACATGGCTATCTCCAAGAGAATTCGGGATTGAGGCCCGCAAGGGGGCCGACTGCGTCAAAGCCCACCAGACCGCCGACGGCCGGTCAATTGGCCGTTGTGGCGGAAGCCAAGATTTGCCGGCATTCCTTGCCGGAGTTGCCAAACCAAGCCCTCGCGCATAGCGCGCCAACCAACAGAACAAGTGCGAGCAGATGCAACAGGCGTACGCCCAAGGCCGCGATGTCCCCTGCCGCTGGCAGGAATCGCACTCCCCCAAGGCCAACGGCTGCGCCAACGCCGGCGGATGACCAGAACACAGCCGAGCGGTCCCGTCCCGGAACCGGAATCGGCTCGTCGACCGCTGTCCGCAGCGCCGCACGCCCGGCAAGCCAGACCGCGACCAGCCCACCGATGATCGTGCTGCTCACGTCGGCTACCGTCCACCAGTACAGCCCGGTGGCCGCGTGAAAGTCGAGACCGAGGGCCCCGCGCAGCCAGCCGTCCGTGTGGGTGAGGAAGTCCCAGCACACGTGCGCATCGAGGTCTACGCCGGAACCCGGCAGCGTTGCGCCCTGCGTTCCCTGCGCTATCCCGGATTCATCTGGGAGCAATTCGACGGCTGATCGTGCCGTGCTCTGTCAGGGCGCGTACGAGCGCTTCACAACGGCTCGGCCCGCCTCGGCGGCCGACAGGTAGAACCGCCGCAGATCCGCCACCTGCGAGCCGATCATATTGAGGAACACGTCCGGGAGAATCCCGCCGGTGCGCTCGGCCAGGAGGGGTCGATGCGCCGTCATCAGGGCCGACACGTCCGCTTCCCGCAGGAAACCGGCAGCCGCGGCAACCTCGTCCGTGGTGAGCTTGAGGATCAGGTCCCGGTCCGTAGGACCAACCTCCCCCAGCCGCTCCCCGCCGAGCACCGGCAGACCGCTGATCCCATCGTCCTGATGGCGCTGCCCGGCTACCGCCAAGTGGACGAACTCCCAGTTTTCACCAAGATCGCACAGCAGGTCGGAGCATGTCTCCGCGTCATACACCTCGTTGTCCAGGGTTGCCACGAAGCCCGACTCGAGGTGCCCCAGGCCCCGATCCAGGTCCTGCTGCGACACCTGCCGCAGTCGCAGGGAAACCGCCGCCACTGTCCCTCCACGGCGCCGCGTCCTCAAGCGTCCCGGCTGGAAGTCCGCGGGCGCACCGTAACACGCAGCCCCGTACCCGTGGTTTCCTTGTGGTCCACCGCTCTCGTGAAGCCGTTGGGACCGGAGGAAGTTCCAACCACTCATTCCAGTAGGCGTGCCGAATGGTGGCTCTCGGGCGAGTCCTAGCCGCCCAGGAGGGCGCGGACGTGCCGGGGCGCCGGTGAACCGTGCGACAGCATCAGGTCGTGCCACCGCCGGACCGACACGTCCGCCGGGCGCATGGCCGCGATCCCGGCCACCTCGGTGTAGCCGACGAAGTACGTCGAGAGCTGCGTGGCGGTGAGCAGCGCCCGGCGCCACTTGCCGGCCGCCTCGCCCTCCTCCTGGAAGCCGCGCTCGGTCATCAGCGCCATGGCCTCGGCCTCGGGCAGGTCCTCGCAATGCACGAGCTGGTCGAGGATCGCGTTGATGGTCATCCGTAGCTGCATCTTGAGCTGCTGCAACCGGATCGGCAGGCCGCCGAAGCCGGCGTCGGTCATCAGCTCCTCGGCGTACACGGCCCAGCCCTCGACGAACGGCCCGGAGTGCCCGAGCAGCCGGGCCCGGCTGCTGCCCCGGTAGCGGCGGGAGTGGGCGAGCTGGAGGAAGTGCCCGGGCATGGCCTCGTGCACGGTGAGGTTCCGCACCATGTGGTTGTTGTATTCCCGGTAGAACGAGTCGACCCGTTCGGCCGACCAGTCCGCCGGGGTGGGCGCGATGCAGTAGAAGGTCGGCACCGGGGCCGTCTCGAGCGGGCCCGGCGGGTCGCAGTAGGCCACCGCCACCCCGCGGGCGAACTCCGGCATCTCGGTGACCACGCACGGATCGTCGACCAGCGAGACGAGGTCGTGGTCCCGGACGAAGTCGGTGGTTTCGACGAGCGTCCGCCTCGCCAGCTCGACGATGGTGCCGTTGTCCGGCCGCTGCTCCGCGAGCTGAGCCAGTGCCCGGCGTACCGTCTCCGGAGTGGCCGGACCGCCCACCAGCTCGACGGCCGCGGCGGTGATCTCCTCGGTCACCCGGTCCAGATTGGTCCGGGCGAGCTCCAGGACCTGCCCGGCGGACAGCTCGGTGTCCAGGGTGTGCCACAGCCGCGCCTCCCAGAGCCGGCGCCCGAACCGTGGGTCCCGGCCCGGCCCGTCGTCGGAGCGCAGCCGCTCGCGCAGCCAGCCGGCGAACCCGTCCAGCTCCCGCGCGGCCGTCTCGGCCGCCGGCTCGACCCGGGTCCGCAGCGCCGGCGCCTCGGCCAGCAGCCGGGGCAGCTCGTCCCGGACCAGCGCCGCGGTGCCGGCGAACTGCGCGGCCGCGGTCTCCAGGTGGATCCGCGGCACGTCGGCGAGGGTGGCCCGCGCGGTGGCCAGCGCGTCGGGAACCGCGCCGAGCCGGCCGGCCAGGCTGGTCAGTCGCACATCGGCCGGCGCGAACGGCCGGGCGATCAGCGCGTGCAACAGCACGCCGGGGTTGTGCGCCAACGGATCCCACTCCGGCGCGCGCACCTCGGTGGCCTCGAACAGGTAGCGGTCGACCAGCGCCGACAGCACCGCGTGGTCGACCCGCTCGGCCGGGTCCAGCAGCTCGCCGTCCAGCTCGGACAGCGCGTTGGCGGCGTCCACCAGCATGGCCGCGTCGGCCGCCACCGCGGCGCCGGACAGGTCCGGCAACCGGTCGTCGAACCGGTGGTCGCCGGCGTCCGCCGCCAGCTCGGGCCGGCTGGCCAGCAGCGCGTCCACGATCCGCTCGGCGAGCGGCACGAATTCCTGCATGCGCTCACCCTACCCCCGACGATCATGGGCTTCACGGCGCTCGAAACGGTGAATTCGGCAGCAGATCCGGTGACCGCCGCCGGGGACGCCGGGTGTTCGCGGGGGCGGGGGTCGGGGTCAGCCGGCCTCGGCGGCGCGAATGGCGTCGGCGTACCCGAGGGCCGCCGACCGTAGCGCCGACTCGGGGTCCAGGCCGGCCGACCGGGCCCGGGCCACCGCCGCGAGCAGCTCGGCGCCCAGCCGCCGCTGCGGGTCGTCGGGCGCCGGCTCCGGCAGCGGTACGTCCAGCCCGGCGCGCGCCGCCCGGTCGAGGTACTTCGCGGCCAGGGCCAGCGCCGGCTGGCTGGGGGCGACCCCGTCCAGCGCCGACCGGCGCGGCCGCTCGGTGCGCTTGATCCGCTCCCAGTTCTCGGTGATCTCCTCGATGCTGCCGACCTCGGCGCCCGCGAACACGTGCGGGTTGCGCCGGATCATCTTCTCCACCAGCCCGGCGGCCACGTCGTCGACGGTCCACCGCCGGTTCTCCGGCAGCTCCTCGGCCAGCCGGGCGTGCAGGACCACCTGGAGCAGCACGTCTCCCAGCTCGTCCCGCAGCGCCGCCAGGTCGCCGGTGAGGATCGCGTCGTACGCCTCGTACGCCTCCTCCAGCAGGAACCGGGCGAGGCTCTCGTGGGTCTGTGCCCGCTTCCACGGATCCCCGCCGGGCGAGGCGAGCCGGTCCAGCACGGTCACCGCGTCCAGCAGCCGGGCGCCGGGCGGGTCCCACGAGCCGTACAGCAGCTCCAGCTCGGCCAGCGCCGGTTCCCGGGCCAGCCGCAGGCCGAGTTCCCGGGCCAGCGTCTCATCGCCGGCCGGCCCGGCCAGCCACACCGCCGTGCCGTGTTCGGCCGCCGCCGCGAGCAGCTCGGGCACCGGCTCGGCGCCGGCGATCCGGACCTCCGCGCCCGCGGCGCGCAGGGCCGCGGTCTGCGCGCCCTCGGCCGCGACCAGCACCGGCCCGGCGCGTACGGCGTCCCAGGCCGACGCGGTCAGCAGGCCCGCCGGCAACCGCGGCGAGGTGACCAGCAGGACCACCCGGGGACGCGCGCTCACTGTGCCGGCGCGCTGGGCCCCGCCGACGGGGCCAGGTCGATCACCGGACCGTCCTGGTCCACGTACGGCAGCTCGTAGAGGATCACGCCACTGCCGGTGCTCACCACGGCGGGCACACCGAGCGGCCGGTACCGCGGGTTCACCGTCACCCCGATCCGCTTGGCCTCGTCGGCCAGCGCCGCGCTCACCGCCGTGGTGGTACGGACGAAGCCGCCGTCACCGAACGTCTGCCGCACCTGGGTCACGCTCATCCCGCCCGGGATCTTGCCGACCTTCACCAGCGCCTGGTAGATCGCCATCACGGCCTGGTCGCTCAGCTCGGCCGGCGGCAGCTTCTCGCTCAGCGTGCCGTAGATGTCGATCCACTCGCCCCACAGCTTCGCGAACTCGGCGCTCGCCGGCATCTGGATATCCGACTCGAGCTGCTCGGCCGTGACCTGGTCGGAGATGGGGATCTTCTTCTCGGCCGCGACCCGCTTGCCCAGGTCGATGCCGACCAGCAGATCCACCACGTCCTGCCGGGTGACCGTCGAGCGCGGCGGCTCGACCGTCGGCGACGCCCCCGACTGGGCGGCCTGGGCGGCGATCTGCCCCTGCACCGCGTCGTGGAACTTCGACTGGGCGTCCGTGTAGATGTGGTCGACCCGGTCCGTGGAGTACGTGGCGTCGCCGACGTAGGCCGCGACGCCCGGTTCGGACCGGCCGCAGGCGCCGAGGGCGGCGACGGCGACCAGGGCGAGCGAGACGGCGGAGGCGACAGGACGAGCACGCATGGCGGTCACTCTCTCATGACCGGTCGCCGGCTGTGACAGCGGCCACCGGCTTGGGCTCGCCGCGTTACCTTCCGCTCGCCACTGCGGGGCCCGCAACCCCGGCGGGCTCCTCGGGCTCGCCTCGTCACCTTCCGCTCGCCACTGCGGGGCCCGCAACCCCGGCGGGCTCCTCGGGCTCGCCGAGGACGTCTTTGAGGAGCTGGGCGCACCAGTCCAGCAGGGCCTGGTCGCGCAGCGGCTCGCCGCCCACCCGCCGGGTGCTGGGCCGGGGCACGCTCACCTGGTCGGTGGCGGCCTTGTAGACCGCGTCCGGGTGGTACCGCTTGAGCCGCAGCTGCTTGGAGTCCGGCAGCGGCAGCGGCCCGAACCGCACGTGCCGGCCCTGCACGGAGACGTCGGTCAGCCCGTACCGGCGGGCCAGCAGCCGGAACCGGGCCACCGCCACGAGGTTCTGCACCGGCGCCGGCGGCTCGCCGTACCGGTCGGTCATCTCGACCACGACCTCGCGCAGCCGGTCGACGTCGCGGGCCTCGGCCAGCTTGCGGTACATCTCCAGGCGGAGCCGCTCGACGCTCACGTAGTCGTGCGGCAGGTGCGCGTCGACGGGCAGATCGATCTTGACTTCCGCTTCCTCCTCCGGCCGCTCGCCCTTGAACTGCTGGACCGCCTCGCCGACCATCCGGACGTACAGGTCGAAGCCGACGCCCTCGATGTGCCCGGACTGTTCACCGCCGAGCAGGTTGCCGGCGCCGCGGATCTCCAGGTCCTTCATGGCCACGTACATCCCGGCGCCCAGCTCGGTGTGCTGGGCGATGGTGGCCAGCCGCTCGTGCGCGTGCTCGGTCAGCGGCTTCTCCGGGGGATAGAGGAAGTAGGCGTACGCCCGCTCCCGGCCTCGGCCCACCCGACCGCGGATCTGGTGCAGCTGGGCCAGGCCCAGCAGGTCGGCGCGCTCGACGATCAGCGTGTTGGCGTTCGGGATGTCGATGCCGGACTCCACGATCGTGGTGCAGACCAGGACGTCGAACTCCTTCTCCCAGAAGCCGACCATGACCTTCTCCAGGGCCTCCTCGCCCATCTGGCCGTGCGCCACCGCCACCCGCGCCTCGGGGACCAGCTCGCGGATCCGGCGCGCCGCCTTCTCGATCGACTCCACCCGGTTGTGCAGGTAGAAGACCTGGCCGTCGCGCAGCAGCTCGCGGTGGATGGCCGCGGCCACCTGCCGGTCGTCGTACGCACCGACGAACGTGAGGACCGGGTGCCGTTCCTCCGGCGGGGTCGCGATCGTGGACATCTCCCGGATGCCGGTGATCGCCATCTCCAGCGTCCGCGGGATCGGTGTGGCCGACATGCTCAGCACGTCCACCGAGGCGCGCAGCGTCTTCAGGTGCTCCTTGTGCTCGACGCCGAACCGCTGCTCCTCGTCCACCACCACCATGCCGAGGGACTTGAACCGGGTGGCCGCCTGCAACAGCCGGTGGGTGCCGATGACGATGTCGGCGCTGCCCTCGGCCGCCATGGTGAGCGTCTGCTCGGCCTCCTTGGGGGTCTGGAACCGGGACAGCTGCCGGATGGTCACCGGGAACTGGCCCATCCGCTCGGCGAACGTGTTGTAGTGCTGCTGGGCGAGCAGCGTGGTGGGCACGAGCACCGCCACCTGCTTGCCGTCCTGCACGGCCTTGAAGGCCGCCCGTACCGCGATCTCGGTCTTGCCGTATCCGACGTCGCCGCAGATCAGCCGGTCCATTGGGACCGACTGCTCCATGTCCCGCTTGACCTCCTCGATCGCCGCCAGCTGGTCGGGCGTCTCGGTCCACGGGAAGGCGTCCTCCAGCTCCCGCTGCCAGGGCGTGTCGGGGCCGAACGAGTGCCCCCGGGACGCCTTGCGCGCGGCGTACAACTGGATCAGTTGCGCGGCGATCTCCCGGACCGCCTTGCGGGCCCGGGCCTTGGACTTCTGCCAGTCCGAGCCGCCCATCTTGTGCAGCGTCGGCTGCTCGCCGCCGACGTACCGGGAGAGCTGGTCGAGCTGGTCGGTGGGGACGAACAGCCGGTCGCCGGGCTGGCCGCGCTTGCTGGCGGCGTACTCGATGACCAGGTATTCCCGCGAGGCGCCGTTCACGGTGCGCTGCACGAGTTCCTGGTAGCGGCCGATGCCGTGCTGCTCGTGCACCACGTAGTCGCCGGCGCGCAGCTCCAGCGGGTCGATGGTGTTGCGGCGCCGGCTCGGCATCTTGCGCATGTCCCGGGTCGACGAGCCGCGGCCGCCGGTGATGTCGTTACCGGTGAGCACGGCCAGCCGGCTCGCCGGGTCGAGGAACCCGTGGTTGATGCGGCCACAGGTGACCACCAGCTCGCCCGGCGCCGGCGCCGACTCGATGGTCTCGGTCGTGGCCGCGCCGAGTCCGGCGTCCCGGAGCACCTCGACGGCCCGCTGCGCCGGCCCGTGCCCCTCGAACACCAGGGCCACCCGCCAGCCCTCGCCGGCCCAGCGCTTGAGGTCGTCCACCACCCGGCCGGTCTCGCCGTGGTAGAGCGGGGTCGCCTGGGCGCCGAGGGTGAGCGCCACGCCCTCGTCGGGGGTGACCTGCACGGCCTCGTCGTCGTCCAGCCACGGCTCGCGGTCAACCGCCGGCTCGGCGGCCGCCAGGCCGAACGGCGACACCGACCACCAGGGCTGGCGCAGCGTGGCCGCGGCCGCGCGGACGTCGCCCAGGCTGCGGAAGGCGGCGGCCCCGAGGTCGACCGGCGCCGCGCCGCCGACCGCCGCGGCGGCCCAACTGGCCTGCAGGAACTCCTCCGAGGTACGGAGCAGGTCGTGCGCCCGGGTGCGGATCCGCTCGGGGTCGCAGAGCAGCACGTGGGTGCCCGCGGGCATGCAGTGCGGCAGCAGCTCCAGGCTCTCCGGGCCGAGCAGCGCCGGGGCCAGCGACTCCATCCCCTCCACCGGAATGCCCTCGGCCAGCTTGTCCAGGATCTCGGCCAGCTCGGGGTGCTCGCCCGCCAGCGCGGCGGCCCGCTCCCGGACCGCCGGGGTGAGCAGCAGTTCCCGGCAGGGCGGCGCCCACAGCTGGGGCACCTGCTCGATGGTCCGCTGGTCGGCCACGGCGAAGGTGCGGATCTCCTCCACCTCGTCGCCCCAGAACTCGACCCGGGACGGATGCTCGTCGGTGGGCGGGAAGACGTCCAGGATGCCGCCGCGGACGGCGAACTCGCCGCGCTTCGTCACCAGGTCGACCCGGGCGTACGCCATGTCGATCAGCCGGTGGGCCACCGCCTCCAGCTCGGCCTCGACGCCGGCCGCCACCCGGATCGGCTCGAGGTCACCCAGCCCACGCAGCTGCGGCTGCAGCACCGAACGGACCGGCGCCACCACCACCCGCAGCGGGCCGGCGGGGCCGCTGCCCGGGTTGCCCTCGGCGCCCGGACCGGTCGCTCCGTCCGGCCGGGCCACCGGCACATCGGCCTCCGGGTGGGCCAGCCGGCGCAGCACGGCGAGCCGCCGGCCGACCGTGTCCGACCGCGGGGACAGCCGCTCGTGCGGCAGCGTCTCCCAGGACGGGAAGACGGCCACCTGGTCCGGCGGCAGCAGGCTGCCCAGCGCCGCGGCAAGATCGTCGGCCTCCCGGCTGGTGGCCGTGACGGCCAGCACCGGTCGACCGGCGCCACCCCACTGCTCGTCCGCCGCGGCGGCGGCCACGACGAACGGCCGCAGCGCCGGTGGGGCCGTGACGTCCAGGCCGTCGGCCACGTCGAAATCACCGCGGGCGAGATCGCGGGCGCGGGTCAGCGCAGGGTCAGCCAGGGCCGCCGTCAACAGGCCGGCGAGCGACGTCATGATCACAACCTTTGCACCAGAACACGACAAATCCCCCTCATCCGCAACGGGACGGGGGTGCTACTCATCGAGAGTATCGCCATGTCGTACCGGGCGGCCGGGCACGACCGCGATGAGCGCCGCCCACCGAGCTGCCACGATCAGACACGCCGGTACGTAATCACGCTCGGTTTCGCTTTCGCTGCGTAACGTGTCCATCCGTGCCGAGTGCGGAACACGAGTCTGCGGTGGCGTTGGCCAAACTGGATCCGAATCCGGTGGCCTGGCTGCTGACGAACCTCTTCAACGTCAAGGTCCCCGACTACCACCACGCCCGTACCCATGCCACCGATGTGCGGGTGCTGGTCCCACGTACGTACCACGCCGACAGCATGCTGCTGTTCTGCGACCCAGCCGATCGGCCGCTGCTCACGGTGGTGCTGGAGATCCAACGCGGCTGGGACTCCGGCAAGCGACGGATGTGGAAACTGTATGTGGCCCAACTCGAAGCCGAACTGGATGTCGACGCGGCCCTGCTGGTCTACTGTCCGGACCTGCGGATCGCCCGCCGCTATCGCGACCTGTTCCAGTTCGACGGCCTGTGCCTGACGTTACGGCCGATGATCTTCACGCCGAGCGACGTGCCGCTGGTGGTCGACGCGGATCTGGCGCGCGCCAACCCGGCGCTGACCGTGCTGTCGGCCATCTGCCACGGCCACGACAGTCAGGTTGAAGCGACCTTCCCCGCCCTGATGGAAGCGCTGCGCTCGCTCAACCCCAGGACCGCATTCTTGTACTATGACGTTGTGCTGGCCGGACTGCCCACGGCAGCCCGGGCCCGTTGGGAGGCGTTCATGACCACCGATGTTGGCTACGAATACCACAGCGAGCTCTTTCGCGAGCTTGCCGCCCAACACGAACAGGCAGGCGAAGCTCGAGGTGAAGCTCGCGGTGAGGCCCGGGCGGTGCTCACCCTGCTCGTCGGCCGCGGCGTGCGCGTGCCGGCCGAAGCCCGAGATCGGATCCTCGCCTGCACGGATCGGGCGCAGCTCGACGATTGGCTCCTCCGCGCCGCCACCGCCGCCACCATCGACGACGTCCTCGGCTGAGGTTCAACCGCCGCCGTCCGGCGGCGGGCGTCTCCCCCGGCCCCGGCCGACGACGCCACGCGACAACCAATGGCCGGTTTCCCCGTGTCTTACTGGGAGAGATGGGGAGGCGGCATGTGCGAGGAAGAGGCGTGTGACCCGAGGCGGGAGACCTCCCAGGGCGAGTGGCGGGTCCTCGGCGTGCCGGATGGGATGCTGTTCTACGAGGTCCGCTGCCTGATCGACGGACCCGGCTGGTCGGGGCCGGCGGCCGACCTCGGGTATCGGGTGGTGCTCGGCCGCTCCGGCGGCTACCTCCGCCGGCTCAACGGTCGGGTCACCTTCGCCGACGCCACCTCGGTGCTGCTGACCCGCCCGGGCGACGAGATGTGGGTGGCGCACCCGCTCGGCTGTGGGGATGTCTACAGCTGCCTGGAGGTGCCGGCCGAGGTGCTGGCCGGGCGGCCGGATGCGGACTGGTGGTTGGACCGCGCGGGCGGTGAGGGCACCGCCGACGACCGGTTCGAGCTGGCCCACCGGCTGCTGCTGGCCGACGCCCGGCGCGGCATCGACGAGTTCGAGCTGGCCGAGCGGCTGCACGGGCTACTCACCTCGGTCATCAAGCGCACCCCGGCCGGGGCCATGGACCGGGACGACGACGTCGACCGGGCGGCCGGCCGCCGGCACGCGACGCTGTCCGACCACCGCCGGCTGGTCAACCGGACCCGGGAGGTGCTGGCCAGCGGCGGTCTCGGGCTGAGCCTGACGGCGCTGGCCCGCGAGGTCGGCTCCTCGCCGCACCACCTCAGCCGGGTCTTCCACCGGGTCACCGGCCGGAGCATCAGCACCCACCGGAACCAGTTGCGGGTGCGGGCCGTGCTGGACAGCCTTGCCGAGGACGGGTCGTCGCTCCGGGATGTGGCGGCCCGGCACCACTTCGCCGACCAGGCCCACCTCAGCCGGGTCCTGCAGCGGCAACTCGGGCACCCGCCGGCCCGACTGCGCCGGATGCTCACCCCCTCCTCACCGGGCTGACTCGGATCGAGCACGGAAGTACAAGACCGTGCCCAGGGCCGGTCGCAACCATGGGAGCTGACCGGAGGGCCCGCACGATACGACGGGGGCGAGCGGCGTCCGGACCGGTCTCGACGGCCGGAGCCGCGCGGACCCGAGGCGCGGCTCCGGCGTTCCGGGCAGCCACCGAGACATCGAATCCCCGCGTCGGTCAGAGGAGATCGCCATGCGTACCAGCCAACGGGCGCGAAGATCGCGCCTGTTGGCCCTCATGGTGGGGTCGTTGGCCCTGATCACCGCCGCCACGCCGGCCGCCGCGGTGGCCGGGACCCCGGGCCGGGGCGCCACCCTGGTCAGCAGCCGGACCGGTGCCCCGACCGCGCCTCCGGGCCTCCCGCTGGCGGGCCGGCCCGGTCTCAGCGACGCGCAGCCGTGCGCCGAGGCCACCGGCTTCACCTGCGCCGACCTCACCGTGCCGCTGGATCGCTCCGGGCATCTGCCGGGCTCGCTGCGACTGCGGGTCGCCGCCTCGGACAACCTGACCGCGCCCCGCGGCACCTTGCTGTTCCTGACCGGCGGTCCCGGCCAGCCGGGGGTCGGGCTGCTGCCGCGGATCACCCCGCGGATCGGCTATCTGCTGAGCGACTACCGGCTCGTGGTGATCGATCAGCGGGGCACCGGTCCGGCCGGCATCGACTGCCTACGGCTGCAGGCCGAGGTCGGCTCGTCGGACGTCACCCCGCCGTCCCCGGATGCGGTGACGGAGTGCGCCGGGCAGCTCGGCCCGCCCCGCGCCCACTACGCCACCGCCGACACCGTGGCCGACCTGGAGAGCCTGCGCCGGGCCCTCGGGGTCTCCCGCTGGACCCTCGACGGCATCTCGTACGGCACCTTCGTGGCCCAGCGGTACGGACGCAGCCACCCGGACCGGGTCGCCCGGATGGTGCTGGACTCGGTGGTGCCGAGCGACGGCGTGCCCACCCTGTACGCGGACAGCATGCACCGGGTCGGGTACGTGCTGCGGCAGGCCTGCCAGGAGCAGTCCTGCGGGTACGACCCAGCGGCCGAACTGGCCGACGTGATCGGTCGGTACGGCAATGAGGTCGGGATCTTCGATTTCCTGGTCACGGCCACGATCGTGGACCCGAAGCTGACCGGCGACGGCTACTGGCCGGAGCTGCTGTTCCTGCACCTGGCCGCGCAGGGCACCCCGGGGCCGCTGCTGTCGGCCATCGAGGATCTCCAGGGCGGCGAGAACACGCCGTTCAGCCAGTTCAGCTCCGGGCTGCACGCGGCGACGTTCTGCGCCGAGTTGGCCGACCCACCGTGGGGCAGCCCGATGGCGCCGGTGGCCGTCCGCGGCCGGGCGCTGGACCGGGCCGTGGCCCGGATCCCGGCCGACTACACGTGGCCGTTCCCGACCCGCACGGCCGGCGAGCAGGGCATCGCGCAGACCTGCCGGTACTGGCCCCCGGTCCGGCCGGCGGCGCCATCGCCGCGCCGCCCGCTGACCATGCCGGTGCTGCTGATCAACGGCGACCGGGACCTGTCCACGCCGCTGCCCTGGGCGCAACGCGAGGCGGCGCGGATGCCACACGGCCAGCTCGTGGTGGTGGCCAGGATGGGCCACTCCATCCAGGGCCGCAACGCCGACGGCGACCGGGCCGTCCGGGAGTTCCTGCTCGGCCCGCCCCGCTAGCGCCCGACCCAAGGCCCCGGGCGGCGCGTCCCCGGGGGACGCAGCGCCGGAGGACGCAGCGCCGGGGGACGATCATGGGCTTTGCTGCGAGGATCCGGGCGGCGGATTCTCGCGGCAAAGCCCATGATCATTTGTCGCCACGGCGCGGCACGGCGGCAGCGGCGACAACGACAGCGGCGACAGCGGCGTTGGGAGCGCGGGCGGCGGGGGTCAGCGGCAGGTGACGCCGACGCAGCCGCTGCGATCTCCCCTGGAGAGATTGCCGCCGCCGTCCCGCACGCTGCCGGCCGGCAGGGCCTCGATCCCGAAGTCGGCGTTGCCGTACGTCCGGTTGCCGCGCACCAGCAGCCCGCTGCCGACGGGCACGTCGGTGTGCAGCCCGTCGTTCACCCGCCGGCCCGCGGAGTCGGTCACGATGTCCGGGCCGTACCCGTTGTGCCGGAGCGTGTTGCCGGCGACGGTGACCGGACCGCTCGGGATGAACGGAACGGACGTCGTGAGGAACACGCCCGCCACCGAATTGCCGGTGAGGCGGTTGCCGGAGATGACCATCCCCTCGAACTCGGCCAGCACCTGCCCCTTGACGTACACCCCGAAGCGGGCGCCGCGGACCGTGTTGGCCAGCACCCGGATGTCGCGGCAGGGCCCGAAGTCGATGCTGATTCCGCCCCCGGAGATGGTGTTCCGCCGCAGCAGCACATCGTCGGTGACCTCCAGGCCCACCCCGCCGTTGGTGAACCGGTTGTCCTCGATGACAAGGCCGCCCGACTCGGACGAGGAGGCGCCGCCGTCGACGAAGGTGTTGCCCCGGATCGTGAACCCGGCGGACTCCATCAGGAAGAGGTCACCGGCGCGGATCCGGCTGTTCACCACCCGGGAGGCGGCGCCGTGGACGTTGTCGGCCAGCACCCCACCGGTGACCTTTGCCCCGTCCATGACCAGGGAGTCGTACCCGGAGGCCGCGACCGCCCAGCCCGTCGAGTCGAACTCCCCGCCGCGGATCCGCAGCTGGCCGCCGCCCCAGTCGGCGGCCAGGCCGTTGTGCAGCAGCCGTACGCCGGTCAGCGACACGTCCCGGACGGTGTCCAGCGCGATTCCCTGGGCGAAGCCGGAGATGGCGCCGTCGCCGACCGCCAGCCCGGCGTGCTCCTCGTCCCGGATGCCCGCGCCGGTGCCCGACCCGGTGAGGCGGTGCCCGTTCAGGTTGATCCGGACCCCGTCGGCGGCCACGACCAGGCCGTCACCGGCGCAGCGCAGATCGTTGCGCAGGGTGATGCTGGTGGTGATCGTGTCGCCGCAGTGGAGGACCGGCCCGGCCGCTTCCGCCCCGCCCGTCCCGGCGGTCATGACCAGCAAAATCGACGAGGCCGCGACGATCGCCAGCCGGATCGGTCCCCTCATGACACCCTCCCGCAGCGATCAGATGCACCAAGCGTATTTACGCACAGTGATCGACGGATCGGGCCGGTCGTTGATCCGACCGAGGTCAGTAGCGGACCGAGATGCGGCGGTCCGCCGCGTCGACCCGGACGGTGCCGCCGTACGGGAGGATCTGCTGCGGGTCGGTGTGCCCGATGTCGAGGTCGTACACCACGATCGCGTCCGGGGCGTACTCGTGCAGCGCGCGAGCCACGGCGGCCCGCTGCGCCTCGGCGTACGCCCGTTTCTCGGCGGCGGCCAGCGGGCGCGGGTGGTTCCACGCCTTGGCCCGGCCGACCAGCACAGCGGAGAACCCGGCCAGCAGGCCACGCTCGCCCATGTTCCGCAGGATCCGGTAGACCTCGGTGTCCGGCGGCATTTCCTCCGAGGTCTCGATGGCCAGCACGCAGCCGGCGTAGTCGGCGTTCGGCCCGACCCGCCCGGCGGCCAGCAGCCAGTGCAGGATCTCCAGGTTGCCGCCCCAGAGCGGCGCCTCCACCACGGTGGCCGGGCCGGACCAGCGCCAGCCCTCGGCCGGGAACATCGTCGGCTCGGTGCCGAGGTACGCGGGGTCACGCCAGTCGCCGGGCTCATCGGTCCACTCGGCCGGCGCGGTCAGCTCGTGCCAGCCGGAGGTGAACAGCGCGGCGCGCAGCGAGTCGAGGCTGACCGGGTGCGGCGCGCCCCCGCGGCCGAGGTGCACCAGCACCGATCCGCCGTGGTAGCTCACGACGCCCAGCCCGAACAGGTGGTTCAGCAGGTTGGTGTTGTCCGAGTAGCCGAAGAACGGCTTGGGGTTGGCCCGCAGCACCGCGTCGTCCAGGTGCGGGATCACGGTGATCTGATCGTCGCCGCCCACGGTGGCCAGCACCGCCGTGATCGACGGGTCGGCGAACGCGGCAACCAGGTCACGGGCCCGATCGGCCGGGTGGGCGCCCAGCACCCGGGTGGTGGGGTATTCGACCGGCTCCAGGCCGAGCTCGTCGCGCAGCCGGCGCAGGCCCAGCTCGTACACCTCGGGAAAGATCGCCGGCAGGCCGGCGGACGGCGACACGACCGCGACCCGGTCGCCGGGGCGGGGCTTGGCGGGATAACTCGGCTGCGGCATACCGGGAAAGCTATCGGCCGGCGCAAGCGGATAAACCTTCCATAAGCTACCGAAATGAGCCACGAGTCGTCGCGCCGCCACGGGCGCTGGGGGCGGATCGCCGAACCGGTCCGGGACGCGGCCTTCCGGCGCACGCTGCTGCGCGGCGCCACCCTGCTGCTGGGCACCCTGGTGATCACCACGGCCTTCATCGCCGCGTACGCGGGGGCGCTGCACAACCCGCGCCCGCGTGCCCTTCCGGTCGCGGTCGCCGCCGGCGACGGGCCCGCACACCAACTGCTGGCGGGGGTACGCGCGCGCACGACCGCGGTACGGGAGATCACGTACGCCTCGCCGGCCGCCGCCAACGACGCCCTCGGGGCCCGGGACGTCTACGCGGTCCTCGCCAGCGGCCCGGGCGGGCTCACCCTGCGCACGGCCAGCGCCGGCAGCCCGGCCGCCGCCGAGGCCGTCACAGGCGTGATCGGCGCCGCGGCGCAGACCGCCGGCGCACCCCTATCGGTCACCGACGCCTACCCGACCTCGTCGGACGACCGGCGCGGCCTGGTCCCGTTCTACCTGGCGATCGGGCTGGTCCTCGGCGGCTACCTGGGTACCGCCGCGCTCGGCATCTCGCTCGGCACGGTTCCCCGCACGCTCGGCCGGGCCACGCTGCGGGTGGCCGCGTTCGCGATCTACTCGGTGCTGCTCGGGCTGTCCGGTTGGCTGGTCACCGGCCCGGCGCTCGGCGTCTTCACCCGGCACGGCGCCAGCGTGGCCGGCGCCGGCATGCTGATCGCGTTCGCGGCGGCCATGGTGGCCGCCGCCGCCCAGGGCTGGCTCGGGATGGTCGGCACCGGGCTGGTGATCCTGCTGCTGGTGGTGCTCGGCAACCCCGGCTCCGGTGGGGTCTACGCGCCCGAGTTCCTGCCCGGCCCGTTCGGCAGCATGCACCGGTGGAACATTCCCGGCCTGGCCACCGATCTGATCAAGTCGGTGGCGTACTTCCCCGCCCGGGCCGCGCACTGGCCGCTGCTGGAACTGGCGCTGTGGGCGCTGGCCGGCCTGCTCGCGCTGCTGGTGGCGACCCGGGTGGTCGGCGGCGGGGCGGCGCCCCGACATGAGCGCTAGACCGCGTCCCGGGTGGCCGCCCGGAGACCGGCACATCCCCGGCAGAGGTCCGGGCGATACCATCACTTCCTGTCGGACAGCGCAGTCCTTCGTACCAACGTAAGGAGCGCACGATGACCGACCACCATCACCCCGACGGTCCCGACGCCGCCCTGCGGGCGGACATCCGCCGCCTCGGCACCCTGCTCGGGCAGACGCTGGCCCGCCAGGAGGGTCCGCCGCTGCTCGACCTCGTCGAGGAGATCCGGGCGCTGGTCCGGACCGACGCCGAGGCCGCGGCCGCCCGCCTCGGGGCGATGGACATCGCCACCGGCACCAAGCTGGCCCGCGCCTTCTCCACCTACTTCCACCTGGCCAACATCACCGAGCAGGTGCACCGGGCCCGGGACCTGCGCCGGCAGCGGGCGGTCAACGGCGGCTGGCTGGACCAGGCGGCCACGCTGATCGCCGAGCGCGCGGTGCCGGCCGACGAGATCGCCGAGTCGGCCCGGCGGCTGGCCGTGCGGCCCGTCTTCACCGCCCACCCCACCGAGGCCGCCCGCCGGTCCATCCTCACCAAGCTGCGGGCCATCGCCGACGAACTGGACGCCGAGGCGTCCGCCGCGATCCTCTACGGCGCCGCCGACGAGGGCCCGGCCAACCGCCGGCTGGCCGAGCTGCTCGACCTGCTGTGGCAGACCGACGAGCTGCGGCTGGACCGTCCCGACCCGACCGACGAGGCCCGCAACGCCATCTACTACCTGCGGGACCTGTACGCCGAGGCGGCGCCGCAGGTGCTGGACAACCTCGCCGACACGCTGCGCGGGCTGGGTGTGGAGACCCCGCCGACGGCCCGGCCACTCACCTTCGGCACCTGGATCGGCGGCGACCGGGACGGCAACCCGTTCGTCACCCCTCAGGTCACCCGGGAGGTGCTGCACATCCAGCACGAGCACGGGCTGAGCGCCACCGAACGCGCCATGGAGGCGCTGATCAAGGAGGTGTCGGTGTCCCGCCGGCTGCGCGGGGTCTCGCTCGACCTGTCGGCCAGCCTGGCCAAGGATCTGGACGCGCTGCCCGAGGTGGCCGACCGGTTCCGCCGGACGAACGCCGAGGAGCCCTACCGGTTGAAGGCGCGGTGCGTGCTGGCCAAGCTCGCCAACACCCGCCGCCGGCTGCGGCAGGGCACCGCCCACACGCCGGGCCGGGACTATCGCGGCACCGCCGAGCTGATCGCCGACCTGGAGCTGATGCGGGCGTCGCTGGCCCGCAACTCCGGTCAGCTCACCGCCATGGGCCGGCTGGCCTCGGTGATCAGGACCATCTCCAGCTTCGGGCTGCACCTGGCCACCATGGACATCCGGGAGCACGCCGAGGCGCACCACGCCGTGCTGGCCCAGTTCTACCAGCAGGTGGGCGAGGCGACCGACTACACCGGGCTGAGCCGTACCGAGCGGACCAAGCTGCTGTCCGAGGAGCTGACCGGGCGGCGCCCGCTGGCCGCCATGGCCACCCCGCTCAGCGAGGCCGCGCGCAAGACGTTCGACGTCTTCGCGGCCGTCCGCGAGGCGCAGGACCGGTTCGGCGACGAGGTCATCGAGTCGTACGTCATCTCCATGACCCTCGGCGTGGACGACGTGCTGGCGGCCGTGGTGCTGGCCCGGGAGGCCGGGCTGGTGGACGTGCACAGCGGGCGGGCCCGGATCGGCTTCGTGCCGCTGCTGGAGACGCCTGCCGAGCTGAACGCCGGCGGCGAGATCCTCGACGAGCTGCTGTCGCTGCCCGCGTACCGGGCCGTGGTGGCGGCCCGCGGCGACGTGCAGGAGGTGATGCTCGGCTACTCCGACTCCAACAAGGAGGCCGGCATCACCACCTCGCAGTGGTCGATCCACCGGGCCCAGCGCGCGCTGCGGGACATCGCCGCCCGGCACGGCGTACGGCTGCGGCTGTTCCACGGCCGCGGCGGCACGGTCGGTCGGGGCGGCGGCCCCACGCACGAGGCGATCCTGGCCCAGCCGTACGGGACGCTGGACGGCGCCATCAAGGTCACCGAGCAGGGCGAGGTGATCTCCGACAAGTACACCCTGCCCTCCCTTGCCCGGGAGAACCTCGAGCTCACCATCGCGGCCGTGTTGCAGAGCGCCCTGCTGCACACCGCTCCGCGGCAGCCGGCCGAACAGCTGGAACGCTGGGACGCGGCCATGGACACCGTCTCCGACGCGGCATACCGGGCCTACCGAGCCCTGGTGGAGAATCCGGACCTGGCCGCGTACTTCTGGGCGGCCACCCCCACGGAGCTGCTCGGAGCGCTGAACATCGGCTCCCGGCCGGCGAAGCGGCCCAACACCGGGGCCGGGCTGTCCGGGCTGCGCGCGATCCCGTGGGTGTTCGGCTGGACGCAGACGCGCCAGATCGTGCCCGGCTGGTTCGGCGTGGGCACCGGGCTGGCCGCGGCCCGCGCGGCGGGCCTCGGCGACATCCTGGCCGAGATGCACCGCAGCTGGCACTTCTTCCGGACGTTCCTGTCGAACGTCGAGATGATGCTGACCAAGACCGACCTGACCATCGCCCAGCGGTACGTGGAGACGCTGGTACCGGAGAACCTCCACCCGATCTTCGACACGATCTCCGCGGAGTACGAGCTGACCAAGCGGGAGGTGCTGGCCATCACGGCCTCCCCGGCGCTGCTGGAGAACTCCCCGGTGCTGCAACGCACGCTCGCGGTCCGGGACACCTACCTGCGGCCGCTGCACCACCTGCAGGTGGCGCTGCTGCGGCAGTACCGCGAATCCGGGCTGGCCGGGCGCGCGGTGGCCACCGCGCCGGGCGGCCGGCGCGCCCCGGGCGACGGCACCGCGCTGGAGCGCGCCCTGCTCACCACCGTCAACGGCATCGCCGCCGGCATGCGCAACACCGGCTGAGGGGTAAGGAAGGGCCCCTTCTTATCGTTTCTTGTATAGGAAGGGCCCCTTGTTAACGCCGCCGCCCGCCCGGCGGTGCGCTCAGTTCTGTTGGCCGGTGGGGCGGACGACGACGGTGTTCACGTCCACGCGCGCCGGCTGGTCGATCGTCCAGGCGATTGCCTGGGCGATCTGGTCGGCGGTCAGCAGGGCCGTGCCCTGCGCTCCGCCCAGATCGTCCCAGAACGGCGTGTCGATCCGGCCGGGAGCGATCAGGGTGACCCCGACACCGTCCCCGGTGACCAACCGCCGGACGTTCTCGGCCAGCCCGGTCACCGCCCACTTCGTCGCGCCGTACACGTTTCCGGGGCTGCCGATCAGCCCGGCCACGCTGCCCACCAGCACGATGCGCCCCTGCGTCTCCCGCAGCGCCGGCAACGCGTACCGGACCAGCAGCGCGGGCCCGAGCACGTTGGTCAGCACCATTTCCCGCCATTGGGCGGGGTCGCCGTCGGCGATCGTGTCGCGGGTGGCGAAGCCGGCGTTCGCGATCGCCACGTCCAACCGGCCGTACCGGTCCAGGACGGCTGCGACGGCGCGCTCGACATCGGGTGCGTTGCTCGCATCGCCGGGCAGGGTCAGCAACTCCGCGGGATTGCCGAGCGAATCGGCGAACCGCTTGAGTCGGCCGGCGTCCCGGCCCGTGATGGCAAGCCGGTGGCCCTTACCGAGCAGGTCGCGGGTGACCGATGCCCCGATCCCGCTTGATCCACCGGTAATCAGGGTTACCAATGATCCGTTCATGCGGACCACCCTAGGAGTTCGAGTGGACACGAAGTCAACGCGTTAAGAAGGGCCCCCTGCTATACAAAAAGCGATAAGAAGGGGCCCTTCCTTACCTCAGCTGGTCTCGCCGGGCTGGCTGAAGTTGCGGAGGCGTTCGATGGCTAGGGCGGTGAAGCCGACCACGATCACGGCCGTCATGATCAGCGCCACCGGCAGCGACACGTTGTGCTTCAACAGCTCGGTGGGGGCGATCCGGTCGGTGATGGTGAGCACGTACTGCTGGATGGAGAGCACGGCCGTGCCGCTCACCAGGTTGGTCAGCAGGCCCTCCCAGATCAGCACATAGACCAGGCCGAGCAGCACCGGCCGGCGGGTGAGCAGGCTGAGCGCCAGGAACAGCGCCGAGTACGCCAGCGCGCCCACCGCGCCGGCCGCGGCGAGTCCCAGGCCGAGGCGTACGGAATGGGCGAGCACGCCCCCGACGTACAGCGGGATGCCCGCGGTCAGCGCCGTGACCCCGGTGGCCACCGCGAGCTTCGGCAGGATGATCTGCCACCGCGGGATCGGCTTGGTGAGGATGTGCACGATCGTGCCGTCCTCGATCTCCGAGCCGAGCACGCCGGTGCCGACGATCAGCGAGACGACCGGCAGCACCACGGCCAGGCCGAGGCCGACCAGGACCGGTTGGGCCCACTGGCCCGGGTCGACGCCGGCCGAGCGGGCCACCACGGCCAGCACCACCAGCAGCGCCGGCAGCGGAAGCAGCAGCAGGAACCGGCGCCGGCCCAGCAGCCCCCGGGTGGTGATCCAGGCGATGGTCGCGTTCATGGTGTGGTCATGCCTCCACGAGGTAGGAGAAGACGCTCTCCAGGGACTCGTCCGACGGGATCAGGCGACGGACCCGGATGCCGGAGCGCAGCGCCAACTTGGGCAGCGCCCGGGTGAAGCTGCCGTAGTCGCCGGCCCGCACGGTCAGGCCGGTGCGGTCCAGCTCCACCCCGGTCACCGACGGCTCGGCCATCAGGGCCACGGCCAGCGCCCGGTCGTCGGTGGACTGGACGACGAAGACGTGCGGCCGGTTGGTCATCAGCCGGCGGATGGTCCGGAAGTCACCGGAGGCGGCCAGCCGCCCGGCCACGATCACCTGGACCGTGCCGGAGAGCTGCTCGACCTCCTCGAGAATGTGCGAGCTGAACAGGATCGTCCGGCCGGCGCCGCCGAGGGTGTGCAGCAGCTCCATCATGTGCAACCGCTGCCGCGGGTCCATCCCGTTGAACGGCTCGTCGAGCAGCAGCACGTCCGGGTCGTGCACCAGCGCGGCGGCCACCCGGATGCGCTGCCGCATGCCCTTCGAGTACGTCTCGATCCGCCGGTCCTGGGCCGGGGTCATCTCGACCAGCTCGACCGCCCGCCGGGCCGCGGCCGCCGGCTCGGCCAGCCGGTGCAGCCGGGCGCTGGCCAGCACGAACTCGTACCCGGTGAGGAACGTGTGCACGGCCTCCCGCTCGCTGACCAGGCCGAGCCGGCGGTACACGTCCGGGTTGCGCCAGGTCGGCTCGCCGCCGAGGGTGACCCGACCGCGCGACGGGGCCAGGAAGCCGGCCATCATGTGCAGCAGCGTGGTCTTGCCGGCGCCGTTCGGCCCGAGCAGGCCGGTCACGCCGGGTCCGAGCGTCATGGTGATGTCGTTGACCGCCACCACGTTGCCGTACCAGCGGGACACCCCGGCCAGCTCCACCAGGGTCGGTGCGGCGACCGGCCGGCCGTCGACGGGCGCCGGGGTCATGGAAGCGGTGCTCATCGGGCGGCGACCTTCCGGTAGCGGAGCAGCAGCAGGGCGACGCAGCCGACCACCAGGATCAGGGCGACCGCGCCGTACACCGGGCCGAAGTCGCCGATCGGCAGCAGCTGCCGGTTGTTGGCGGAGAGCACGCCGCGGAACAGCCAGGCGCCCACCCCGGCGATCAGGCTGCTCGGCGAGGCGAGCCCGGCGAGCTGGTTGGCGGTCTGCGAGGGCAGCACCGACAGCACGCCAACCACCGGAGTGGTCATCAGGAAGACCGCCACCACCGCGCCCGCGGCGATGGCCCGCTTGCCGGTCAGGGCGGCCACCAGCAGCGAGATGGCGGCGAAGACCAGGGCCCAGATGCCGGCGTAGAGCAGCCCCGGCACCAGGTCGGTGAACTCGTCCCAGGCCCCGTGCATCCCCTTGCCGGTGGAGAACGCCGCCCCGATGAACATCAGCACCTGCGGACCGCCCAGCAGCAGCCACACCGCGGTCGCCAGCGCGGCGAACTTGGCCAGCGCGTAGTCGGAGCGGGCCAGCGGCCGGGAGAAGTACAGCGGCAGGACGCCGCTGCGCAGGTCCCGGGAGACCAGCTCCGGGGCGACCACGGCCACGAAGAAGATGACCAGCCAGCTCAGCGAGTCGGCGAACTGGGCGTAGCTCAGCACCACCTGGCCGAGCCGGGCGCGGATCGCGATGAGCACGGCCGCCACCACGGTCACGATGCCGACGATCAGCCAGGGGAAGATCTTTGCCTTGGCGCTGCGGCCCAGCCCGAAGGACGTGCGCAGGGCGTGCACGTACAGCGCGGCCACGATGTGCCGGCGGCCGAGCCGCGGGCCCGCGTACCGGCGGTAACCGATGTCGTGGATCACGCCGTCCGGAGCGGCGGCGCGAACCTCAGCCGTTGACACTGGCGGCCTCCTTGCTGGCGAACAGCTCGGCCACCCGGTGCCGGCGCTGGTCGAGACGGTGCAGCGGCAGGTCCAGGTCGGCCACCGCGGTGAGGATCAGGTCGTACGTCTGCTCCGCCTCGAGCGGGACGAGCAGCAATCGGCCCTCCCGGCTCACCCGCAGGCGCAGCTCGGTCAGCCGGGCCGCCAGCTCCTCGGTGCCCTCGCTCACCTCGATCGACAGCACGTCGGTGGCCGAGGTCATGGTGGCCATGTTGGCCGAGCGCAGCAGCCGGCCGCCCTCGATGGCCACCAGCGCGTCGCAGATCCGCTCCACCTCGCCCAGCAGGTGCGAGCAGACCACCACGGAGATGCCGAACTCGGTGCCGATCCGGTGGATCAGGGTGAGCATGGCCTCCCGGCCGGCCGGGTCGAGCCCGTTGGTCGGCTCGTCCAGCAACAGCAGGTCCGGATCGTGCACCAGCGCCTGGGCCAGCTTCACCCGCTGCTTCATGCCGGTCGAGTAGCCGCCGATCTGCCGGTAGCGCTCCTCGTACAGGCCGACGTGCCGGAGCGCCTCGGAGGCCCGCTCCCGGGCGGCGGTCTTGGGCAGGCCGCCGATCCGACCCATGTGGGTGACGAACTCCGCGGCGCTCAGGTCGGGCGGCAGGCAGTCGTGCTCGGGCATGTATCCCACCCGCGTCCGCACGGCGGCCGGGTCGGTGACCGGGTCGATGCCGAGCACCCGGGCCGAGCCGCTGGTCGGCGGCAACAGGCCCAGCATGATCTTGATGAAGGTTGACTTGCCGGCGCCGTTCGCGCCGACCAACCCGACGATGCCGGGCTCGACCGCGACCGTGAGGTCGGCCAGCGCGGTCACCCGCCCGCCGTACGTCTTGGTCAGCGACTGGGTCGCGAGAACTGTCACGTCGAACAGCCTAGGAAACCGGCGCATCCTCGGCGAGGAAGACCGACCCTGGTCGTTCCCTGATCCTTCCGGCCGCCGGCTCAGGGAAACGCCGTAGAGCCGACGGGGGGCCTCCCCCCGAGTGGCGCTCTCGACCGATCGGCGGTGTGCTGCGAAACTGTGTGCCGGCCGGGATGTTGGGGGTTCGATGAGCAACGGGTGGACACTGCCCGATGAGGTGCTTCGCGAGGCGCCGGCGTACACGCCGCGCCCCTACGAGCTGGCCGATCTGGAGCTGCTGCTGGCCGGGGCGTACGCCCCGCTGACCGGTTTCATGAGCCGCGCCGACCTCACCTCGCTGGCCCGACGCGGGCGGCTGGCCGACGGCACTCACTGGCCGGTGCCGGTGACCCTGCAGGTGCCCGCCGAGCTGGCCGGCGAGATGGAGCTGGGCGACCCGCTTCGCCGAGCCCTGGTGCTGACCGACACCGAGGGCGCCCCGGTGGCGCTCATGGAGATCACGGACGTCTGGACGGGCCGGGACGGGCAGGTCGGCCTCGGTGGCCCGGTCCGCCGGCTCGGCGACGGCGGGCACGGGCCGTTCCAGCGGCTGCGGCGTACGCCGGACGAGGTACGCGCGCTGCTGCCCCCGGGCCGGGTGCTCGGGGTGATCGCCGACCGCCCGCTGCACCGCCCGCAGCTGGCGCAGATCGCGCACGCGGCCCGCACGCTCGTGGCGCACCTGCTGGTGCTCATCCCGAGCAGCGAACCGGCCCAGGACGGGCTGCCGCCCGAGGTGCTGGTCCGTTGCGTGTTCGCGGCCCGCGACCGGATGCCGCCGGCCACCCTCATCACCGTGCCGCTGGCCCGGCGCGGCGACGAGATCTCCGACGCGCTGCTGCGGGCCCGGGTGGCCGCCGCGTACGGCGTCACCCACCTGCTCTCCACCGGCGAGATGCTGTCCGGGGGCGGCCCGCGGGTGCTGGTGCCCCGCGAGCTCGCGTACGACAACCGGGACGGGCAGTGGCGGTGGCGGGACGACATTCCGCCGCGCAACCGGCGGCTGGCGCTGCGCCCCGACGAGATCGAGGACCTGCTGGACCGCGGGTTCCCGCTGCCGGAGTGGCACACCCCGCCCGCGGTGGCCAAGGAGCTGTCCCGGGCCCGGCCGCCGCGCCGGCACCGGGGCCTGGTCGTCTTCTTCACCGGCCTGTCCGGCTCGGGCAAGTCGACCATCGCCCGCGGCCTGGCCGACGCCCTCCGGGAGACCGGGGACCGCACCGTGACCCTCCTGGACGGCGACGTGGTACGCCGGGAGCTGTCGGCCGGACTGGGCTTCAGCAAGGCCGACCGGGACCTCAACGTGCGCCGGATCGGCTGGGTGGCCGCCGAGGTGGCCCGGCACCGGGGCATGGCGCTGTGCTGCCCGATCGCCCCGTACGACCAGGCGCGCCGGACGGCCCGGCAGATGGCGCTGGCCGCGGGCGCCGGGTTCGTCCTGGTGCATGTCTCGACCCCGCTGGACGTGTGCGAGCGGCGCGACCGGAAGGGCCTGTACGCGCGTGCCCGGGCCGGCCTGCTGGCGGGGATGACCGGCATCGACGACCCGTACGAGGAGCCGACCGACGCCGATCTCGTGCTGGACACCAGCGCGTTCACCGTCGAGGAGGCGGTGCAGGCGGTGCTGGAGCACCTCACCGAGACCGGCTGGGTCGAGCCGCGCCTGCAGCCGGCCTGAGCGGCGGGCCGCGCCGGCCGCGCCGTGGCGGCCGCGCCGGAGCTGCCGCGCGGCCGGGACGCGCCGACCGGACCGCCGCGCGGCCGCGCCGCACCGGCCGGACCACCGCGCGGCCGGGACGCACCGGCCAGACCGCGGCGGCCGCGCCACACCGGCCGGACCACCGCGCGGCCGGGACGCACCGGCCAGACCGCGGCGGCCGCGCCGCACCGGTCGGACCACCGCGCGGCCGGGACGCGCCGGCAGACCGCGGCGGCCGCGCCGCACCGGTCGGACCGCCGCGCGGCCGGGACGCCGCGCGGCCGCGGCCGCACGGGCCCGAGTGGCCGCGATGTTCGGATTTGTTGGATTCCGTGTGAACCCGTAGGGTCGGTCTCGTGACCGGACCCGGACGGCCCTGATGCTGGCCCAGCAGCGGCAGGCCGCCATCCTGGACCGGGTCCGGACCGCCGGCGGGGTGCGGGTGAGCGACCTCGCGGCCGAGTTCACCGTCTCCGACATGACGATCCGGCGCGACCTGGACGCGCTGGCCGACCGCGGCCTGCTGGCCAAGGTGCACGGCGGGGCGACCCGGGCGCACCCCGGCTCCACCGACGAACCGGGCTTCGCCGCGAAATCCGTCCGGCAGCGCGCCGAGAAGGCCGCCATCGCGGCCCGGGCGGCCCGGCTGGTCGAGCCCGGCCAGGCCATCGGGCTGTCGGCCGGGACCACCACCGCCGAACTGGCCCGGCGGCTCGCCACGGTGCCCCGGTTGACCGTGGTGACCAATTCGGTGCCGGTGTCCGAGGTGTTCCACCGCGGCGGCCGGCCGGACCAGACGGTCGTGCTCACCGGGGGCGTACGCACCCCGTCAAACGCCCTGGTCGGGCCGGTGGCGGTGGCCGCGCTCCGGACCCTGCACGTGGACCTGCTCTTCCTCGGGGTACACGGGATGGGCGAGCGCGCCGGTTTCAGCACCCCGAACCTGCTGGAGGCGGAGACCGACCGCGCGCTGGTGGCCTCGGCGGACCGGCTCGTGGTGCCGGCCGACCACACGAAGTGGGGAGTTGTGGGTATCTCAACCATCGTCGAGCTGGGTGCGGCGCACACCGTGATCTCCGACGCCGGGCTGCCGCCCGACGCCCGGGCCAGCCTGGCCGAGCGGGGCGTGGAACTGCTGATCGTGGAGGGTGGAACGGAATGAAGCGCACCTCGGTGCAGCTCGCCGACGGGCGGGAACTCATCTACTTCGACGAACGGGACGATGCCGACCGGAGCATGCCGGACCGGCGGGAGCTGCCACCCCCGCCGCCGGCCTCGCAGCTGCGGTACGACCCACTGGTGGACGAGTGGGTGGCCGTGGCCGCCCACCGGCAGACCCGGACCTTCCTGCCGCCCGCCGACGAGTGCCCGCTCGACCCGTCCACGCCGGACCGCTCGACCGAGATCCCCGTGTACGACTACGACGTGGCGGTGTTCGAGAACCGGTTCCCCTCGTTGAGCGACCGGGTCGGCGAGCTGCCCGCGGAGCTGACCCCGTACACGCCGGTCCGTCCGGGGCTGGGCCGGTGCGAGGTCGTCTGCTTCACCTCCGACCACAACGCCTCGTTCGCCACCCTGCCGCCGGAGCGGGTCCGGCTGGTGGTCGAGGCCTGGGCCGACCGGACGGCGCGGTTGTCCGAGCTGCCCGGCATGGAGCAGGTCTTCTGCTTCGAGAACCGGGGCGTGGAGATCGGCGTGACGCTGCACCACCCGCACGGGCAGATCTACGCGTACCCCTTCGTGACGCCGCACGGCCGGGCCATGGTGGCCGCGGCCCGCCGGCACGCCGAGGCCACCGGCGGCCGCAACCTGTACGCGGACGTCCTGGCCGCCGAGCGCGCCGCCGGGGACCGGGTGGTGGCCGGCAACGAGCACTGGACCGCGTACGTCCCGGCCGCCGCCCGGTGGCCGTTCGAGGTGCATGTGGCGCCGCACCGGGTGGTGCCGGACATCCCGGCGCTGGACGACGCGGAGCGGGACGCGTTCGGGCAGCTCTACCTCGACGTGCTGCGCCGGTTCGACGCGCTGTTCGACAAGCCCATGCCGTACATCTCGGCCTGGCACCAGGCGCCCGTGCACGCCGATCGGGAGCTGGCCCACCTGCACCTGCAGCTGTTCAGCATCCGGCGGGCGGCCGACAAGCTGAAATACCTGGCCGGTTCGGAGTCGGCCGTGGGCGTCTTCATCAACGACATCGCCCCCGAGCAGGCCGCCCAGCGCCTCCGCGACGCCGGCTGAGGGCGAAGGAAGGGCCCCTTGTTATCGCTTTTTGTAGAGCAAGGGCCCCTTGTTAACAGGCCAGCCGGCGCAGCGGCCGACACGGGTGCGGGGGGCCCGGGACAGGGCCCCCCGCTCTGGGAAGGGACGGCTGGCTGTGCGCGACAGCCGGGAGGCACCGACCGACACCGGACGGGTGTCGCCGGTCGGGCGATCTCCCGGACGTGACTGGCATCACGTCCACCCCGTACAACGACGGAGGTCGCTGCCCGGTGACGGCAGGCACGGGATGACGGGCGTTAAGAGGGGCCCCCTGCTATACAAAAAGCGATAACAAGGGGCCCTTCCTTACACCTCAGGCGTTGAGGCGCTTGGCCAGGTTCTCGTCGAGCGTGGCCATGAACTCGTCGGTGCTCTGCCACGGCGCGTCGCGGGAGATCAGCAGCGCGAGGTCCTTGGTCATCTGGCCGCCCTCGACGGTGTCCACGATCACCCGCTCCAGGGTGTCGGCGAACTCGGTGACCGCCGGGGTGTTGTCCAGCTTGCCGCGGTGGGCCAGCCCCCGCGTCCAGGCGTAGATCGACGCGATCGGGTTGGTCGACGTCTTCTCGCCCTTCTGGTACTGCCGGTAGTGCCGGGTGACCGTGCCGTGCGCGGCCTCCGCCTCGACCGTGCGGCCGTCCGGGGTCATCAGCACCGAGGTCATCAGGCCGAGCGAGCCGAAGCCCTGGGCCACGGTGTCCGACTGCACGTCGCCGTCGTAGTTCTTGGCGGCCCAGACGAAGCCGCCCTCCCACTTCAGCGCGGCGGCCACCATGTCGTCGATCAGCCGGTGCTCGTACGTGATGCCCGCGGCGTCGAACTCGCCCTTGAACTCGTTCTCGAACACCTCGGCGAAGAGGTCCTTGAACCGGCCGTCGTACGCCTTGAGGATGGTGTTCTTCGTCGAGAGGTACACCGGGTAGCCGCGGTCCAGCCCGTACCGCAGGCAGGCGCGGGCGAAGTCCCGGATGCTGTCGTCGAAGTTGTACATGCCCATGGCGACGCCGCCGCCCGGGAACTTCGCGATCTGCATCTCGACGGGCTGGCTGCCGTCTTCCGGCGTGTAGGTGATGGTGACCGTGCCGGGGCCGGGGACCACGAAGTCGGTGGCCTTGTACTGGTCGCCGTGGGCGTGCCGGCCGATGATGATGGGCTTGGTCCAGCCCGGCACCAGCCGCGGCACGTTCGACATGATGATCGGCTCGCGGAAGACCACGCCGCCGAGGATGTTCCGGATCGTGCCGTTGGGCGAGCGCCACATCTTCTTCAGGCCGAACTCGTCGACCCGGGCCTCGTCGGGGGTGATGGTGGCGCACTTGACGCCCACGCCGTGCTGCTTGATGGCGTTGGCCGCGTCGACGGTGACCTGGTCGTCGGTGGCGTCGCGGTGCTGAATCGACAGGTCGTAGTAGTGCAGGTCGACGTCGAGGTAGGGCAGGATCAGCTGCTCGCGGATCTGCTTCCAGATGATCCGGGTCATCTCGTCGCCGTCGAGCTCTACGACCGGGTTGGTTACCTTGATCTTCGCCATCGGCCGGCGCTCCTCTCGGGGGACATGCTCAAGCAGTACGAGCGTACTGCATGGGTCCGGGACTGCGGGCGTCAGGCCGGTGAGCCGGGCTCGCGTACCCACTGTACGAGTTGCAGGATCACCCCGTTCGGATCGGTGACCTGGAAGTACCGCTCCCCCCAGGGCTCGGTCTCGATAGGCGTGGTGATCTCCACCCCCTCGGCCCGGATCCGGTCGTACTCGGCGTCGATGTCGTCCACCACGAACGCCACGAGCAGGCCGGCCGCGTGCCGGTCACGTAGCGCGGCCGGCTTGAGGCTGGGCAGGCCGGTGCGCAGGAAGATCAGGTTGAACCCGGCGTCCGGGCGGCTCAGCGAGACGAAACCGTCCGCGGACATCTCCTCGGTGAAGCCGAGGTGCCGGATGACGAAATCGGCCGACGCGCGCACGTCGGCGACGTTGAGCGAGAGGGCGGAGGCGGTGATCTTCATGGGCGGCGGCTCCACGGCTGGTCGACGGGCACACTGTCGCCGCACATTGTACAGCGTACGTCGTACAGTGTTGTTGCCTGCGAGAATGGCGCGGTGACCACCGATGCCACCGGGACCGGCGACCCCGGCCGTACCCTCGCGTTGCTCTGGCGCCGCGCCGTCGCGGCGCCGGCGGCCGGCCGCGGACGGCGACGGGGGCCGCGGCAGGGCCGCACGGTGGACGAGATCGTCGACGCGGCCATCGCGCTCGCCGACGCGGCCGGGCTGGACGCGGTCACCATGCGCGCGGTGGCCCAGGCGCTGGGCATCGCGCCCATGAGCCTCTACACCTACCTGCCCGGCAAGGGCGAGCTGCTGGACCTGATGCTCGACACGGTCTATGCCCGGATGCCCCGACCGGACCGCTCCGGCCGGTCGTGGCGGGCCCGCGCGGCCGCCGTGGCGGCCGACAACCGGACCCTGTACGCCGCGCACCCGTGGGCTGCGGCCGTGACCACCGGTCGCCCGCCGCTGGGGCCGGGCCTGATGGCCAAGTACGACTATGAGCTGCGCGCGTTCGACGACACCGGCCTGGACGACGTGCGCCGGGACGCGGCGCTGACCTACCTGCTCGACTTCGTCCGGGCGGCCGCCCGGACGGCCGGCGAGACCCGGGCCGTCCGCCGGGACAGCGCCCGGAGCGAGCAGGAGTGGTGGGCGGCCAACGGCCCGCTGCTGGCCCGGGTGCTGGACGAGCGGGAATATCCGCTGGCCGTCCGGGTGGGCGCCGCGGCCGGCGCGGCGCAGGGCGCGGCGTACGACCCGGACCGGGCGTACGAGTTCGGGCTGGCCCGGGTGCTGGACGGCCTGGCCGCCCTCATCGAGAAGACGTAAGGAAGGGCCCCTTGTTATCGCTTTCGGTATAGGAAGGGCCCCCTGTTAACGCGCGAAGCGCCCCGGACCCGCGGGTCCGGGGCGCTTCGCGCGTACCGGCTCACATGTTCGCGACGTCGCCCTGCTTGGCGCGGACCGCCTCGGCGGCCGCCTTGAGGCTGGCCAGCTCGTCGGCGTCCAGGTCGGTCTCCACGATCCGGCGCACGCCCTCGGCGCCGATCTCGGCCTCGACGCCCAGGTAGACGCCGGAGATGCCGTACTCGCCGTCCACCCAGGCGCACACCGGCATGACCGCGCCGGAGTCCTCCGCCACCGCCTTCGCCATCCGGGCCGCGGCCGCGGACGGGGCGTAGTAGGCCGAACCGGTCTTGAGCAGCGCGACCACCTCGGCGCCGCCGTTGCGGGTGCGGACCACCAGCTCCTCGATCTGCTCGGCCGGCATGGCCTCGCGCAGCGGCTTGCCGTTCACCGTGCTCTGGGACGGGACCGGCACCATCGTGTCGCCGTGCGAGCCGAGGGTGAGGGTCCGCACCGAGCCGACCGGCACGTCGAGGGCCTCGGCCACGAAGTTGCTGAATCGCGCGGTGTCCAGCATGCCGGCCTGGCCCAGCACCCGGTTCTTGGGGAACTGGCTGGCCAGCTGCGCCACCGCGGTCATCTCGTCGAGCGGGTTGGAGACGACGATGACGACGGCGTTCGGGGCGTACTTGGCGACCTGCTCGGCCACCTGCCGGACGATCTTGGCGTTGGTCTCCAGCAGGTCCATCCGGCTCATGCCGGGCTTGCGGGCCAGGCCCGCCGTGATCACGACGACGTCGGAGCCCTCGATGACCTCGTAGCCCTCGCCGTTCTTGCCCGTGGTCTTCCCGACGACCTTCGTCTCGAAGCCCTCGATCGGGCGCGACTGGTTGATGTCCAGCGCCAGCCCCTCGGGCTTGCCGTCGATGATGTCGGTGATCACGACGGTGTCGAAGACGTCGTACTCGGCGAGGCGCTGCGCCGTCGTCGAGCCGTAGAAGCCGGCGCCGACGACGGTGACCTTTTTGCCCATGGTCGTCCCACTCTCTGATACACGACGGGTTTTCCGGACCGTATCAGCCATCGTGTCACCGGACCGGCCAGGGGCGGCGTCGGTTCCGCGGATCACCGACCGTTGGGGCCGTTAACAAGGGGCCCCTGCTATACGGAAAACGATAAGAAGGGGCCCTTCCTTACATCTGCTCGGCGCGCTCGACCACGTTGGTGAGGAGCATGGCGCGGGTCATTGGGCCCACTCCGCCGGGCATCGGGACGACGGCGCCGGCCACCTCGCGGACCTCGGGCGCCACGTCCCCGGTGTACCGGCCCTTGCCGTCCGCGCCGATCACCCGGGTGATCCCCACATCGACCACCACGGCGCCGGGCCGCACCATGTCGGCGGTGAGCAGCCCGGGTACGCCGGCGGCCACGATCACGATGTCCGCCGCCCGGGTGTGCGCCGCCAGGTCGAGGGTGCCGGTGTGGCACAGGGTGACGGTGGCGTTCTCGGTCCGCCGGGTGAGCAGCAGGCCGAGCGGCCGCCCCACCGTGTTGCCCCGGCCCACCACGACCACCTCGGCCCCGCGCAGCGGCACGTCGTGCCGGCGGAGCAGGTCGACGATGCCCCGCGGGGTGCACGGCAGCGGCCCGGAGTAGCCGAGCACCAGCCGCCCCAGGTTGACCGGGTGCAGGCCGTCGGCGTCCTTGTCCGGGTCGATCGACTCCAGCACGCGCTGGGTGTCGATCTGGGCCGGCAGCGGCAGCTGCACGATGTATCCGTGGCAGGCCGGGTCGGCGTTCAGCTCGGCCACCACGGCGTCGACCTGCTCCTGCGTGGCCTCGGCCGGCAGCTCACGGCGGATCGAGGCGATCCCCACCTCGGCGCAGTCCCGGTGCTTGCCGTTGACGTACGCCTGGGAGCCGGGGTCGTCGCCGACCAGCACGGTGCCCAGGCCCGGGGTGATGCCGCGCTCGGCCAGCGCCTTCACCCGGGCTCGCAGTTCATCCTTGATCTCGGCCGCGGTCGCCTTGCCATCCAGAACGGTCGCCGTCACATGCTGATGCTCTCACGTCCGGGTCGGCGGATCGGGCCGGCGGCGGATCACATCCGGTCGGCGGGTCGGGTCGGCCGATCAGGCCGGCGACGGACCGGGCCGGCGGCGGGTCGGGTCGGCGGGTCGGGCCGAGGCGGGCGGTGTCATTGGTCACTCCCGGCGGTCGAAAACCGGTCATCGGGCTATTTCGGGAATCGCCCGTATCACAGGCATTTGTCGGCCCGCCCCCGGAGACCTACCTTTGCCCATCGTCGCGCTGCGTAACCATGGCCGGTTCCTGCGTGACATGAGGAGACGAAGGAGGCCCCATGCAGGTTCGCAGGCTGGCTGCCTGGACCGCGCTCCCGCTCGCCGCCGTGCTCGGCCTTGCGGCCTGCGGCAGCGGCGGTAGCGGCGGCTCGGGCGGCAGCACCCCCAACGGCGCGGTGAGCATCGAGATCGCCGAGCCGCAGCACCTCGTACCGACCAACACCAGCGAGACCTCCGGCTCGCAGGTGCTCGCGGCGCTGTTCAGCCCGCTGGTCGACTACGACGCCAAGAACAAGCCGTACGAGGTCGCCGCCCAGTCGGTGACCACGACGGACAACAAGGTCTGGACCATCAAGCTCAAGCCCGGCTACACCTTCCACAACGGCGAGAAGGTCACGTCGGACAACTACCTCAACGCCTGGAACTACGGGGCGTACGGTCCCAACGGGCAAGGCAACAGCTACTTCTTCGAGAAGATCGCCGGCTACGACGCCATGCAGACGACCGACTCGAAGGGCAAGACGGTCACCCCGACCGCCAAGACGCTGTCCGGGCTGAAGAAGGTCGACGACCTCACCTTCTCGGTCACGCTGTCGCAGCCGTACATCGACTTCAAGACGATGCTCGGCTACACCGCGTTCTACCCGCTGCCCCAGGCGGCCTTCTCCGCCCCCGGCGTGCTCAAGGCCGACTACGAGAACGCCCCGATCGGCCAGGGTCCGTTCAAGATGAAGGGCAGCTGGCAGCACGACTCGAAGGTCGAGGTCGTCAAGTACGACGCCTTCCCGGGCCAGAAGCCCAAGGTGAACGACGTCGAGTTCCGGATCTACCAGCAGCTCACCGCGGCGTACGCGGACGTGCTGGCGGACAACCTGGACGTGCTGCCCACGGTGCCCACCGAGAACCTGAGCACCGCGCCGACCGACCTGGGTGACCGGTACCAGACCAGCCCGATGTCGTCGTTCCAGTTCCTGGCGTTCCCGACCTTCCAGAAGGAGTACAGCAACCCGGACGTCCGGCGCGCGATCTCCATGGCGATCGACCGGGACGAGATCACCAAGTCCATCTTCAAGGGCTCGCAGACGTCGGCACGGTCGTTCGTCTCCCCCGTCGTGCCCGGCTACCGGGACAACACCGCGGGCGACGCGGGCAAGTTCGACCCGGCCAAGGCCAAGCAGCTGTACACGGCCGCGGGCGGCCCGTCGAAGATCACCATCTCCTACAACGGCGACGGTGGCCACAAGGACTGGGTGGACGCGACCTGCAACCAGCTCAAGGCCAACCTGGGCGTGGACTGCGTCGGCTCGGCCGAGCCGAAGTTCGCCGACCTGCTGACCAAGGTGGAGAAGAAGCAGCCGGTGGGCCTGTTCCGGATGGGCTGGGTGATGGACTACCCGTCGATGGAGGACTACCTCGGCCCGCTGTACAGCACCGGCGGCTCGTCGAACTACTACGGCTACAGCAACCCGCAGTTCGACAAGCTGGTCAAGGAGGGTTCGGCCGCGCCGAGCCAGGCCGCGGCCATCAAGAAGTACCAGCAGGCCGAGGACATCCTGGCCAAGGACATGCCGGTGGTCCCGCTGCGGTTCGGGCAGAACACCTACGGCTACTCGACCAAGGTCAAGAACGTCGAGGTGGACCTGTTCTCCCGGGTCAACCTGCTGAAGATCGAATCGGCGAGCTGATCGACGGCGGTGGGCCGGCCCGGTAGGGGTCGACCCACCGCCCGGGATGCCGGTCCGGGCAACGCCGCCCGGACCGGCACCGACCGCCGGGCTTGCGCATCCCTTCCGGTACGCCGGGAAGCCCGCCCATTTCCCCTGAGTTCGACGTCCCCGCATGAGGGAGACCGCGACAGTGTTCCGCTACATCCTTCGGCGCCTGCTGCAGATGGTCGTGGCGTTCTTCGGAACCACGCTCATCGTCTACGCGCTGATGTTCGCCGGGCAGGGCGACCCGATCCAGGCGCTCGCCGGCGAACGGCCGGTCACGGCCGCGCAGCGGGCGTACCTGACCGAGAAATACCACCTCGACGCCACCGGCATCGGCGGCTTCTTCTACCGGTACGCCGACTACGTGGGCAACCTGCTGCGGGGGAACCTGGGCGAGTCGCTCACCGGCCGGCGCATCGCGGACATCCTGGCCCAGGCCTGGCCGGTGACGATCCGGCTGGCCGTGATCGCGCTGGCCGTGGCCATCCTGGTCGGCGTCACCGCCGGGGTGGTGGCCGGCATCCGCCGGGCCAGCCTCTTCGACAACTCCACGCTCGTGCTGACCCTGCTGGTCCTCGGCATCCCGACCATCGTGCTGGCGCCGCTGGCGCAGTACTTCCTCGGGGTGAAGTGGCAGCTCTTCCCGCCCACCGCCGGTTCGGCGCCGACCTGGTACGCGCTGCTGCTGCCCGGCATCGTGCTCGGCTCGCTCTCGCTGGCCACCGCGCTGCGGCTGACCCGTACCTCCGTCGCGGAGAACCTGCGCGCCGACTACGTGCGGACCGCCACCAGCAAGGGCCTGCTGCGCCGCCGGGTGGTGAGCGTGCACGTGCTGCGCAACTCGCTCATCCCGGTCGTCACGTTCCTCGGCGTCGAGCTGGGCAACCTGATGAGCGGCGCGATCATCACCGAGGGCGTGTTCAACATCCCCGGCGTGGGCTTCAACCTCTTCCGCGCGATCAAGACCGAGGACGGCCCGCTGGTGGTGGGCATCGTCAGCGTCCTGGTCGTGGTCTACCTGGTCTCCAACCTGGTGGTGGACGTCCTGTACGCCGTACTCGACCCGAGGATCCGCTATGAGTGACCTGGAAACCGTCGCGGCCGTCGAGGCCCCCGGGGCGGCGCCGGGCAAGCCGGCCGGCCCGGCCGGCCCGGCCGGCGACGCCACCAAGACCCGCAGCCTGGCCGGGCACGCCTGGCGGGACCTGCGCCGCAACCCGATCTTCTGGATCTCGCTGGCCCTGGTGCTGCTGGTGACCGCCATGGCGGCCGTGCCGGCCCTGTTCACCGGCAGCGACCCGCGGGACTGCGTCCTGGCCCGGCAGAACGGCGGGCCGGCCGGCTCGGCCCTGTTCGGGTACGACTTCCAGGGCTGCGACGTGTACGCCCGCTCGGTGTACGGCGCCCGCGCCTCGCTGCTGGTGGGTGCGCTGTCGGCGCTGTTCACCGGCATCGTGGCCGTGGTGGTCGGCATGCTGGCCGGATACTTCGGCGGCTGGGTCGACGCGGTCCTGTCCCGGCTCATCGACATCGTCCTGGGCATCCCGCTGCTGCTGGCCGCCATCGTGCTGCTGAAGCGGATCAGCTCGAACAGCCCGGACGCCCGGCTGTTCGCGGTGATCCTGGTGCTGGCCGTGCTGGGCTGGACCACCGCCGCCCGGGTGGTGCGCTCCTCCGTGATCACCGCACGCCAGCAGGACTACGTGGCGGCGGCCCGGATGCTCGGCGCCGGCAACGGCCGCATCATGTGGCGGCACATCCTGCCCAACGCGCTGGCGCCGGCCATCGTGGTGCTCACCATCGCGCTCGGCTCGTTCATCGCGGCCGAGGCCACCCTGTCGTTCCTCGGCATCGGCCTCAAGGCGCCGACCATCTCCTGGGGCATCGACATCGACACCGGCCGGGTGCACATGCGCGAGTCGGCGCTGCCGCTGATCGTGCCGTCCACGTTCCTGGCCCTGACCGTGCTCGCCTTCATCATGCTCGGCGACGCGATCCGCGACGCCTTCGACCCGAAGCTGCGGTGATTCACGATGAGTGTTGAAGTCTCTCCCGTCGGCGCTGGACGGCCCGAGGGCGGCGCCGACCACCTGCTCGAGGTGCGGGACCTGCACGTCGAGTTCCACACCCGGGACGGCGTGGCCCGGGTCATCAACGGCGTCTCGTACCACCTGGACGCCGGGGAGACCCTCGCGGTGCTCGGCGAGTCCGGCTCGGGCAAGTCGGTCACCGCGCAGGCCATCATGGGCCTGCTCGACATGCCGCCGGCGGTCATCCCCGCCGGGGAGATCCGGTACCGGGGCCGCGACCTGCTGACCATGCGCACCGACGAACGGCGACGGGTACGCGGCAAGGAGATCGCAATGATCTTCCAGGACGCGCTGTCGGCGCTCAACCCGGTCTTCCCGGTCGGCTGGCAGATCGCCGAGACGCTGCGGCTGCGCGAGAAGATGTCCCGGAGCGAGGCCCGGAAGCGGGCCGTCGAGCTGATGGACCTGGTCCGGATCCCGGCCGCGAAGCAGCGGGTGGGCGACTACCCGCACCAGTTCTCCGGCGGCATGCGGCAGCGGGTGATGATCGCGATGGCGCTCGCCATGAACCCGAAGGTGCTCATCGCCGACGAGCCCACCACCGCGCTCGACGTGACGGTGCAGGCGCAGATCATGGACCTGCTCGCCGAGCTGCGTCGCGAGCTGGACATGGCGATGATCCTCATCACGCACGATCTCGGCGTGGTGGCCGACGTGGCGGACCGCATCGCGGTGATGTACGCCGGCCGGATCGTCGAGCATGCCGACGTGCATTCGCTGTACCGAGCGCCGGCCCACCCGTACACGAAGGGTCTGCTGGAGTCGATCCCCCGCCTGGACCAGCGCGGACACCGGCTCGCCAGCATCAAGGGCCTGCCGCCCAACCTCATGGCCATCCCCAGCGGATGCGCCTTCCACCCGCGCTGCCCCTACCGCCGCGACGTCTGCGCGGACGTTGTTCCGCCGAGCCTGGCGCTGGGCGGCGGCAGGACCAGTGCCTGCCACTTCGCACAGGAGGTGCTCGATGAGCGCTGACGTGGTGTTGGACGTCCGGGACGTGGTCAAGCACTTCCCGGTGACCCAGGGCGTGCTCTTTCAACGTCAGGTGGGCGCCGTCAAGGCGGTCGACGGTGTCAGCTTCCAGCTGCACCGGGGCGAGACGCTGGGCATCGTCGGCGAGTCCGGCTGCGGCAAGTCGACGCTGGCCCGGCTGCTGATGCGGCTGGAGACACCCACCTCGGGCGCGGCCACGCTGGGCGACGTCGACCTGTTCAAGGCATCCGGCGGTCAGCTGCGGCGGATGCGGCGGAACATCCAGATGGTCATGCAGGACCCGTACAGCTCGTTGAACCCGCGGATGACCGTCGGCGACATCATCGGCGAGCCCTTCAACATCCACCCCGACGCCGCGCCCCGGGGCGACCGGCGGCGCCGGGTGCAGGAGTTGCTGGAGGTGGTCGGGCTCAACCCCGAACACCTCAACCGGTACCCGCACCAGTTCTCCGGCGGCCAACGGCAGCGCATCGGCATCGCCCGGGCGCTGGCCCTGCGTCCCGAGATCATCATCTGTGACGAGCCGGTCAGCGCGCTCGACGTGTCGATCCAGGCACAGGTGATCAACCTTCTGGAGCAACTGCAGGACGAGTTCGGGCTCTCGTACATCTTCATCGCGCACGACCTGTCGGTCGTGCGCCACCTGTCCGAGCGGGTAATGGTGATGTATCTGGGCAAGGCCGTGGAGCTGGGCACGCACGAGGAGATCTACGAGCGGCCCACCCACCCGTACACCCAGGCCCTGCTCTCCGCGGTGCCGGTCCCCGACCCGGACGCGCGGGCCCGGCGCGAGGTCATCCGGCTGACCGGCGACGTGCCCTCGCCGGCCGACCCGCCGTCCGGCTGCCGGTTCCGCACACGGTGCTGGAAGGCGCAGGACATCTGCGCTCGGGAGGAGCCCACGCTCACCCCGCGCACAGTCCCGCTCCCCACCCCCACCCTCGCCGCGCGCGCCGGCACGGACGCCGGCACCGCCGGCGACGCCCACCCCAGCGCCTGCCACTTCCCGGAGCTGAAGGCCGCAGTCGCGGGCTGAGCCACGGCGACGTATACGCCAACCACCTCACGCAGCCCCGGTGAGGTGGTTGGCGTATACGTCGTAGCCGAGGTGCGTGAGTTATCCACAGGCGGCGAGCGGAGACCCCGGCGGAGTGCCGGGGTGGGGCAGGCTGCTCCAGTGCCCCGTCACGCCGTCCTCCCGCGCCGGCTCGGTTTCCTGCCGTTCCGCGGAAGCACGGCCGTCGCCGATGGCCTGCTGAGCCGGCGCAAGCTGGAGGGCCGGATGTGGCGGCGCCTCCTTCCCGACGTGTACGTCCATGCCGACGCCTTCTGCCCCGATGACCACCGGATGTGGTGCGATGCCGTGGCGCTCGTGCTACCGCAGGGCGCCGCGATCGGCGGCTTGAGCGCCGCCTTTCTATGGGGAGTCGACCTGCTTCCTCGTTCACCGGCGCAGACCCGGGCGGTCTCGGTCGCGGTACCGCTGGCCGTGAGCATGCGCCGCCATGAGCGCATTACCGCCGCTCATACCCGGCTGGACCCGGGTGACGTGGTGCGCTTCGCCAACCTGCCCGTGACCTCGCCCGTACGCACGGCCTTCGACCTCGGCCGCCGGGCGCCGCTGGCCGATGCGCTGATCGCGGTCGACGCGCTGCTGCATCGCCGAACGCTGAAGCTGCCGGCGCTCATCCGGTACGCCACAGAACGCGCCGGGTGGCCGCGCGTCACCCTCCTCCGGCAGGTGCTCACGCTTGCCGAACCGCTCGCCGAGTCACCGATGGAGTCCCGGCTACGCCTGCTGATCATCGACGCGGGCCTGCCCCGTCCCGTCGCCCAGCACGACGTCCACGACAGCAACGGGCGCTGGCTGGCCCGCGTCGACCTGGCCTACCCGGAGCTATTGATCGCCATCGAGTACGAGGGCGACCACCACCGGGAACGCGCACACTTCCAGCGGGACGTGGCCCGGCTCAACGCGCTGCACGCCACCGGCTGGATCGTGCTTCGCTTCACGGCCGACGACGTGCTGCGACACCCAGACCGGGTAGTGGCCGAGATCGGACGCGCGCGTCGGAACCGCCGGGCGGCCTGAACCCGCGCCAACGCCCGCGACGCCCGTGGCCGGGCCCAGAAGGCCGGACCGAGACGTCCGTGGCCGGGCCCAGAAGGCCGGACCGAGACGTCCGTGGCCGGGCCCAGAAGGCCGGACCGGGACGGGCCAGAAGGCCGGACCGGGGTGGACCAGGAGGCCGGACCGGAACGAACCAGGAGGCCGGACCGGGACGAACCAGAAGGCCGGACCGGGACGGAGACCGGGACGGACCAGAAAGGGCCGGTACCGGAGGATCTCCGGTACCGGCCCGCCGGGTCCCCGTCGGTGGCCACAACGGCGAGGCCGGCCACCGACGGGGACATTGTCAGAGCTGGGACAGGGCGAACGACCAGATGCCCCGGCCGTGCGTGGCGAGGTACACCGTGTTGTTGGTGGCCGAGTACTCGATGTCCATGCCCACGGTCAGCGGCGCCCCGGCGCCGAACCGCTGCCAGCCGGTGGCACCCGGCGCCCGGTAGAACGGCGCCAGATCGGTCGCCAGGATCAGCGCGCCGTTCGGGAGCACCTTGAGCGAGCTGGCCGGTACGTCCGGCAGGTTGCCCGAGACGTCCTTCCAGGTCGCTCCGGAGTCCGTCGACTCGTACACGTGCCCGATGCCGGCGCCCGGACCCTCGGTGAAGCGGCGCGAGAAGCCGTTGACCGCCGCGTAGACGTGGGCCGGGTTGGCCGGGTCGATCCCGAAGCCCTGGACGAAGCGGTTCGGGAAGTCACCCGGGAGGGTGAGCTGGTGCCAGCTCGCCGGGTCGGTCACCTTCCCGGTGGCGATGCCCCGGGCGAAACCGCTGTTGTTGCACGGCCCGCACCAGCTCACGTACGCCACGCCGGCGGAGACCGAGACGGCAGTCGCGGTGTGGCCGGCGCCGAGGTCGAAGACGTTCTTCCAGCCCTTGCCGTCCTTGATGCCGAAACCGGCGGTGTTCACCCAGACGTGCTGCCCGCCGGCGACCCAGACCTTCGCGTCCTTGTCGTCGGGCGAGAACGGGGCGATGAACCGGGCCGGCTCGTCACCGGGCTGGTTGTTGTACGGCTGGATGGACCGCGAGGTGGCCTCGTCCAGCGACGCCGCCCCCGGGTTGACCGCGCAGTTCTCGGTCATCCGCATCGCCAGGTTGGTGTACTCCTGGACCTGCCGGCAGCCGTTCGCCGGGTCGGCCAGCGCGTCGCCGCCGTCGCCGCCGAAGTGCGAGCCCATCACCGTGTCCCCGGGCCGCAGGATGGAGGCGCCGTTGTCCTGCAGGCCACCGGACACCACCACGCCGGACTTCTCCGGGTCCTTGCCCACCGCCACCGAGTAGTACTGCAGGGCGTCGATGGTGCCGTCGTTCAGGCTGGCCCAGTCGGTCGCATTGCCGTTGGCGTTGGTCTGGCCGTTCACCGGCCGCTTGTAGACGCCGCCGTCGTTGCCGACGTAGACGGACCCGTTGCCCACCGCCACCGAGTGCTGGTCGGGGTGGGTGGAGTCCGGGCAGGTGTTCTTGGCGTCGCTGAGGTCCCAGCAGGAGAAGTAGAAGTTCCAGTACGGCCCGATGGTCTTCCAGGTCGCCCCGCCGTCGGTGGTCTCGTAGACCTCCTCCAGACCCACCCAGACGTGCTTGGGGTTGGCCGGGTCGACCGTCATGAACTGGTTGTACCAGGCCTGGATGCCGGGGCCGTAGCCCTTGCCGCCGACCGACTGCTTGAGCGCGGAGCCCGAGTTGGCCAGCTTCTGCGAGTCGGCGATCTTGTTCCACGGGCCGGCCGGGTTGCCGGTGCTGGAGACGTAGACGCCGTCGAGGTAGCTGTTCACGGTGCCGGTCGCCTTGTTCAGCAGCCGGGGCGACTGGTTGATCGCGTACAGCGTCCCGCCGTCGGCGGAGAACGCGAAGGTCACGTACCCGATGTCGTCGGCCGGCATGGCGCCGGTGGGATTGACCTTCCGCCAGCCGCCGGCGGCGTAGTCGGTGGTCTCGTAGAAGCCGTTGTACGCGTCGCCGGAGCGCCACGCGGAGGCCGCCACGACGTGCCGCGGGTTGCGCGGGTCGCCCGCCACATCGTTGACGATGTTCTTGTACGCCGCGTTGGGGTTGCTCGCGTCCGTCCCGCCCGGCAGGTAGCTCGGGTTGGGCGCGAACTCGAGTTTCCAGGCGCCGGTCGTGCCGGTCATGGCGTGCGAGTACAGCCCCCGGTTGGTGGCGGCCCAGACCTTGCCGTCGAAGAACCGGAGCTTGTTGATGACCGTGCTCTCCAGTTCGGGCCCGCCCACCCGGTCGGTGGTGGCGAACTGCCCGCCGCGCGGGTTGGCCAGCCGGTAGACGCCGGAGCCGACGTAGGCGGTGCCGCCGGTGTTGCCCTCGCCGGTGGCGTACCAGAGCGATCCGTCGCCGGCGAGCACGAGGTCACCGCTGGACAGGCTGGGCAGCTTGTCGGCGATCGGCGTCCACCGGCCGCCCCCGGTCGTCGAGCGCCAGACCCCGCCGTCGGCGCCGGCCGCGTAGACGTACCCGCCGTTGTCGGCGGCCAGGCCGGTGATCCGGCCGGTGACCTTGCCGGCGCCGCCGGACGAGTTCGAGTAGTAGTCGCGGTAGCGCGGGTCGTCCGCGTCGTACGGCAGCTTGGTCGGCTCACGCCAGGTCCCGGCGGTGGCCGGCAGCGCGGTCAGCTGGGAGTACGCGTTCGAATAGGCGCCGGGTGCGACGATCCCGGGCGCGGTCCGGGCCTCGGCGAACTGTGCGGCCAGGGTGCTGGCCTCGAAGGCCTCCGCGCCGGCCTCCGCCGGGTCCTCGCCGGCGATCATCTCGGCCCATTCGCGGGGCTGCGCCGGCAGCCCCTCGCCGGGCTCGTGCGCGATGCCCAGGGCCTCACGCACCTCGTGGTTGGTGACTGCTACCCCGCCGAGCGCGGCGACGACCACCAGGGCGCCCGCGGCGACCGCCGGCTTGCGCCAGCGTGACTTCAACATGGGTCCTCCAGCTGAGGGGACCGCCCGGTGTTTGCCGTCCGGGAGGTCGGGGGTGGAACCGGCCGTCGTCCCCATCGGCGGCGACCGTCGCGGCGTCGGCGCGCCGCCCCCCACGCGCACGCCAACTCCGATCGATACAGCGACGGGTCGCGGCACTGGTGTTACAGCTGGTGGCCCGCGACGACCGCGAGCGGACACATTTGACCGATCCGTCGACCGGGGTCGACGGATCGGTCAGCCCGACCGGCCCACACATCGACCGCCGTCAGCCAGTCGCCCGATGGCAATCACCGGTTCGGCCCAACCCACCGGGGTGGGGCCGGGTCCGCCGACAGCAGGCCGGGGTCGCCGACAGCAGGCCGGGGTCGCCGACAGCAGGCCGGGTTCGGCGACAGCAGCCGGCCGGGCGACAGGGGCCGGGGCCGCCGACAGCAGGCCGGGTCCGGCCGCCGCGTCAGTGGAAGAAGTGCCGGGTGCCGGTGAGATACATGGTGACGCCGGCGTCGGCGGCCGCGGCCACCACCTCTTCGTCCCGGATCGACCCGCCCGGCTGCACCACGGCCCGTACGCCGGCGTCGATCAGCACCTGGAGCCCGTCGGCGAACGGGAAGAACGCGTCGGAGGCGGCCACCGCGCCGCGCGCCCGGTCGGCGCCGGCCCGGGTGACGGCCAGGTGTGCGGAGTCCACCCGGTTCACCTGACCCATCCCGACCCCCACCGTCGCCTGGTCGTGGGCCAGCAGGATGGCGTTGCTCTTCACCGAGCGGATCGCCCGCCAGGCGAACAGCAGGTCGCGCAGCGTGGCGTCGTCGGCGGGCTCGCCCGAGGCCAGCGTCCAGGCGCCCGGGTCGTCGCCGGGCGCGTCCACCCGGTCGGCCAGCTGCACGAGCATCCCACCGCTGACCTGCCGCCACTCGGCCGGCGCCGGCGCCCACTCCGGCGCGCGCAGGACACGCAGGTTCTTCCTCCCGGACAGCACGTCGACGGCGCCCGGGGCGAACGCGGGGGCCACGATGACCTCGGTGAAGATGTCGGCCACCTGCTTGGCCAGCTCCACCGACACCGGCCCGTTCACCGCGATCACGCCGCCATAGGCGGAGACCGGGTCGCAGGCGTGGGCCTTGCGATGGGCGTCGGCCAGGTCCGCGCCCACTGCGATGCCGCACGGGTTGGCGTGCTTGATCACGGCCACCGCCGGGGCGTCCGGCCCGAAGTCGTGCACCGCCCGCCAGGCGGCGTCGGCGTCCACGTAGTTGTTGTACGACATCTCCTTGCCGTGCAGTTGCTCCGCCTGGGCCAGCCCGGGCGCGGCCGCCGGGTCGGTGTAGAGCGCCGCCGCCTGGTGCGGGTTCTCCCCGTACCGCAGGGTGGCCCGGCGCTCCAGCGCCAGCCCAGCGCTGGCCGGCCACTCGTCCGCCGCGTCGTCCAGGGTCACGGCGCACCAGTTCGCCACGGCCGCGTCGTACGCCGCGATGTCCGCGAAGGCCCGGGCCGCGAGCCCCCGGCGCTCCGCCGGGGTGAAGCCACCCGCGTCGAGGGCACGCATGATCATCGGGTACGCGTCAACCGCCGTCACCACGGCGACGGAGGGGTGGTTCTTGGCGGCCGCCCGGACCATGGCCGGACCGCCGATGTCGATCTGCTCCACGCACTCGTCCACGGAGGCGCCGGAGGCCACCGTCTCGGTGAACGGGTAGAGGTTCGACACCAGCAGGTCGAACGGCTCGATGCCGAGCTCGGCGAGCTGCCGCACGTGCTCCGGTTTGCGCAGGTCGGCCAGCAGGCCGGCGTGCACCCGCGGGTGCAGCGTCTTCACCCGGCCGTCCAGGCACTCCGGAAACTCCGTGACCGCCTCGACCGAGGTGACCGGCACGCCGGCCTTCTCGATCGTGGCGGCGGTCGAACCGGTGGAGACGATCTCCACGCCCGCGGCGTGCAGCGCGGTCGCCAACTCGGTCAGCCCGCTCTTGTCGTACACGCTGACCAGCGCCCGCCGGATCGGCCGGCGGTCGCCCTGGGTGGCGGTGCCCTCGGTCATGGAACGGTGACCCTTCTTCCGGTGATCGTCCATCCCTCGCGGACCAGCCGGCCGACCTGCTCGACCAGCTGGCGCCGCTCGGCTTCCTTGATGCGTTCGGTGAGGCTCTCCTCGTCGTCGCCGTCCAGCACCGGCACCGCCACCTGGGCGACGATCGGTCCGGTGTCGATCCCGGCGTCCACGAAGAACAACGTGGCACCGGCCACCTTGACGCCGTAGTCGAGGGCGTCCCGCGGCCCGTGGATGCCGGGGAAGGCGGGCAGCAGCGAGTTGTGGGTGTTCAGGTAGCGGTCGCCGAAGGCGGCCAGGAAGTGCGGACCGACCAGCTTCAGGAAGCCGGCCGAGATCACCAGGTCCGGCCGGTACGCCCCGACGTGCTCGGTGAGCGCCCGGTCCCACTCGTCCCGGGTCGGGTACGCGGGCACCCGGTCCACGAAGGTCGGCACCCCGGCTCGGGCGGCCCGGTCCAGGCCGGCGATGCCCTCCCGGTCCGCGCCCACCGCCACCACCCGGGCGCCGTAGCCGGGATCCGCGGTCGCGTCGAGCAGCGCCTGCAGGTTGCTGCCGGAGCCCGAGACGAGGACGACGAGCCGGGCGGCCGGCGCTGGGTCGGTCACCCGAGCACCCTACCGGGCCGGCCGCCGCACCCAGCGGTCGGCGCACCCGCCGCTGTCTGCCGCCGCCGGCCGGCGCACCCGCCGGTCGGTGCGTCCGCCGGTCGGTGCGTCCGGCGCTCATGGGGGACCGCAGCGTCGCCGGGAGGTCGCCTTGAGGTGGCCACGCGGCCACAGCGTCCGGCGGGGCGACGCGATCCACTACCGTGACAACGTCCCCTCTTCGACGAAGGAGCCGACATGCAGCCCGGCTATCCAGGCCAGGACCCGTACGGCCAGCAACCGCAGGACCCGTCTGCGCCGCAATACCAGGACCCGTACGCGCCGCCGCCGGAGCCGCAGCCGCCGTACGGCCAGCCGGCCCACGGGCAGCAGCCCACCTCGGGCCAGCCCTACGGCCAGCAGCCGCCCTACGGCCAACAGCCCACCTCGGGCCAGCCGTACGGCCAGCCCACCTCGGGCCAGCCCTACGGCCAGCCCACCTCGGGCCAGCCCTATGGGCAGCAGCCGCCCTACGGCCAGCAGCCGCCGTACGGCGCCCCGCAGTACCCGGAACCGTACGGGCAGCAGCCGGGCCAGCCGTACGGCGGGATGCCCGGCCAGCCCGGCTACGGCCAGCCGCCGCAGGCCCCGAGCAACACCCTCGGACTGCTCGGCATGATCTTCGGTATCGCCGGCATCCCGCTGGTCTGCTGCTTCTACATCGGCATCGCCGCCGGGATCGCCGGCATCGTGCTCGGCTACCTCGGCAAGCAGAAGGCCGACCAGGGGCTGGCGACCAACCGGGGCCAGGCCATGACCGGCCTCATCTGTGGCGCGGTGGCCGTGGTGCTCGGCATCCTCGCCATCATCGGCCGGGTGGCGTTGGGCCGCAGCGGCGTCCTCGGCGGCTAGCCCCGGACCGCGCCCGCCCCAGCTTCATCCGCGCCGGAAATCCTCCCCCCGGCACCGCCGCTCCGCGAGGACATGCGGAAGCGCCATGCCTGACAGTCATAGTTATGACTCTCGGGCATGGCGTTTCGATGTCGGATCGCCCCTGGGCGAGGTCACCGTGGGTGAGTCACGTGCGCCTTCGGCGCCAGCAACGGAACCAAGAGCCGCTTGACGCCGGTCAAGGCGGGGCCGGGCGGGGAGCGAGGGGGGTCAGCGGCGGACGCGCGGCCGGCGGCGGGCCACGTAGAACGTCCGGGTCAGGGCCGCCCCGAGCAGCGCGCCGAGCGCCAGCACGGCCGCCGCCACCGCGCCGGTCTGCCAGGCATCGGGCCCGATCCGGGTGAGCCGGCCGCCGCCGAGCGGGCCGCCGGCGGCCAGCGCGAGCAGTCCGAGCAGGACCCCGCCCGCGGGTCCGGCGACCGCCGCGGCCGCCAGCAGGGGGCCCCAGGCCAATCCGGCGGCGTCCCGCCCGGATGCCCGCGCCAACCGTCGTACCAGCAGGGTGCCGGCGGCCGCGCCGGCGAGCACGGGCACCGCGAGCAGGAACGCCCCGAGCCCACCCACCGGCCCGGTGGGGAGTCCGGCCAGCAGCGGTACGGCGGGCAGCCCGCCGACGGTGACCTCGGTGACCCGTACGACGGTGCCGGCGCCCACCGCGAAGCCCGGGCCGAGCAGATAGCTCGCCGCCCACACCGACGCGTTCGGGGCGTACGCGAGGCTGAGCAGGGTGATGCCGGCCTGCCCGGCCACCCCCGTCCGGTAGGCGCCGATCATGTCGCCGGCCTCGCCGCCGCCGGTGGCCACCGCGAGCCCCGCGGCGCCCGCGCCGGCGCCGAGCAGCAGCAGCGCCGCCACCGCGCCGGTACGCAGACCGTCGCGCAACACCGGCGGCGTCCGGGGCAGCCAGCCGCCCAGCACCCCGGTGGCGGGAAGCGCGCCCAGCAGGGCCGCCACCGTCCCGAAGACCGCCAGGGTCAGCCCGGCCCGGACCGGCGACACGGCGGGCCCGGCCTGTCCCAGACCGAGCGCGGCGAGCGCGCCCAGCACCCCGTACCCGATGCCGACCGCTGGTCCGACGGCGAGCGCCTGCCGGACGGTGCCGCGATGCCGCGCGCCGATGGCCCGCGTGACGTGTACGCCGGCCCGGAGCAGCCGCCAACCGGCCAGCACGCTGACCGCCAGCGGCACCAGCCCGACCGGGCCGGCCGAGGTGGGCAGCGGTACGCCGTGGCCGAGCAGCCAGGCCGCCAGCCCGGCCCGCAACGCGCCGTCCGGCGTGGTGACCGGTCCGCCGAACCGGCCGAGCGACATGGCCGCGGCCACCGGGAGGTACGAGACGAGCGCCGCCCAGCCCGCCGCCACCGCGGCCGCCACCGGCAGCGGCGCCCGGCGGGCGGACAGCGACCGCTGCCGAGGCACCCGCGGGCGTGCGCCGCGGCGGCCCAGGTCCCGCTCCCGGTCGGCCCGCCGCTCCGGCGACCCGCCGCGGCGGCCCGACTCCCGGTCCCGCTCGGCTCGGCGCCCAGCGTCCGGCGCGCCGGACGGCCGGCTCGGGCCGGCGTCGACGCGGTCGGGTTGGTCGGGGCGGGCGGGTGACATCACGATCTACTGTGGCATGCCCGACCGCCGACGCAGGAGCGACACCACCACCACCTGCGCGTTGGTTGGAAACGGGGCAGCGATTACGCTCCCCGCACGCTAGCCTCTGGCCTACCTGCGATCATGCATCGCTTGCTTCAACCAGGAGATATAGATGACGGATCCATACCCGCCGCCGCAGAGCACCCCCGCCGGAAACGACCGCACGACCCTGTGGGGCGTGCTCGGCATCGTCCTCGGTCTCATCTGCTGCGGACTTCTCGGCATCGTCTTCGGCTGGCTGTCGATCCGCGACGCCAAGAAGTTCGGCAAGTCCCCCGTGCTCGGCTACGTCGCCATCGCGCTGGGCGTGGTGAACATCGTGGTCAGCGGGATCCTGCGGGCCACGGGTCACTACCCGGGCATGTCCTCCTGACGAACCGAGCCGTCCACGGCCGGCGGCCGAGCGACAGCCGGTCCACGGCGCCGGAACACCAGGCGCCAGAACGCCGGCCGCACGGACACCGGCCGCGAGGACACAAACGGTGAGCGGGGGCAGGCGATTCGCCTGCCCCCGCTGTTCGCGTTTGCGCTCCCGGCTCAGCTGCCGGACATGATCTCCCGCATCAGCTTCGCCGTCTCGGTGGGGGTCTTGCCCACCTTGACGCCCACGGCCTCCAGGGCCGCCTTCTTGGCGTCCGCGGTGCCGGCCGAGCCGGAGATGATGGCGCCGGCATGCCCCATCGTCTTTCCGGGCGGGGCCGTGAAGCCGGCGATGTAGCCCACCACCGGCTTGGTCACGTTGGCCTTGATGAACTCGGCCGCCCGCTCCTCGGCGTCCCCGCCGATCTCGCCGATCATCACGATGGCGTCGGTCTCCGGGTCCTCCTGGAAGGCCCGCAGCGCGTCGATGTGGGTGGTGCCGATGATCGGGTCACCGCCGATGCCCACGCAGGTGGAGAAGCCGATGTCGCGCAGCTCGTACATCATCTGGTAGGTCAGCGTGCCGCTCTTGCTGACCAGGCCGATCCGGCCGGCGCCGGTGATGTCGGCCGGGATGATGCCCGCGTTCGACGCGGCCGGGGAGGCGATGCCCGGGCAGTTCGGGCCGATGATCCGGGTGCGCTCGCCCTGGGCCTGGTTGTACGCCCAGAAGGCGGCGGTGTCGTGCACCGGCACGCCCTCGGTGATCACCACTGCCAGGCCGATGCCCGCGTCGATGGCCTCGACCACCGCGGCCTTGGTGAACTGCGGCGGTACGAAGATCACCGTGACGTCGGCGCCGGTGGCCGCCATGGCGTCGGCGACGCCCGCGAAGACCGGCAGCTCGGTGCCGTCGAAGTCGACGTTCTGGCCCGCCTTACGCGGGTTGACGCCACCGACCACCGTGGTGCCGGCGGCCAGCATCCGGCGGGTGTGCTTCATGCCCTCGGAGCCGGTCATCCCCTGCACGATGACCTTCGAGTCCTTGGTCAGCCAGATTGCCATCTCAGACCCCCGCAGCCGCGAGCTCGGCGGCCCGCTCGGCCGCTCCATCCATGGTGTCCACCCGCTGCACGAGCGGGTTGTTGGCCTTCTCCAGGATCGCCCGGCCGGCCTCGGCGTTGTTGCCGTCCAGCCGGACCACCAGCGGCTTGGTGACCTTCTCGCCGCGCTGCTCCAGCAGGGCGAGGGCCTGAATGATGCCGTTGGCGACCTCGTCGCAGGCGGTGATGCCGCCGAAGACGTTGACGAAGACGCTCCGCACCGACGGGTCGGACAGGACGATCTCCAGGCCGTTGGCCATCACCGCGGCGCTCGCGCCGCCGCCGATGTCGAGGAAGTTGGCCGGCTTGACGCCGCCGTGCCCCTCGCCCGCGTACGCCACCACGTCGAGGGTCGACATGACCAGCCCGGCGCCGTTGCCGATGATGCCGACCTCGCCGTCGAGCTTGACGTAGTTGAGGTCCTTCTCCTTGGCCTTCTGCTCCAGCGGATCCACCGAGGCCTGGTCGACCAGCGCCTCGTGGTCCGGGTGCCGGAAGGCCGCGTTGGCGTCCAGGGTGATCTTGGCGTCCAGCAGCAGGACCTTGCCGTCCGCCGTCTTGGCCAGCGGGTTCACCTCGACCAGGGTGGCGTCCTCGGCCACGAACGCCTGCCAGAGGCCGACCGCGACTTCGACCACCTGGTCGGCCACCTCGGCCGGGAAGCCGGCCGCGGTGACGATCTGCCGGGCCGTGGCCTCGTCCACGCCCTTGTTGGCGTCGATCGGGGTCTTGACGACCTTGTCCGGGGTCTCGGCGGCCACCTGCTCGATGTCCATCCCGCCGGCCACGCTGGCGATGCACAGGAAGGTGCGGTTCGCCCGGTCCAGCAGGTATGAGAAGTAGTACTCGTCGGCGATGTCGGCGGTGACGGTGATCATCACCTTGTGCACCGTGTGGCCCTTGATGTCCATTCCGAGGATGTCGGTGGACCGGGCCACCGCCTCGTCCGGGCCGTCGGCCAGCTTCACGCCACCGGCCTTGCCCCGGCCGCCGACCTTCACCTGTGCCTTGACGACCACCCGGCCGCCGAGGCGTTCGGCGATGGCGCGGGCCTCCTCCGGGGTCGTGGCGACGCCGCCCGCGAGCACGGGCAAGCCGTGCCGCTCGAACAGGTCCCGCCCCTGGTACTCGTACAGGTCCACGATTGCGCGTCCCGTCCCGTCTCCGCGGCGCGCCGTCGCGCCGCCACCAGCGTTGAGAAAACAATTTGCCGCCTGTTACCGCGATAAACAGGCCATTGGGCGCAGCCTAGCGAGGTGGCCGGCGCCGGCAACCGAGCGGGTACGTCCTGTGCCGTAATGCACAGCGGCGGCCGGCGGCCCCGGGGCAGGCGGCCGGGGGCCCGTAACCCCCACCTCGGGCCATCGTTGATTCAGGTGTCGGAGCGCTGATCGAGCGCGACGGCGGGAGCGGCCGATGCCCTGTCGGTCGAGGGGTGGCGGCGGGGCATCGTGCATAGAGAGGCCGGACGTGTGAGGGGTGCGTCCGGCCTCTCCCCCTGCCCGCGTACGGCCGGATCTGCCTTCGCGGCGCCCCCGGATCGCGCTTCGGGCGGCGCGAGACCGCAGCCGACGGGCCGGCCGACGCTCAGCCGACCGGCTGCCCGACGTTCGCCCGCACCCACTCCACGATGGACTGCGTGGTGGCGCCCGGCGTAAAGATCTTAGCGACCCCGAGCCGCTCCAGCTCCGGAATGTCGGCCTCCGGGATGATGCCGCCGCCGAAGACGACCATGTCGGCCGCGTCCCGTTCGGTCAGCAGCTCGATCACCCGCTTGAAGAGGGTCATGTGGGCGCCGGAGAGCACGGACAGGCCCACCGCGTCGGCGTCCTCCTGGATCGCCGCCTCGACGATCTGCTCCGGCGTCTGGTGCAGGCCGGTGTAGATCACCTCCATGCCGGCGTCCCGGAGGGCGCGCGCCACCACCTTCGCGCCGCGGTCGTGCCCGTCCAGGCCCGGCTTGGCGACGACTACCCGGATCCGAGAGCTCATCAACGACACCTTCCAGGACATCCACGGCTACCTGAACGAACGGTAACCCGCGCCACGGCTACGCGGTAAGCCGGGACGACCGAAGTCACTCCGCGGCCGGCCGCCCGGGTCATACCCCTAGGGGCCGCCCCGCAGACCTGTCCGGGAGGGGTGGCCGAGGGGGCCATTCGGATGACCCCCCGTCCGACCTGAGGTTACTCTGCGCCACTAACGACCCCATCCTCAAATGGTTATGTTAGGTGTCAATTCAGCCCCGAATGCCGCACACCGTGTCAGGAATTCAGCGGTGCAACTTGTGAGTCGCCTAGGGGTTGGCTACCGTGTCTGCGGTCGTCATCTGGTTTCCGGACCGGACCGGCGGCCCGGTCAACCGGCTAACAGGACGGCGAACACCGAAGCCGGCCCAGACCGCAACGTCCGATACGGAGGGTGTGCGTGCGTCAGCGCCTGTCGTCTGAGCCCGATCGATATCGCGGCCGTCGTCGCGTGCCCACTCCACCGCGCGCCCGCTACGCGGCGGTTGTCACCGGCGCCTTCGTCGGCGCCGGCATCGTCGCGCTCGGCGCGGGCGCCATGCCCGACGCCAAGAGCGCCGACCCGACGGTCCTCGCCGGACTGAAGCAGGCCGCGGCCGCCCAGGGCGACCTCACGACCCGCGCCGATGACGCCTCCCGGGCCTCCCGGGCCAACGACCGCGGCGCCCTGGCCGACACCAGCGCGCAGGAGAGCTGGAAGCTCCCGCTCAGCGACTACGACCTCATCGCCCCGTACGGCGAGCGGTGGGGCGAGATGCACGCCGGCGTGGACCTGGCCGCCCCGGAGGGCACGCCCTACCTGTCGGCGCACGCCGGTGTGGTCACCAAGGCCGGCTGGTACGGCGGGTACGGCTACACGGTCATCGTCCAGCATGACGACGGCACCGAGGCCATCTACGGCCACTCGTCCAAGCTCCTGGTCCAGGAGGGACAGAAGGTCAAGGCCGGCGACCAGCTCGGCCTGGTCGGCAACACCGGTCACTCGTACGGCTCGCACCTGCACTTCGAGGTGCACGTGAACGGCCAGCCCACCGACCCGGTGCCGTTCCTGGACGACCGCGGTGTCGACCTCAAGCTCAAGACCGAGAGCCTGTTCGCGCAGTAGCGCGCCACCTCCCGTACGCCGGAACCGCCCAGACCTCGTGTCTGGGCGGTTTTTCGTTGCCCGGAAGCCGCCGGGGTTGCGCTGGTCACACCCGTCGATGTGCCGGCCCTCACATCGCGGCCGGCGGGCGGACCGGCCAGCCGGGCAGGAAATCGGGCATAGCAGTGCCCTTTAAATTGACGTCCTTCGACGCTATCGGACCCGCTGGTAATGAAGTAGGGCCTGGTCAACCACCATGTTCGGCGGCCCGTTATCCATCGACAGAAGGTCCCTCTGTGCATTCTGGCAATCCCACCCCCGAGCCCACCGACGAGGCGCGTACGGCCGACGACGGCCGACACCGCAGCCCCGACCGCCCCCGCTCGTGGGTGCGGGCGCTGCTGGTCCTCGCCGCCCTGGCCGTCGTCGCGGGCGGCGGCGTGGCGCTGTACGCCGGCGGAACGCCCGGGACCGACCCCGGCGTGAACGGGCAGATCGACAGCCGGGCGCAGTCCCTGGACCGGGCCGACCGGTCCCGCCGGGACCCGCTCACCGCGCCCAGCACCCCCTCGCCCAGCGCGAGCGTCTCCGCCACCGCGAGCCCGACGCCGACCGCGACGCCGAGCCGCAAGCCGGCGCCCAAGCACACCACCAGGTCGAAGCCCAAGCCGAAGCCGAAGCCCAGGCCCGCCTGGGTGAGTCCGATGCCGGGCGCCGAGGTCACCTCCTGCTTCGGGGACCGGGGCGGCGTGCTGCACGCCGGCATCGACCTGGCCGAGCCGGAGGGCACGCCCATCCACGCGGCCGGCGCCGGTATCGTCGTCAACGCCGGCGCGGACTTCTCCGGGTACGGCAACTCCGTGGTCATCGACCACGGCAACGGCTACCTCACCCACTACGCCCACCAGAGCCGGGTCGCGGTCAGCGTGGGTCAGAAGGTGAAGGCGGGTCAGGTCATCGGCTACGAGGGCGCCACGGGCGATGCCACCGGCCCGCACCTGCACTTCGAGGTGCACAAGGGCGAGCTGTGGAACCAGATCGACCCGGCGCCGTTCATGCGCCAGCGCGGCGTCAACCTCGGCTGCTGAGCCCGGCGGCGGGGTCCGGCGGCCGGTGCTCGCCTCCGCCACACCCCGGCTCCGGCTGCGCGCCGGCGGGGTCCGGCGGCCGGTGCTCGCCGGCGGGGTCCGGCGGTCAGGCGTCCCGCTCGACGCGGACCCGGTGGTCCTTGCCGAGCCCGTGCAGCGGGCACGGCTGCCCCGGCTCGCGCGGGCACAGCACCCACACGTCGGTGGCCGTCGCCCGATAGAGCCGGTACGGGGACGATCCGGTGACGTCGTCCAGGGTCAGGGCGGTGCCGCCCCGGTCGCTGGGTCCGGGATACACCCGCAGCCCGCGGTCGAGGTCGGCGTCGTCCAGCTCGACCGCCGTCCCGGCCGCGTACAGGGCACGGCCGTGGTACGGACGGACGCGGGAGTCGAAGACGACGATGCTCACCGGCGGGCGCTCGGCGAGGTTCCGCGAGTGCACGGCGTCGGCCTCGGAGCACCAGTAGAACTCGCGCAGGCCGGCCGCGGCGAAGTAGACCGGCGAGGTCCACGGCCGGCCGTCCGGGCCGACCGTGCCAAGGGTCAGGAAGGCGTTCGTGTCCAGCAGCGTCCGCGCGTGCGCGGCCAGCTCGACCGGCGTCATGGCCGCGCCTTGAACCGCAGGTGCAGCACCCCGTCGCCGTGGACGACCACGTGCGGACCCGCCAGCGGATACCGCCCGTCGGTGCGGCCGAAGTAGCGCCGGCCCGACCCGAACACCACCGGCACCACGTCCATGGCCACCTCGTCGACGAGGCCGGCCGCGAGGATCTGGCCGCCGACGTCGCCGGCGTTCACGGCCACGTCCCGATCCCCGGCCAGCTCCCGGGCCCGATCCACGGCGGCCGCCACGTCGCCGACGAAGTGGTACGACGCCTCGGGGTGCCAGCCGGCCGGCTTGGGCCGGTGGGACACCACGACCACGTGGTCGCCGGTCGGCGGCTGACCCTCCCAGCCGTTCACCAGATCGAACAGTCGCCGTCCCATGACGATCGTGCCGATGCGGTTCCACATCGTCCGGACGTACTCCGCCGATGCGGGTGAGACCCTGAACCGGCTTCCGGCGCCGGAATGGTCGTACCCCTGGTCGCGCTCGCGGATGGGGACGTCGCCGTTGAAGTACCACTCGTGCAGCGGACCGACGTCGTCGTTGTCGTCGGCGATGAAGCCGTCCACCGACGCCACGCTGTGCATGATCACGCTTCCCACGGGTCCTCCTCGGCTTTCCTCACGGGTACGCCCCCGATCTTGTCGCCCGGCGTGGCGACCGGGCTTGTAAAAAATCACTCGGCCGGCATCGGACCGCTGTCCGGCGGGAACCCCGGCTCGGCGGGGAACCGGCGGCGCAGGGCCAGGTACTCCGTCGGCGTGTGACCGGTGAACTCCTTGAACTCCCGCCCGAAGTGGGCCTGGTCGAAGTAGCCGGCCGTCTGCGCCACGTCCGCCCAGTCGACCGGGCGCAGGGCGTCCACCGACAGGATCAGCCGCGCGAAGCGGTAGATCCGCGCCACCCGCTTCGGCGTGATCCCGACGTACGACTTGAAGAGGGTGGCCAGGTGGTTTCCGCTCACCCCGGCGGCCTCGGTGAGCGCGCCGATCGGGAGCGTGCCGTGGGTCGTGGCCAACCGGCCCGCCGCGTGTCCCACCAGGTCGAGACCCCGCGCCGGCGCCGCGGCCAGTCGGGACCGCAGCTCCTCCTCGATGACCCGCAGGGCCTCGTCGGCCGGCGCGAGCTCGCCGAGCCGGTTGCGGATCCGGTCCAGCGACCGCCGCCAGACGGCGTCGACCGGCGCCCACCGGTCCCGCAGCTCGGTGGCCGGCAGGTCGGCGAACGGCGCCATTCCCCAGGGCTTGAAGTGGACTCCCACCAGCCGGACCGGCGTCGAGTACTCGACGACGAAGCGCCGGGTCCACACCCCCATGAACCAGCCGTCCGTGAGCACCGCCGGTGGCACCGACGGGTCGGAATCGCGCAGCCGTACGGGTCCACCGAGGTTGACGAACAGGTGCGCGGACGGCATCGGCGGGACGTTCATCCGAGGATGGCGCGGCACCCCGGTGAGGCAGTACACGTCGTCGACGAACCGGTCCAGCGGTGGCGCGGGCACCCGGCCGACGTACTTCATCGTCGCAGTCTGGCCCATTCCCGCCCGCCCCGCGCCTCAGACCGCCGCGCCCGGCGGCGACTTGAGCAGCGGGGTGGCCTCGGCGACATAGCCGCCGAGACCGGCCCGCCGGGCGGTGGCGGCTGCGGTGCCGCCCAAAGGACCTGGTACGAGCTGACCAGCGAGAGCCCGCGCTCGGCGAGCAGCCGCAGCAGCGCGTCGTGCAGCACCGACGTGCCGAACTGGCTGGCCAGGTCGTCGCCCAGCAGCGGCACCCCGGCCGCGGTGAACCGCGCCAGGCATTCCGGATCCCGAGCGACCGCGTCGCTGGTGGTGTTGACGAAGGCCACCCCCGCCCGGCGGGCCGCCTCGGCGTAGGCCAGCGCGGTCGCCGGCCGGCCGCTGGGCGCCGAGTAGAGCAGGACGTCGGCGCCGGCGAGCTTCGCGGCCACCCGGTCGATCCCGTCCCCGTCGCGCAGTCCCTCGGTCACCGGCACGCCGGCCGGGGGCAACTCGCAGTCGAGGCGCGGAAAGTTGTTCGGCGCCAGGAAGATCGCCTCGGTCAGGTCCTTGCCGATCTTGCCGGGCGAGGTCGCGAAGGCCGCGACGAACTCGACATCGCCGACCCCGACGCCGTCGATCACCGGCCGCGACAGCCCGACCAGGGCGCCCGACTGCCGGTAGTAGGCGATCCCCTGCACCAACGCCGACGTGTTGTTCCCGACCCCCGCCACGGCGACCCGAACCGCTTCGATCATGGCGCCGAGGCTACGGCACCGCAGAGCCGGGGCGCCGCCCGTGGACCGGCCCGGCCGACGCGGGACGGCCGTGGCCGGATCCATTCAGTACGGTGGGCGGGTGGCCCAGGGTACGGACGCACCGCGGCGGGACTGGCACGACTGGCATCGCAAGTACGACGATCCGCGATCCACCATGTCGCTGCGGTTGGCCGTGGTGCGGGAACGGATACGGCTCGCCGTCGACGCGGCGCCGCCCGGCCCGATCCGGGTGCTGAGCCTCTGCGCGGGTGACGGGCGGGATCTCACCGGCGCGCTCGCCGACCACCGGCGCCGGGCGGACGTACGGGGCCTGCTGGTCGAGCTGGACCCGGGCCTGGCCGACGCGGGCCGGTCGGCGCTCTGGCCGGGTCTCGACTTCCTGGTGGGCGACGCCGCGCTGACCGACAATCACCTCGGCGCCGTACCGGCCGACCTGGTGCTCCTCTGCGGCATCTTTGGCAACATCAGCGACGGCGACGTGGCCGGGACCGTCCGCGCCACGCCCTCGCTCCTGGCGCCGGGTGGGCGGGTGATCTGGACCCGCCACCGCAGTGCGCCCGATCTCGTGCCGACCATCGACGGCTGGTTCGCGGCGGCCGGGTTCGCCCGCGAGTTCCTGTCCGGCGCCGAGCATCGGTACGGGGTGGGCGTGCACCGCCTCGTGGCCGAGCCGGAGCCGCCGGCCGGGGGCCGTCGGCTGTTCACGTTCCTGCGCTGACGCGACCGCCGCGACCGCCCGGAAACACCGCCGCGGCCGATCCCCGGCGCACGGCGGTCGCCGCAGCGTCGGGCGTCGGGCGTCGGGCGTCGGGCGTCAGAGCTTTTCGATGGGCGCGTGCCGCAGCACGAGCCACATGGTCTGGTCACCGAAATCGATCTGCGCCCGGGTGCTCGGCCCGTGGCCCTCCACGGCCAGCACCCGGCCCAGGCCGTACCGCTGGTGGTTGACCCGGTCCCCGGCCGCCACCTTGGGCGCCTGGGGCAACTCGCTCGCCGTGCTGAGCCGGCTGGCGTCCACCCCCAACCGCTGGGCGAGCTGCGCCGCCTTCGGCGTACCGCCGGTGAAGCCGCCGCCGCGACCGACCGCGCCGCGACCCGCGGCGCCCGACCGGCCGCCCACGCCGCCGCCCGTCCCCGACCAGGAGGTGTACGCGGCCTCGACCCGCTCCCAGCGGACCAGGTCGGGCGGCAGTTCCTCAAGGAACCGCGACGGCGGATTGTAGGACGGCTGGCCCCAGGCCGACCGGGTGACCGAGCGGGACAGGTAGAGCCGCTGCCGGGCGCGGGTGATGCCGACGTACGCCAGCCGGCGCTCCTCCTCCAGCTCCTTGGTGTCGCCCAGCGAGCGCAGGTGCGGGAACACGCCGTCCTCGAGGCCGGTGAGGAAAACCACCGGGAACTCCAGGCCCTTGGCGGTGTGCAGGGTCATCAGGGTCACGACGCCCTGATGGTCGGGGTCGTCCGCCGGCACCTGGTCGGCGTCGGCCACCAGCGCCACCTGTTCGAGGAAGCCGGCCACGGTGGCGCCCGGGCCGCCCTCCTCGGCCTGCGCCTCGGCGCGCTCGGTGTATTCCCGGGCCACGCTCACCAGCTCCTGCAGGTTTTCCACCCGGCCCGCGTCCTGCGGGTCGAGGCTCTCCTCCAGCTCGGTCAGGTAGCCCGAGCGGGTCAGCAGGGCCTCCAGCACCTCCTCCGGCGGGGCCGTGGCGGCCAGCTCGCGCACCTCGTCGAGCAGGGCCACGAAGTCGCCGATCCCGTTGGCGGCCCGGGTCGAGATGCCCGGGGCGTCGCCGGCGCGGCGCAGCGCGGCGCCGAAGGAGATCCGGTCCCGGCTCGACAGGGCCTCGACACACGCCTCGGCGCGGTCGCCGATGCCCCGGCGGGGGGTGTTGAGGATCCGCCGGATGCTCACGGTGTCGTCGTCGTTCACCACCGCGCGCAGGTAGGCCAGCGCGTCGCGGACCTCCTTGCGCTCGTAGAACCGCACGCCGCCGACCACCTTGTAGGGCAGGCCGACCCGGATGAACACCTCCTCGAACACCCGGGACTGGGCGTTGGTGCGGTAGAAGACCGCCACGTCGCCCGGCCTGGTCTCGTCGGCGTCCACCAGCCGGTCGATCTCCCGGGCCACCCAGTCCGCCTCGGCGTGCTCGGTGTCGGCCACGTACCCGACGAGCTGCTCGCCCTCGCCCTCCTCGCTCCACAGCCGCTTTGGCTTGCGCGAGGAGTTGTTGTCGATCACCGCGTTGGCCGCGTTGAGGATGGTCTGGGTGGAGCGGTAATTCTGCTCGAGCAGGATCGTCCGGGCGTCCGTGAAGTCCCGCTCGAACTCCAGAATGTTGCGGATGGTGGCGCCGCGGAACGCGTAGATGGACTGGTCGGCGTCGCCCACCACGCACAGCTCGCCCGGCGGCAGCCCGCTCGCGTCGGCCGCGCTGCCCACCAGCTCCTTCACCAGCGCGTACTGGGCGTGGTTGGTGTCCTGGTATTCGTCCACGAGCACGTGCCGGAAGCGGCGACGGTAGCTCTCCGCCACGTGCGGGTGGGACCGCAGCAGGTGCACGGTGGTCATGATCAGATCGTCGAAGTCGAGCGCGTGCGCCTCGACCAACCGCCGCTGATAGAGCGTGTACGCCTCGGCCACGGCTCGCTCGTTCGGGCCCTTGGCCCGGCCGGCGAACTCCTCCGGGTCGATCAGCTCGTTCTTGAGGTTGGAGACCTGGCCGGCCAGCATCCGGGCCGGGTAGCGCTTGGGGTCGAGGTCGAGCTCCCGGGCCACCAGCTGCATCAGCCGGCGCGAGTCGTCGGCGTCGTAGATCGAGAAGGTCGACTTCAGGCCGGCGTGCTCGTGCTCGGCCCGCAGGATGCGGACGCAGGCGCTGTGGAACGTCGACACCCACATGAGCCGGGCCCGCGGCCCCACCAGGGCGGCCACCCGCTCCTTCATCTCACCGGCGGCCTTGTTGGTGAAGGTGATGGCGATGATCTCGCCCGGGTGCACGTCCCGGGCGGCCAGCAGGTAGGCGATGCGGTGCGTCAGCACGCGGGTCTTGCCCGACCCGGCGCCGGCCACGATGAGCAGCGGGCTGCCCGAATGGGTCACCGCGTCCCGCTGCGGGCCGTTGAGCCCGGCCAGCAGGGCGGCCACGTCGAGGCGGGCGGAATCCCGGCGGTGTCCGGGCGAGTGGGGTGCGCCGGGCGGCCGGGAACCGGCGGGCGGCGGTTCGAAAAGAGCATGCATCGCACCCGCGAGTCTATGCCGGCGGTCGGACACCGCCGCCCGCGCCGCCCCGCACGGGTGTACGAGTCGTCCGTATCCACCCTCCCGGCGGGCCGCCCTGGCGCGGGCCGCACCGCCCGGACCGGCCGATCGGACATCAACTCGTCACCGGTGGGGGCTGGTGCGGTCCGTACCTCGTCAAGAACGATGTCCGGGGCGAAACCCCCCATGCCCCCGGACCCGATTGGACCCCACTCATGCGTTCACCGCGCACGCGCGGCCGTTTCTCGCCGCGTCACCTCGCGGCGCCCGCCCTGGCGCTGGCCATGCTCGGCGTCGCGCCGCTGGCCACCGGGCAGACCCCCGCGACGGCCTCCGGCACCCCCGCCCCGGTCTCCGTCTCGTACGGCAGCCCGCTGGGCCAGGCGGTCAAGGGCCAGTTCCTCAGCTACAACGACTTCCACGGCGCCATCGACCCGCCGAACAGCACCGTCAACGGCACCCCGGCCGGCGGCGTGGAATACCTGGCCACCTGGCTCAAGCGGCTGCGCGCCGAAGGCGCGGCCGAGGGCCGGACCACCACCACGGTGGGCGCCGGCGACCTGATCGGCGCCAGCCCGCTGGTGAGCGCGGCCTTCCACGACGAGCCGACCATCGAGCTGATGAACCAGGTCGGCCTGCAGGTCAGCTCGGTGGGCAACCACGAGTTCGACGAGGGCGTCACCGAGCTGCTGCGGATGCAGCGCGGCGGCTGCCACCCGGTGGACGGCTGCCAGGACGGCGACGGCTTCGCCGGCGCCAAGTTCCACTACCTGGCCGCCAACACCATCGACAAGCGGACCGGCCTGCCGATCCTGCCGCCCATCGACATCAAGTTCATCGACGGCGTTCCGGTGGGCTTCGTCGGGGTGACCCTGGAGGGCACCGCGGGCATCGTCAACCCGGCCGGGATCACCAACGTGCGGTTCACGAACGAGGTGGAGACCGCCAACAGGTGGGGCGCGCTGCTGCGGCTGTTCGGGGTCAGGGCGCAGGTGCTGCTCGTGCACCAGGGCGGCTCGCAGGCCGCGCCGCCCAACCCGATCGGCATCTCGGACTGCAACAACTTCTCCGGCCCGATCGTCGACATCGTCAAGGGGCTGAACCCCGAGTTCGGCCTGGTGGTGTCCGGCCACACCCACAAGTGGTACTCCTGCACGCTGCCGAACTCCTCGGGCGCGCAGAGCGTGGTGACCAGCGCCGGCACCAACGGGCAGCTGATCACGGACATCGACTACACGCTGGACAAGCGGACCGGCCGGTTCACCGACATCGCCGCGCACAACGTGATCGTCGAGAACGGCGTACGCAACGCGGACGGCAGCTGGCAGCAGAACCCGGACAAGACGTACGTCCGGAACCCGGCCCTGGTCGACCCGGCCGCCAAGCAGCTGGCCGACAAGTACCGCACGGCCGTGGCACCGATCGCCAACCGGGTGGTCGGGCGGATCACCGCGGACATCAACCGGGACCCGCTGGCCAACGGGGAGAGCCCCCTCGGTGACGTCATCGCCGACGCCCAGCTTGCCCGGACGACGGGCGACGGCGCGCAGATCGCGCTGATGAACCCGGGCGGCATCCGGGCCTCCCTGCCGTACGGGACCTCGGCCGGCGGCGAGGCGCCCGGCGAGATCACCTACGGCGAGGCGTTCACCGTCCAGCCGTTCAACAACCTGGTGGTCACCCAGACCCTCACCGGCGCCCAGCTCAAGACCGTGCTCGAGCAGCAGTTCGTGGGGTACCAGGGGCAGACGACCGAGAAGATCCTGCAGGTCTCGGCGGGCTTCACGTACACGTACGACAGCACCCGCGCGGGCGGCGACCGGATCAGCAACCTGGCGCTGAACGGCACGCCGATCGACCCGGCGGCCAGCTACCGGGTCACCACGAACGACTTCCTGGCCAACGGTGGCGACGGCTTCACCGCGCTGACCGGCGGCACCGGCCGGACCACCGCGCCCGGTTTCGACGTGGATGCCCTGGTCAGCTACCTGGGCGCGAACGCCCCGGTGGCGCCGGGCCCGGCGGACCGGATCACCAAGATCGGCTGAGCCCCACCCGGAGGCCGGCCGCGGCTCGAACCGCGGCCGGCTTCCGGACCGGGACTCCCGGCCGCTGGACCAGCATTCCCGGGCTCCGGACGGGCGCTCCCGGCGGCCGGCCGACGGGTTCGGCGTCCTACCTGGTGGAACGGGTTGCGCCGGGCTGGTCGGGGTGGGCATACTCGACGCGTGACCAAGCAGGCGCGCAGCTTTTTTTACTACGGCACCGGGAGTCCGGCAGCCGTAGGTCGCGCCTGATCACAGACCTACGAAAAGCCCCGGGCTCCCCGAGCCCGGGGCTTTTCGCTGCGGGATCTCGGGAACTCCGGCGGCCCGACCGCCTCAGGGAGCAGCCATGCCGACGCACCTAGCAGCCCAGCAGTCCAATTCCGCCTCGCCGGCCCCGGACGGGCGGCCGGCACCCTCCGCCGCAACCGCGGGGCGGCCAACCGCGGCCGCGGGACGGCCCCTCGCGACCCCCGGCGGGCCGGCGGCCGCCCGGGACGAAAAGGCGGCAACCCCGGGCGGGACTGCGGCGGCCGACACGGGCAGCCCGTCGGCGCTGGCGGCCGAGGAGATCTCCGTGCTGCGGGAGCGGATCGACGAGATCGACAACGCCCTGATCTCGCTCTGGCAGGAGCGGGCCGAGCTGTCCCGGCAGGTCGGCGCCACCCGGGTGGCGTCCGGCGGCACCCGGCTGGTCCTCGCCCGCGAACGGCAGATCCTGGACCGCTTCCGGGACACCCTCGGCGCCGACGGAACCCAGCTGGCCCTGCTGCTGCTCCGCGCCGGCCGCGGCCCCCTCTGACCCACCCGCCCCCGCCGCCGATCCAGGGCACATGGTCGCTGGTTGATCCCAGATTGCGGCCATATGCCCCAGATCAACGCGCGGACGCGGGCAGGGGCGCGAGGCGGATCAGGCCTCGTGGGTGGCGACGATCTCCCGTACCTCGGCGAAGTGGCAGGCACTCGGGTGGTCGGTGCCACGCCGCTGCACCAGCGCCGGCTCCTCCCGGGCGCAGACGTCCTGCGCCTTCCAGCACCGGGTCCGGAACCGGCAGCCCGAGGGCGGGTTGGCCGGCGACGGCACATCGCCGGTCAGCCGGATGATCGCCTTCTGGCTCCGGCTCGTCGGGTCCGGAACCGGCACCGCGGACAGCAGGGCCTGGGTGTACGGGTGGGTCGGCCGCTCGTAGATCTCCTCCTCGGTGCCGATCTCCGCGATCTTGCCGAGGTACATCACCGCCACCCGGTCCGACAGGTGGCGCACCACCGACAGGTCGTGCGCGATGAAGACGTACGACAGGCCGAGATCCCGCTGCAGCTGTTCCAGCAGGTTCATCACCTGAGCCTGGATCGAGACGTCCAGGGCGCTCACCGGCTCGTCGCAGACGATGATCTCGGGACGCAGGGCCAGCGCCCGGGCGATGCCGATGCGCTGCCGCTGGCCGCCGGAGAACTGGTGCGGGTACCGGTTGATGTGCTCCGGGTTCAGCCCGACCAGGTCGAGCAGCTCCTGCACCCGCCGGCGCCGGCTGCCGCGCGGCGCCACCTCGGTGTGGATCTCGAACGGCTCCCCGACCAGGTCGCCCACCGTCATCCGGGGGTTCAGCGACGTGTACGGGTCCTGCATCACCAGCTGGATCTGCCGGCGCAGCCGGCGCAGCTCGCCGCCCTTCAACGTGGCCACGTTGCGGCCCTTGTAGAGCACCTGGCCACCGGTCGGCGGTTCGAGGCTCATCAGGACCCGGGACAGCGTCGACTTGCCGCAGCCCGACTCGCCCACCACGCCCAGGGTCTCCCCGCGGTGCAGGTCGAAGGAGACGCCGTCGACCGCGCGTACCTGGCCGATGGTCTTCTTGAAGACCACTCCGCGGGTGACGGGATAGTGCTTGACCAGGTCGCGGACCTCGAGGATCTTCTCAGCCACGGTTAATCAGCTCCTCGGCGAAGTGGCAGGCGCTGGCCCGGGTGGGGCTGAGCGTCAGCAGCGGGGGCACCCTCTCCCGGCACACCGGCTGGGCCATCGGGCAGCGCGGGTGGAACGGGCATCCGGTGGGGATCCGCATGAGGTTGGGCGGCAGACCCTTGATGGTCCGCAGCTGCTGGCCCTTCTGGTCGACCCGCGGGATCGACTCGAGCAGGCCCACCGTGTACGGGTGCGCCGGCCGGGCGTACAGCTCGTGGACGTCGGCCTCCTCGACGACCCGGCCCGCGTACATCACCGCGATCCGGTCCGCCACGTCGGCCACCACACCCAGGTCGTGGGTGATGAGGATGAGGCCCATCCGCCGTTCGCGCTGCAGCTCGGCCAACAGGTCCATGATCTGGGCCTGCACGGTGACGTCCAGCGCGGTGGTCGGCTCGTCGGCGATCAGCACCTCCGGGTCGAGCGCCAGCGACATGGCAATCATGACGCGCTGCCGCATACCGCCGGAGAACTGGTGCGGATACTCGTTCACCCGCTGCCGGGCGTTCGGCATCTTGACCAGGTCGAGCATCTCGACGGCGCGCTTCTTGGCCTCCTGCCGGCTCATTCCCCGGCGGATCCGGAACTGCTCGGCGATCTGGAACCCGACCGTGAAGACCGGGTTCAGCGCGGAAAGCGAGTCCTGGAACACCATGGCGATGCCCTCGCCGCGGATCCGGCGCCGCTGCTCGCCGGACATCCTGAGCATGTCGCGGCCGTGGAAGCGGATCGCGCCCCCGGTCACGAACCCCGGCGGGGTGTCGAGGATGCCCATGATGGTCTGGGCGGTCACGCTCTTGCCGGAGCCTGACTCGCCGAGCACGGCGAGGGTCTCCCCCGCGTCGACGTGGTACGTGACCCCGTTGATGACCTTGGCGACGCCGTCCCGGGTCCGGAACTCCACCCGGAGGTCCTCGACCTCCAGCAGCCGGCCGGACGGACCCCCGGGGCCCTCGGCACCGGGCCGGGACCGCTGGGACACAGTTATCTCGGACAACGCGATTTCTCCTACCGGAGCTTGGGGTCGAGCGCCTCGCGGACCGCCTCGCCGAGCATGACGAAGCTGAGCACCGCGACAACGAGGAAGGCGGCGGGGAAGAACAGCAGGTGCGGCGACACCCGGATCCAGTCCCGGGACTCACTGATCATGACGCCCCAGGAGACCACCGGCGACTGCAGGCCCACACCCAGGAACGACAGCGTCGCCTCGGCGCCGATGAACGTGCCGATCAGGATCGTGGCATAGACCAGCACCGGCGCCAGGCAGTTCGGCAGCAGGTGCTTGAGGATGATCCGGCGGTTGCTCGCGCCCAGGGCGCGGGCCGCGAGGATGTAGTCGGCCTGCTTGTTGGCGAGCACCGCCGAGCGCATGATCCGCATGGAGACCGGCCAGCTCAACACCACCATCGAGAGGATCACCAGACCCATGATGGTGAACGTCCCGTTGTTGGCGCTCGGGCCGTTGAGGGTGGTCAGGATGACGATCGCGCCGAGCACGAACGGCAGCCCGAAGAACACCTCGGCGACCCGGGACAGCAGCGCGTCCACCCAGCCGCCGCGGAACCCGGCGAAGATGCCGATCGCCCCGCCGATCAGCACCGTGCCGATCGTGGAGAGCACCGAGACCACGATGGAGGCGCGGGCGCCGTAGATGGTCCGGGCGAACTCGTCCCGGCCCTGCAGGTCGTACCCGAAGAGGGCGCTGCCGCTCGGCTCCACCCGGCTGCGCGACAGGTCGGCCGCGGTCGGGCTGACCGAGGTGAACAGCGACGGGAAGGCCGCCAGCACCAGGAAGAACAGGATGAACACCGCGGAGATCCAGAACAGCGGCTTGCGGCGCAGGTCCCGCCAGGCGTCGCTGAGCAGGCCGCGCGGCTTGTCGCGCCGACCCGACCGGCCGCCGTCGCCGGCGGTGCCGCCCTCCACCACGGCGGGCTGGTCGGGGGACGGGGTGGTCACCATCGAGCCGAGCGTCGGGTCACTCATAACGGATCCTCGGGTCCAGGGCGGCGTACAGCAGGTCGATCACCAGGTTCGCCAACAGGAAGACGATCACCAGGAGGACGACGATGGAGACCACGGTCGCGCTGTCCTTCGTGAGGATCGCGCGGTAGACCTGCCGGCCGATGCCGTTGATGTTGAAAATGCCCTCGGTGACGATCGAGCCGCCCATCAGGCTGCCGATGTCCGTGCCGATGAAGGTGAGCACGGGGATCAGCGAGTTGCGCAGCAGGTGCACCCCGACGACCCGGCGCATCGGCAGGCCCTTGGCGATCGCCGTCCGGACGTAGTCGGCCCGCCGGTTCTCCGCGATGCTGGTCCGGGCCAGCCGGGACACGTAGGCCATCGAGACGCTGCCGAGGACGAAGCCGGGGATGATCAGCTCGTTGAGCGGCGCCTCGCTGCTGACCGTGGGCCGCACGAGCCCCAACTGCACGCCGAACAGCCACTGCAGCACGAAGCCGGTGACGAAGGTCGGCAGCGCGATCAGGAAGAGCGTCGACACCAGCACGAGGTTGTCGGCGAAGCCGTTGCGGCGCAGGCCGGTGAGCACGCCGGCGGTCAGCCCGATCAGCGCCGTGATGGCCACCGCCACCAGCGCCAGCTTGACCGTGTTCGGGTACGACTGGGCGATGATGTCGTTGACCGACTGCCCGTTGTACGTGGTGCCGAAGTCGCCCTGGAACAGCAGTGCCTTCATGTAGCTGCCGTACTGCACGAAGACGCTCTGGTCCAGGTGGTACTTCTCGGTCATCATCTGGACGTAGTTCGGCGGGCACGGGCGCTCGCCGCACTTGCCGGCGAACGGATCACCGGGCAGCACCCAGACCAGCACATAGATCAAAAACGTGGTCACGATGAAGACCGGGACCAGGTGGAGAAGCCGTCTCAACAGGTAACGGCCCATGGGTCGTCCTCCAAGGGGTTCGCGTCGGACGCCCGACACGGGTGGCGAAACACGTGCCGAGGACGCGGATCGCGCGCCCTCGGCAGCGGGGACCGCCCGGGCCGGCCCCCGAGAGAGGGACCGACCCGGGACTGTGGTCGCCTTAGCCGGCGAGCTCGACCGTCGAGAGGTCGATCGGACCCTTGCTGTTGGTCTCGACCTTCTTGATCTTCTCGGAGTAGCCCGACTGCTGGTTGTAGAAGTAGACCGGGATCGACGGAACGTCCTGGTCCACCTTCGCCACGGCCTGGGCGAACTTCTCGTGCGCGGCGTCGACGCTGGGCGCGGCGGTGCCCTCGCGGTAGAGCTTGTCCACCTCCTTGTCGCTGAACAGGCCGTTGTTGGAGCTGCCGCCGGTGACGAACAGCGGACCCAGCCAGTTCTCGACGTCCGGGTAGTCCTGCTGCCACGCGGCGCGGTAGGGACCGTCCAACTGGTGCGCGTTGATCTTCGCCCGGAACTGCGCGTTCAGCGGCACGGCCACGGCCTGCGCCTGGATGTTCAGGTTCTTGGCGACCTGGTTGGCGACGGCCTCCATCCACTCCTTGTGGCTGGCGTCACCGTTGTAGTAGAACTTCATCGTCCCGGAGAAGCCGCCGGCCTGCTGGAGCAGCTGCCGGGCCTTGGCCGGGTCGAAGGTGCAGACGGTGCAGTTGCCGTCCTTGGCACCCGGGGTCAGCGGGTTGGCCCAGCTGTTGGCCGGCTTCTTCGAGCCGGAGAAGATCTTGTCGGTGATCTCCTGCCGGTCGATGGCCAGCGAGACGGCCTTGCGCAGGTTGACGTCCCGGAACTTCGAGTCGTAGAACGGGAAGTCGATCTTCGCGGAGGTCGGCACCGGCACGTTGATGGTGCGGTCGCTCAGGTCGGCCTTCCACTTGTCGCCGGCGAGCGCCGAGACCGGGATGGTCTGCATGAAGTCCAGGTTGCCGGAGACCAGGTCCTGGTAGGCGGCGTTGGCGTCCTGGTACAGCTTGACCGTGACGTCCTTGAGCGTGACCTTGTTGTCGAGCGCGTAGTCGTCGAACCGGGTCAGCTTGACCGCCACGTTCGGCTCCCAGGAGACGAACTTCAGCGGCCCGTTGCCGATCGGGCGCTTGCCGAACTCGTCCGGGTTGCCACCCTTGAGGAAGGCATCCGGCATCGGGTAGAAGGCGCTGTAGCCCAGCTTGGTCGGGAAGATCGAGAAGGGTGCGGACAACGTCACCTTGAAGGTGTAGTTGTCGACGACCTGCAGGCCCTTCATGGTCTTGGCCTTCGGCGCGGGCGCCTTGCCGCCGCCCTCCGGCGCCGGCGGGTTCACGTCGGTGAAGCCGTCGATGTCGCTGAAGAACGAGGAGTTCTTGGCACCGTTCGGCCCGTACGCGCCCCAGTTCCAGGCGTCCACGAAGTTGTGCGCCTGAACCTCGGTTCCGTCGTGGAACTTCAGGCCCTGCTTGATCTTGATGGTGTAGACCTTCGAGTCACCCGTCTCGATCGACTGGGCGACCGCGTTCTTCGGCGCGCTGCCGTCGTTCGGGTACCGCACCAGGCCGGTCCACAGGTTGTCGATGATGTTGCCACCACCGGTCTCGTTCGTGTTCACCGGCACCAGCGGAGACTCCGGCTGGACGCCGTCGATCGTGATGGAGCCGTTCGCGGTGTCGCCAGAGCTATTGCTGCCGCCCCCGCTGCCACAGCCTGTCGCGACGAGTGCAAGCGCCGCGCCAAGCGCGACCGCACCCACTCGCTTCGAGACCCTCATTCTCCGAAGCCTCCTCAAAGATCCTGCTACCACGGTCGTGCTCCTGCACGTGGACATGACGTGCTGGCGGCCACGAGGGGTTCGCAGCCGCTACGGAACTGTTACGGAAGGAGCCGGCACCGACACGCACCGGCGATCCGTCGGCTCGTCCACCGCGCGGCCGGCGCCATGCTGCCCGGACCTGCGCTGACCGGCAAACACTAGCCGCAGCGGTCTGGGACGGCGAAGGCGACTCACGCGCGGGGTGGACCAAGCGCTGCAACTCTGGCACCGGGGCGCCGGCAACACAAAGCCGCGTTATCAAGCCGTTAGTCGCCCGTCGCCGGCCCGAGATTGCGGGCAGGCCCGACATACCCCATCGCATCGGCCCTGACCAGCGAGTTTTGCCCGTCGTACGGCGGTTTTCAGAAAAACGTAATATCGGTCACCATGACGTACCCACCATCCGCCCCGGCACTGACCGACATCGAGCGCGTACTCGCGGTGTTCGCGCATCCGGACGACATCGACTTCGGCTCGTCCGGCACGGTGGCCGGTTGGGTGGCGGCCGGCATCGAGGTGACGTACCTGCTGGTGACCCGCGGCGACGCCGGCGGCTTCGACGACACCCCCCGGCACGAGATGCCCGACATCCGCGAACGGGAGCAGCGGGCCGCCGCCGCGGCCCTCGGCGTCGCGCGGGTCGAGTTCCTCGACGGGTACGCCGACGGCACCCTCACGCCGAGCCTCGACCTGCGCCGGGACATCACCGCGGCCATCCGCCGGCACCGGCCGGACCGCATCCTCACCAGCTCGCCGCTGCGCCGCTGGGAACGGCTGTCCGGCCCCAGCCACCCCGACCACCTGGCCACCGGCGAGGCCACCACCTGCGCGATCTACCCGGACGCCCGAAACCCGTTCGCCTTCCCCGAGCTGCTCGACCAGGGCCTCAAGCCGTGGGTCGTGCGGGAGGTCTGGTACGCCGGCGGCCCGAGCCCGGACCACGTGGTGGACGTGACGGACCAGTTCGACCGGAAGCTCGCGGCGCTGCGCGCGCACGCCTCGCAGACCGCGCACTTCGACCCGGCCGAGTGGCTCCGGGACCGGATGACCGCCGCCGCCCGGGACGCCGGACTGCCGTCGGGCCGGCTGGCCGAGGCGTTCACCGTGCTGCGTACCGAATAAGGGCGGTGCCCCCGACGCCGTGGCGTCGGGGGCACCGGAGACGGGTGTCGCGGGATCAGACGGTGAACCGCACCCGGCGACGACGGACGATGGCCACGGCCACCCCGCCGGCCACCAGCAGCAGCAGGCCGGCGCCCACCATGAGGCCGGTGGACGAGCCGGTCACCGGCAGCGCCGGCCCGGACGGGCCGCTCGGGCTGGCGCTCGGGGCGGCCGTCGGGCTGGCCGGACCGGTCACAAAGTTGGCCGAGGCCTGCGCCTTCACCTGCTCGCCCACGGCGCCGCCGAGGATCAGCTTCTGCGCCTTGCCACCGACGTGCAGGAAGACCCGACCGGTGGAGACCGAGCCGGAGCCGGTCGCGGTCACCGAGACGGTGCCGGCGCCCTCGGCGGTCAGCCAGAACTTCTCGCCGTTCGCGGTGGTGGTGACTTGCTTGCCGTCGGCGTCGACCGCCTGGCCGCCCTGGACGTCCAGCTTGATCTCGCCGCCGGGGCCGGCGACGGTGAACGGACCGGCCTTCGAGCCGACCGGAACGTCGGCCGCCTTGCCCGGCTTGATGCTCAGGCTCGGCTTGGGCTCCGGAACGGCGGTCGCGTTCTCGGTCAGGTAGGTGTAGATCTTCTGGACCACCGCGTACTGGTCCTCGTCCAGCAGGCCCTTGCCGGCCTCGAAGCCGCCCAGCTTGACGCCGTCACTGAACTGCCAGACGGCGGTCTGGGTGCCGAAGTAGAGCAGCTTGCGCTGGGCGTCGGCGTTGAGCCCACCCGGCATCCGTGCGCCGGCCGCGGCGAGCAGCTTGTCCTCGGTCACGTTCGGGTAGCCGTGCGTGAGCACCCACTGCACCTTGCCGAGGTCCTGCACCTCGGAGGCGTCCCAGGTGCCCTCCTTGTATGCCTCGTTCATCGCGATGTTGGTGTTGAAGTCGATGCAGTATGCGATGACGGCCTTGTCGCCGATCTGCAGCTGGAACCCCGAGGTCTGCCGGGGCTTCTCGTTCAGCATCAGGGTGACGCTGCTGTTCGCGAGGCCCACCGGCCTGCCCTCGGTGGCCGGCTCGGCGGCGGCCGGGCCCGCGACGCCGAAGGTCAGCGCGGCACCGGCGATCGCGGCCAGGGCCGTACGGCCCCAACGCGCACCTGTTCTTCCGAACATCAGGATGACTACCTCTCCCCAGGGGGTCGCCCCGCCCGCTGGGCGGGCGGAGGCGGTACGACGAAGTCGTCGCGGGGCTTTTACCGGACAGCGAAGTCGAATCCGGGCCTGAGCCGCCGTTCACGACGCGAAGGGGATTTCAGCACAAGCAGCGACGTTTGTCAGCAGGCAGCCGCCACATCAGTCACATCTGTACCATTGGTAACACCCATCGGGGGCAAATCTCACACCAATCGGCGGTCCGCGGCCCAGCGGGACAGCTCGTACCGGTTGGACATCTGCAGCTTCCGGAGCACGTTCGACACGTGGGTCTCCACCGTCTTGATGGAGATGAACAGCTCCTTGGCGATCTCCTTGTAGGCGTAGCCGCGCGCCAGCAGCCGCAGCACCTCCCGCTCCCGGTTGGTGAGCTGGTCCAGCTCCGGGTCGGCGACCGGCGCGTCCGGCCGGGCCGCGAACGCGTCCAGCACGAAGCCGGCCAGCCGCGGGCTGAACACCGCGTCACCGTCGGCCACCCGGCGGATGGCCGCGGCCAACTCGTCCGGCGAGATGGTCTTGGTGACGTAGCCGCGGGCGCCGGCCCGGATCAGCCCGATCACGTCCTCCGCCGCGTCCGAGACGCTCAGCGCCAGGAACTTCACCTGCGGATGGGTCCGCCGTACGGCATCCAGCACCGCCCGCCCGCCACCATCCGGCATGTGTACGTCGAGCAGCACCACGTCCGGGTTGCTGGCGCCGATCCGCGCCACCGCCTCCGCCACCGTGCTGGCCTCACCGATCACCTCGACGTGCACGCCGAGTTCGGCGCGGACACCTGCCCGGAACATGGCGTGGTCGTCGACGAGGAACACCCGGAGCGGCCGTGACGGGGTGTGCTCCCCACCGGTCTCCTCCAGCGGCCGATCTTCATCCATGACTACCTGTCCCTTCCTGTCGCGGCCCGGTCGCCGGGAGTCGGCAACGTCAGCCGCACCTCGGTGCCCGAGCCCGGCTCACTGCGGATCTCCGCCCGACCGCCGTGCCGGTCCATCCGTCCGATGATCGAACCACGTACTCCGTGCCGGTGATCCTGCACGCTCGCAGGGTCGAAGCCGGCGCCCCGGTCGCGGACGAACACGCTGATCTGCTCCGGCTCCACCTCGGCATACAGCGAGACCGTCTGCACCTTGGCATGCCGCGCGGCGTTCACCAGCGCCTCCCGGACGGCCGCCACCAGGGCGTCGACCCGCTCGTCGGTCTCCCGGTCGCCCACCACCACCGCCTCGACGCTGATCGCGTACGTGTCCTCGACCTCGGCGGCCGCCTGCTCCAGCGCCGCGGCGAGCCGCTCGTTCGGCGAGGCCGTGGGCTTGTACAGCCAGTTACGCAGCGAACGTTCCTGGCCCCGGGCCAGCCGCTGGACCGTCTTCACATCGCCCGCGTTGCGCAGGATCAGGGCGAGGGTGTGCAGCACCTGGTCGTGCACCATCGCCGCGAGCTCGGCCCGCTCCTGCTCCCGGATCCGGCCCTCGCGCTCGGCCCGCAGCTGGTTGTAGGTCCGCCAGAGCACCGGGGCGGCGACCACCCCGACCCCGGCCAGGCCGACGAGCGCGAAGATCACGCCGTACAGGACGGCGTTGAAGTTCTCCTGCGGCGAGTACACGGCCGCGATGCCGATGATGCCCACCGCCACCAGCACCCCGCCGCCGATGAAGCGCAGCACGAACGCGCGCCGGTCGCTCTCCTCGACGACCGCGCCCAGCCACGGCACGCTGCCGCTCCACTGCCGGCGCCGTTCCGGGGCGGACTGGTGCCAGATGACCCCGGCGCCGACGGCGATGATCGCCACCAGCCAGCCGGCCGTGCTGGCCACCCCGACCGAGTCGAAGAGCAGCACCTGCACCATGATCATGCCGAGCCCGATGGCCACGAACGGCAGCAGTTGGACCAGGTCGCGCCGGGGCGCCGGCTCGGCCGCTCCCGGCCGCAGCGGCACCACCGCCCAGAAGGCCGCGTAGAGCAGCACGCCGAGGCCGCTGAACCCGAGCAGCACCACGAACGCGACCCGGACCCGCATGACCGAAATGCCCAGGTGTTCCGCGATGCCCGTGGCCACGCCGGCCACCATGCGGTGGTCGCGTACCCGGTAGAGGCGGGGCGGTTCGGTGGCGATGCTGATGGGTGGCTCCCTGGTCGTGCCGCCGGGCCGGGCGCCGTGGTCGCGGCGCGGGCCCGGCGCCATGGTCTGGCGCGGGCCCGGCGGCGGCAGCCTGGCGCGGTGGGACGCCGGTGCGCCGCCGGGTAGTCCGATCGTCACACGCCGCGCGGCCGCTGACCACGGGGACGTCCCCGACTTTGCCGGTCGGACAATCTCAGGGTGGCGTCAGGGTCGGCTCCTGAGGCAGGTGGGCGGGCCGCGCGCCAGGATCGGGGCATGACCGAACAACCCGCCGAGCCGCGCGGGGCGCGGACGCCGGACGGCGCCGCATCCGCGCCGCCACCGCCGTCGCCCGCCCCGCCGACGCCCCACGTCGACGCGCCGGCGGGCCCCTCCGACAGTGCCGAGCCACCGCGCGAGCCGTACGCCCCGACGACGGCCGCGGACCCCGCCGGCGCCGCCGACGAGCCGACCCGGGACCTCGGCGCGGACCCGACGCGCGAGTTCGGCACGACGCCGACCCGCGAGTTCGGCACGACGCCGACCCGCGAGTTCGGCACGGAGACGACCGGCGCCGACGTTCCACCGCCGACCGCCGGCGCCGACGTTCCACCGTCGGGTGACGCCGGGGGTCCGCCGGGGGGCGCGGACATCCCGCCGCCGGGGGGCGCCGACGGCCTGCCGCCGGGCGGTGCCGGGGGCTGGCCCCCGCCCGGGCCGCCGCCCGGGGGCGCCGGCTTCACCTCGCGGTACGGGCTGGTCCGCCCCCGCCAGGGCCGCTACCTCGCGGGGGTCTGCGCGGCCATCGGCCGGGCCACCAACACCGACCCGGTGCTCTGGCGGGTGCTGCTGGCGGTGCTCGGCTTCTTCGGCGGGATCGGGATCCTGATCTACCTGGCCGCCTGGCTGGTCATCCCGGCAGAGGGCGACACCGCCTCACCGGTCGAATCCATGCTGGGCCGGGGCCGGTCCAGCATGTCGCCGATCATGGTCATCGTGCTCGGCGTCCTGGTTGCGGTGATGTTCGGGCTGATCGTGACGGACAAGTTCCGCGCGGTCCTGCTCGGCGCGGCGATCGTCATCGGGGGCGCGCTCCTGCTGAACCGCAACGGCGGCGGCCGGCTGGGGCAACCCGCCGGCGCGCCGCCGCTTCCCCCGGGCGGGCAGCCCGGGGCCGGCTGGCCGGGTCTGGGGGGGCCCGGCCAGCCGGCGGAGGGTCAGGCCGGCGGTTTCGGCCGCACCGGTGGCCCGGGCGGGTGGGGCGGCGCACCCGGCGGCCTGGACCAACCCGGCGGGATCGCGCCGGCGGCCGGCGCGCGGCCGCCCGAACCGGCCACCTCCGGCATCGGGACCGCCGGTCCGGCGCCGAGCCTCCTCGGGACGGGAATCGGGTACGGGCAACCGGCCGCCCCGCCGGCCCCGAGCGGTCCGGTCCCGTCCTGGCTGAGCCCGCCCGCCCCGCCGAGCGCCGGGTACCCGGCCACGAGCGAGTTTCCGGCGGCCACCCCGCTGGGCCCGACCCTGGACCGGGGGTACCGTCCGGCGTTCGCACCGCGTGGGCCGTACGCGACCGCCCCGGCGGCGCCGTACCCACCGGCGAGCCCGCCGCGGCCACCGAAACCGCCCAAGGAGCGGTCGCCGCTCGGCGCGGCCACGTTCTCATTGATCTTCGTGGCCATCGGTGTGGTGACCGTGCTCGACCTCACCAACGCGGTGCCGGTCACCACATCCGGCTACTTCGCTGCGGCGCTCGTGACGATCGGGCTCGGCCTGCTGGTGGGCGCCTGGTTCGGTCGGGCCCGCTGGCTGATCGCCCTCGGGCTGGCAGCCACGGCCGCGCTGGGCATCTCGACCCTGGCCGAGTCGTCCGTCGACGACAACAATGGCCGGGTGGACTGGCGACCGGTCAGCTACGACCAGCTGGCCGAGACGTACGAGAACTCGTTCGGGGACTCCAACCTTGACCTGCGGCAGGTCGACTTCACCGGCCGGGACGCCACCGTCGCGGTGCGGGTACAGGTCGGAGCGCTGCGGGTGATCGTGCCGCCGAACGTGGACGTGACGACATCCGTCGATCTCGGCGCGGGTGACGCGCGGGTGTTCGACAGCGGGTGGAGCGGCATCCACGGCGGCAGCCGGGAGACCACCGACCTCGGCCCGGACGGCCCCGGCGGCGGCAAGCTCCAGTTGAACCTGCGGGTCGGCACCGGCCATGTGGAGGTATCCCGATGAAGGCGCACCGCACCGACGGTCTGTCGTTGACCTTCGCCGTCCTCTTCCTGACCGTCGCCGTCTGGTGGCTGGTCGGCCAGCTCCTCGATCTGGCGCTGCCCGCCGTCGGCTGGTTCGTGGCCGGTGGGCTCATCGTGATCGGGGTGCTGGGCCTGCTCGGCGCGCTCCGCGCCGGCAGCGGCCGGACCGAACCGGCCACCCAGCCGCACCCCGGCAGCGGCGCGCCGGTCGGCACGCCGAGCGGCAACGCGCCCTTCGGGACGCCGAGCGGCGACGCGCCCTTCGGGACGCCGAGCAGCAACGCGCCCTTCGGGACGCCGAGCAGCAACGCGCCCTTCGGGGCACCGGCGGCGGGGCCGTTCCCGCCGGGCGACCCGGGCGGTTGGTACCCGACCAGCGGCGGCCCCACCGGGTACCCGTCCAGCGGCGGCCCGACCAGCGGCGGACCCGCCGCGTACCCGTCCAGCGGCGGCCCGACCAGCGGCGGACCCGCGGCGTACCCGATCAGCGGCGAGGCCGGCGGTTCGACCAGCGGCGGCCCGGCGGCGTATCCGACCAGCGACGAGCCCGGCGGCCGGCCGAGCGCGCCGGATCCGGCGGATCTGGCGGACCCGGTCGAGCCGAGCCATCCGGGCACCGGACCGGCCGAGCCCCGACCGGGCCGCGCCGGCGAGCGGGGCGGGGACGAATCGGCCTGACGCCGCGGTCGATGTCTGCACGGCCGGCCGCCGCCTATGCTGGCCGGTGGCGGTTCCCACCGCGGGCCGTCCTGGCACCCCGCCCACTGCCGCGGTCCCGGCACGCCGCCCGGAGAGCTGCCGGCACGAACAACCCAAGGAGTTCACCAGACATGGCCCAGTCCCCGGCCGTACCCGCTGTCGGCGCCGGCGAGGTACCCATCGGCGAACGCGCCGCCCGCGCCCTCACCGCCGAGTTCGCTCGGCACCAGGGCCCGAAGACCGGCCTGGTGGTCGGGGCGGCGGCGGGCTCGGCCGTGCTGGCCGCGGCGATCGACGGGCTGCTGCCCGGGGACTCGCTCACCCTCGTGCCGCACGATCCGGCCGGGGCCGCGGACCTCCGCGCCCACGTCACCGCGCAGGGTCAGTGGGTCGAGGAGCGCATCCGGGTGGTCGACTCGCTGGTCGAGGCCGAGCCGGCCGACGCGGTGATGGTGGCCCAGGCGTACACCGGAGGCGCCGAGGACGCCCGGTCCGCGCTCGACGGGTTGGCGAAGCACCTGGCCGAGGGGGCCGTGCTGAGCGCCGCCGTGCCGGCCCAGCCGGGCGGTACGGCCGGCGCCGCGGCGGAGTTCGACCGCCAGTCGATGCTGTTCGGCGTCGGCAGCGACCTGGTGCTGCGCAACCGGCCGCCGCTCCGGGTGCACCGGCTGCGCTACACGCCGGCGGCCGTGGGCACGGCGGCCCGGCTGGCGCCCGCGTACCGGACCTCCAGCGTGCCGCTGACCCGGACCATGCACATCGACTCCAACGGGGTGGCGGCCGGCGGCCTGGCCCTAGGACTGGCCGGCCTCGCCCGGCTCACCCGGCCGAAGTCCCGGCTGTGGCTGGTGCCGGCCCTCGCCGCGCCCGTGCTGGCGGCCTTCTTCCGGGACCCGCAGCGGGACGTGCCGGAGGACCCGGACGCGGTGGTGGCCGCGGCCGACGGGCAGGTCCTGTCGGTCCAGCGGCTCACCGACGAGCGCTTCGGCGCCGGCGAGTTCCTCCGGGTCGCGGTCTTCCTCTCGGTGCTCGACGTACACGTGAACCGGTCCCCGGTGGCCGGGAAGGTGGTCGACTACTTCGTGGCCGACGGCGGTTTCGCGGCCGCCATGCGGCCGGATGCCGAGCACAACGTGGCCGCGTACACGGTGCTGGACACCGACCGGGGGACGGTGGTGGTGGCCCAGCGGACCGGGCTGATCGCCCGCCGGATCGTGCAGCGCGCGCCGGTCGGCACCCTGCTGGCCCGCGGCGAGCGGTTCGGGTTGATCCGGTTCGGCTCGCGCACCGACGTGTACCTGCCGGCGGATCTGGCCGAGCCGTTGGTCGGCCCGGGTGACAAGGTGGTCGGCGGGTCGAGCGTCATCGCGCGCTGGCGCTGAGCGGCGCTCGCCGGGACAGCCGAAAGGGGCGCCCCCGGCGAACCGGGGACGCCCCTTTCGTGGATCGTGCGGTGTTGCCGGGTGGTCAGGGCCGCGCCGCGGCCGCGGTCAGGCCGTGCGGCGCTGGTGCAGCCAGAGCACCGGACCGCTGACCAGGTAGCCCAGCACCAGCAGCGCGAACGTCACCCGGACGTCGATCAGGGCGCCGACCACCGGCGCCAGCCACACCCAGGGCGGCAGCTTGATCAGCCGGGCCACCTTCGCGTACGGGAAGCTGGACACCATGGCGAAGGCCAGCACGCCGACGCCCGCCACCTGGAAGATGCCCGCCACCGGCAGCCCGATCAGCACGGCCAGCGCGAGCACCGCGGCCGCCATGGTGGTCGGCACGCCGCAGAAGAAGCGGCCGTCCTTCGGTGAGACGTTGAACCGGGCCAGCCGGACCGCCGCGCAGGCCGCGACGAGCGCGCAGGCCACCCCGGCGGCCGCCGTGGAGACGGCGCCGGCCAGCGACGCGTAGACCACGACCGGCGCGGCGAGGCCGAACGAGCACATGTCGGCGAGCGAGTCCATCTGCGCGCCGAACGGGCTGGCCACGCCGAGCCGCCGGGCCAGCGCGCCGTCCAGACCGTCGAAGGCCACGCAGGCGATCAGGCAGCCGGCGGCGATCCGCACCTCGCCGTGCATGGCCAGCAGGATCGCCGTGATCCCGAGCATGAGGCTGGCGAGCGTGCACGCGTTCACCAGGGCGAACCGCAGCCGTCGGGCGACGGTGCGCTCGCCGGGCAGCAGCGGGATGGCCATCCCGGCGCCGGACGCGTCCACCGGTGTCGAGGGGCCAACGGCCGGGCTGATCGGCCGAACCGCCTCGACGGCCGGCTCGGCGTACCGGCTCCGGGCGTACCGCCCGACCGCGCGGTGCCCGTCGCTGTGGTAGTGCTCCGAACTGACCAGACCGGCCGCGCCGCCAGCCTGGTGGCCTCGCCGGCCGACCCGGACCTGCAGCACCCGGCTGGCGAGGGTCCCGCTGCGTCGCAGGCCTCCGGTCCAGCGGCGTCCCGCGGGGCGCGGGCTGTCTGCCGTACGACGCCGGCGCCAAGGGGCTCTCGGCACATTTCCTCCATCACTGGAACGCCTGCGCCGCCCGTCGCGGGCGGCCGTCCGGCTGTGTCCTACCGGGTGAATGACCCGGCAACCGATCTGGGCGGCCTACACCATCGCACAAACCCAGGGCGATGGCGATAGCTGTGAGTGGTGCTTTCTCCCATCAACGCCGCGATTCCCGCAAACCTTCCCAGTCTGCTCCAAACGGCACATCTTCGGTCCCGGCACCCAGCTCGTCAGTCTAGCGGAGCCATTCAAAGCGGTCTGTTCAAGGGTCCCTTATGGGAGATATTGAGTGGTTACCATCCGCGCGACCCCGGTGAGCGGCAGCCCCGGCAGCGCGGCCGGGTCGAACCAGCCGGCCCCCGCCGTCGACCCCCCGGTCGCCTCGGTCACCCGTACGTCCGTTGGTACGTCGACGACGACCCGATAGATCACCCGAACCACGTGCCAATCCATCGGGTACCCCTCCGGGCCCATCGCGGTCGGGTTGTGCGAGGAGTCCACGGCCAGCAGCCCGGTCACCCGGCCCAGCTGGTCCGCCTCCTCCACCAGCTCGCGCAGCAGCCCGGTCACCGGCTGCTCGCCATGATCGGTGCCGCCGCCGGGCAGGTGCCAGCGACCCGCCCCCGGATAGCCCTGGGCGATGCGGGTCAGCAGCACCCGGCCAGCCGGGTCGGTGACCAGCCCGTACGCCCCGAACCGCTGCCCCCTCCCGGGTGGCGGGGGCGGCAGCGGCGACCCGGACCGACGCATCGGAGCGCTCGGCAGCGGACTGACCGGGCAACCGAGCAGTTCCGCGGTGAACGGCATGAGCGGCAGGCCGACCAGCTCGTCCGGAGTGATCCACCGGACCTGGTCCGTCCCCCCGGCCGACTCGGCGCGCAGCTCACCGCCGGTCGAGCGCACCTCGTACACGATCCGGTCGAGATGCAACTCGATCCCGAGGTCCGGACGGAGCCTGATGTCCGACACGGCGGCCAGCGGCCGGACCGGCTCGATCGTCAGCCCGGTCTCCTCGGCGAACTCCCGAACCAGCGCAGCGTCCGGGCGTTCGCCGTGCTCCAGCCCGCCGCCGGGGATCTGCCAGACGCCCGGCACGTCGGTCGCAACGGACGCGCGGACCAGCAGCACCGTGTCGCCGTTCCGGCACAGCCCGTACGCGCCGATCCGCCGCCGCCGCTCCACCCGCGCCCACCCCACCCGTCCGCGCTCCCAGATCAACACATCATCGGTGATGTCGGGGCGTCGGCACCCGGCGGACCCCCCAACATCGCCGGCGTCGTGTTGATCTTCGAGGCGGCGGGGTCGGGGCGGCCGGGCGGAATCGGCCGGAGGGTGCTCAGCGCAGGCCGGCCACCCGGACCGCCTCGGCGGTCACCTCGGTGAGAAGGTCCGCCGGCAGCGCCGCCAGCTCGGTCGCGCCGAACCAGCGGGCGTCGCAGGTCGATCCGCCGACGTCGTGCACCGTCAGGGGCGCCGGCTGGTCGATCAGCACCCGGTAGAAGGCCCGTACGCCGTGCCAATCGATCGGGTAGCCCTCCGGCCCGAGCGAGGCGGCGTCCCGGTGACTGGCCACACCCAGCAGCTCGACCAGCCGGCCCTGCTGGCCGGTCTCCTCGAGCAGCTCGCGCAGCAGCGCCGACCCGGGCTGCTCGCCGTAGTCGGTGCCGCCGCCGGGCAGGTGCCAGCGGCCCGCGCCCGGATATCCGGCCGCGATCCGGGTCAGCAGGATGCGCCCGCCCGGGTCGGTGGCCACCGCGTACGCGGCGAAGCGCTGGGCCCGGTGCAGGCCGTCCGGACCGGGCACCGCGTAGAACGACGGGAAGTCCGGCACCTCGTCCGGGCACAGGTCGATCGGCGCGGGTTGCAGTCCCAGGGCGCGGGCCGTGAAGGGCCGCAACGGCAGCTCGCGGGCCTCGTCCAGGGTGACCCACCGGGCCAGGTCGGTGGACTGGCCCTCCCGGTCCCACAGGCTGCCGCCGCGCACCGAGACGTGGTAGAGCAGCCGGTCGGTGTGGATGGTGACGCCGCGGTGCGGCATCGACCGCATGTCGGCCAGCACGTCCCGCAGGCCGGCCACGCTCACCGACAGGCCGGTCTCGGCGGCCGTCTCCCGCACCACCGTGTGATGCGGGTCCTCGCCATGATCAACGGCGCCGCCCGGCAACGACCACACCCCCGGGGTGCCGGACCGGGGCGAGGCGCGGACCAACAGCACCCGACCCTCGCCGTTGACGCAGACTCCGTAGGCCGCGATCTTGCGAAGCGGCTCCAGCGTGATGGTCACGAGTCTGAATTTTCCTCCGACCGACCCGGTCGGCCACGATTTGAGTCGGATTCCTGACAGCCGGCTCGCGGCTCAGGGGCGGGTCAGGGTATTGATCCGGGCCCTTCCCGAGGCGACCCGGTCGCCGGCGCGGAACCGTTGAGGCATGACCCACCCGTCCCTCCCCCAGGCCCCGTACCGCCAACTCCGCCGACCCACCACCGACCGCATCGTCGCCGGGGTGGCAAGCGGGCTCGGTCGCTACTTCAACGTCGACCCGACCCTGGTCCGGGTGTGCTTCGCGGTGGCCGGCCTGCTCACCGCGGGCGTCGCGCTGCTCGCGTACCCGATCATGTGGTTCCTCATGCCGGAGGAGCCGGCGGACGCCCCCGCCTGGCCGCACCCGCCGGCCGGGCCCACCGCGCCGCCGCCGGCGGGGCCCGCGTCCTGGTGATCCGCGGCCGCGGCCGTCACTCCCACTCGATGGTGCCGGGCGGCTTGCTGGTGATGTCCAGCACGACCCGGTTGACCTCCGGCACCTCGTTGGTGATCCGGGTGGAGACCCTGGCCAGCACGTCGTAGGGCAGCCGGGACCAGTCGGCCGTCATGGCGTCCTCGCTGGAAACCGGCCGCAGCACCACGGGGTGGCCGTACGTCCGGCCGTCGCCCTGCACCCCGACGCTGCGCACGTCGGCCAGCAGCACCACCGGGAACTGCCAGACCTCCCGATCGAGCCCGGCGGCGGTCAGCTCCTCGCGGGCGATCAGATCGGCGGCGCGCAGCACGGCCAGCCGCTCCCGGTCCACGGCGCCGATGATCCGGATCGCCAGCCCGGGTCCGGGGAACGGGTGCCGCCAGACCATGGCCTCGGGCAGGCCGAGGGCCAGCCCGAGGGTGCGTACCTCGTCCTTGAACAGCGTCCGCAGCGGCTCGACCAGCGCGAACCGCAGGTCCTCCGGCAGCCCGCCGACGTTGTGATGCGACTTGATGTTGGCCGTGCCGCTGCCGCCGCCGGACTCCACCACGTCGGGATAGAGCGTGCCCTGGACCAGGAATTCGACGTCGCCGTGCGCGGCCACCTCCCGGGCCGCGGCCTCGAAGACGCGGATGAACTCCCGACCGATGATCTTGCGCTTGAGCTCCGGGTCGCTCACCCCGGCGAGCGCGCCAAGGAAGCGGTCGGCCGCGTCGACGACCTTGAGCTTGATCCCGGTGGCGGCCACGTAGTCCTTCTCGACCTGCTCGGCCTCGCCGGCCCGCAGCAGCCCGTGGTCGACGAACACGCAGGTGAGCTGGTCGCCGACGGCCTCGTGCACCAGCGCGGCGGCCACGGCCGAGTCCACCCCGCCGCTCAGGCCGCAGATGACCTCCTTGTCGCCGACCTGCTCCCGGATCCGGGCCACCTGCTCCTCGATGATGTTCTCGGCGGTCCAGGTGGGCTCGATCCCGGCGATGTCGTAGAGGAAGCGGCGGAGCATCTCCTGGCCGTGCGCGGTGTGCCCCACCTCGGGGTGGAACTGCACGCCGGCCCGCCGGCCCGCCAGGTCCTCGAAGGCGGCCACGGGGGCGCCGGCCGACTCGGCGGTCACCGTGAACCCGGCCGGCGCCGCCGTCACGCTGTCGCCGTGGCTCATCCAGACCGGCAGTTCGGCGGGCAGCTCCCGGAGCAGGGTCCCGGCCTGGGCGCGGGTCCGCAGCGGGGTGCCGCCGTACTCCCGGTTGCCCGTCCGGGCCACCGTCCCGCCGAGCGCCTGGGCCATCGCCTGGAAGCCGTAACAGATGCCGAAGACCGGCACGTCGGCGGAGAACATGCCGGCGTCGATCCGCGGCGCTCCCGGCGCGTACACGCTGGCCGGTCCGCCGGAGAGGATGATCGCGGCCGGGTCCTTGGCGAGCATCTCGGCCACCGGCATGGTGTGCGGGACGATCTCCGAATAGACCCTCGCCTCCCGCACCCGCCGGGCGATGAGCTGGGCGTACTGGGCTCCGAAGTCCACCACCAGGACCGGGCGCGGGGTGCTCATGCGCGTGATCCTACCGAGCGTGACGGCCGAACCCGGCACGCGGGCGTCCGGCGGGCCTTCCTACCCAGGATGCGACACGCGGGCCCCGCCTTACCGGCGGAGTGCGCCGGGGGCGTCCGCCGGGACGGCCGGGCGGCGCGGCGGGACCGGGTCCAGCCGGCGGTACGGTTCGCCGGGCGCCGGCCGCGGGTCGGGCTCGCCCCGGTTGGGCCAGAACGACATGGCCCGCTCGGCCTGCGCGGTGATGGTCAACGACGGATTGACGCCGAGGTTGGCCGTCACCGCGGCGCCGTCCACGACGTGCAGCCCGGGATGCCCGAACACCCGGTGGTACGGGTCGATCACGCCGGTCTCCGGGCCGGCGCCGATGGCCGCGCCACCCAGGATGTGCGCCGTCATCGGAATGTTGAACGGCTCGGTCACGGCCCCGCCGGGGATCCCCCCGATCTCGTCGGCAAGCAGCCGGACCGCCCGGTGCCCGTCCGGGATCCAGGTCGGGTTGGGCGCCCCGTGGCCCCCGCTCGCGGCCAGCCGCCGCCGACCCAGCCAGCCCCGCTGGTAGTGCGTGGTGAGCGAGTTGTCCAGCGACTGCATCACCAGGGCGATCACCGTACGCCGGGACCAGTCCCGGACCGAGAGCATCCGCAGCGCCACCCCGGGCCGGCCGATCAGCTCACCGACCCACCGGCGCAGCCGGTGCGGCCCGCCGTCCACCAGCAGCGACTGGAGCAGGCCCATGAAGTTGGAGCCGTGGCCATACCGGACCGGCTCGACGTGCGTGTGCGGGTCGGGGTGGAAGCTGCTGGTGATGGCCACGCCCTCGGTGAAGTCCAGCCCGCGCCGCCGGGCGTCCGGCCGGGGGACGGCCGCGCCCAGGATGGCCTCCGAGTTGGTCCGGGTCAGCGCTCCTACCTGCGGCGACAGCCGGGGCAGCGCGCCGGTCGCCCGCATCTCGTGCAGCAGCCGTTGGGTGCCGAGCGCGCCGGCCGCGAACACCACCTGGTCCGCGTGGATCGTGCCGGGCCGCCGGCGCGGCCAGGCCCCCGTGCGGACGGTCCGGACCACGTAGCCCGCGCCGTCGGGCGCCGGCCGCACGGCGGTGACCGTGGTGCGCGGGTGGACCTGCACGCCCAGCCGTTCGGCCAGCCACAGGTAGTTCTTGACCAGCGTGTTCTTGGCGCCGTGCCGGCAGCCGGTCATGCAGGCGCCGCAGTGCAGGCAGCCGGTCCGGGCCGGTCCCGCGCCGCCGAAGTACGGGTCCGGCACCACCTCGCCGGGCCGCCCGATGTGCACCCCCACGGGGGTCGGGTGGAACGTGCCGCCCACCCCCATCCGGTCGGCCACCGAGCGCATGGCCCGGTCCGCGCTCGTCATGATCGGGTACGTCGTCACCCCGAGCATCCGTTTCGCCTGGTCGTAGTGCGGCGCCAGCTCGGACCGCCAGTCGGTGATGTCCCGCCACTGCGGATCGGCGTAGAACTCGTCCAGCGGCTCGTAGAGCGTGTTCGCGTACACCAGGGAGCCACCGCCGACGCCCGCGCCGGAGAGCACCAACACCCCGGCCCCGCCCCGGCGGCCGGCGGAGCGGAGCAGGGTGATCCGCTGGATGCCGAAGCAGCCGAGCGCGGGCGCCCAGAGGAACCGGCGGGTGTCCCAGGAGGTACGCGGGAACTCGTCGTCGGCGAACCGGCGTCCGGCCTCCAGCACCGCCACCGAGTAGCCCTTCTCGGCCAGCCGCAGCGCGGTCACGCTGCCCCCGAAGCCCGACCCCACGACGACCACGTCGTACCGCATGACAGCCATCATTACCGACAAGTAGCTTCCTGGCTACGGCCGGATCGCTCCCTCCGTCGGGTTGGGTCCATCGGACAGGGGCGGGCAACCGTTCGGGGGGCTGGGGCGTCTGACATCGAGAACGACGTTGAGGATGGTCGGCATGGCATTCAGACGACGGCTCACCCGGTTGACTCAGGCACGTCCCGGGCTGTCCACCCGGACCCTGACCGCGACGCTCGCCGCGATCACGCTGGTCGGGCCGGTCCTCACCGGGTGCAGCCACCACGGCGGACCGGCGGCAAGCCCGTCGACCGGGGCGCCGGTGAGCCCCAGTACGGCCCCCGGGCCGACGGGTTCCCCGGCCGCGCCGCTGGGCGCCGACATCACCGGTCCGCTCACGGTCCTGCTGGCCGGGGTGGACACCCGGGTGAGCGTGCCGGGGTGGCAGCCACACTCCGACGCCGTACTCATCATGTGGCTGCCCCGCGGCCTCGACCACGCGTACCTCTTCTCGCTCCCCCGCGACCTGGTGGTGGACATCCCGGCGTTCGCGCCGGCCGACTTTGCCGGGCAGCACACCAAGCTGACCCACGCCATGAGCTATGGCAGCCGGGTGCCGGGCAAGCCGAAGTCGCCGAACGTCCGCCAGGGTTACGACCTGCTGTCCAAGGCGGTGTCGCGGTACACCGGGATCCCGCGGTTCGACGCCGGCGCCGTGCTGACGTTCACCGGGATGACGCGGCTGGTGGACGCCCTGGGCGGCATCGACCTCACCATCGACCAGAAGGTGGTCTCCATCCACCGCCGCCCCGACGGCACGATGCGCACCCGGGTCGGCTCGACGTACGTGGGGCCGCAGATGGTCTACCAGCCCGGTCGCCGGCACCTGGTGGGCTGGCAGGCGCTGGACTACGCGCGGCAGCGCTACACGGCCGGCGGGGACTACACCCGGCAGCGGCACCAGCAGCAGCTCATCCGGGCGATCATCACAAAGGTGCTGGACGGCGGGCTGGCCCGGGACCCCGACCGGCTGGACCAGGTCGTGCGGGCGCTCGGCAAGACCCTCACGTACGTGGACGGCGGCCGGCGGATCGTCGACTTCGCCGGTGCGCTCAGCCGGCTCCCGACCGGCGCCATCACGCTGGTGGACCTGCCCGGGCACGGCGTCGGCAGCGGCGCCGGCTACCGGGGCGAGGCGCTGGAACCGGTGGGCGGACAGTTCCTGGCCGCGCTGCGGGCCGGCCGGGTCGAGTCCTTCCTGGCCGCCCATCCGAGCCTGGTGAGCCGCCGCTGACGCATCTGATGGACTTCCAGGGCGGGCCCGGGATGATCAGCAATTCATGCTGGAGATGAGAGAACGGCCGGGGGTCGCCGCATCGGCGACCCCCGGCCATGCCCTCCCTGCTACCAGCCTGAGGGCAACAACCGGTGCAGGTATCCGGCCACGCCTAGACTCGTTACGGTCATTGCGACGAGACCTGCTGCAACACCAACACTGCCACCGGTGCCGGGGGCCGTGCTGGCATAGCTCACCGCTGCAGCCAATAGGCCGACCGGCAGCGCGATCGCAATGATGACCAGTCCCCGGAGCGACATGAGCTGATCCGGCTCGGGTTCATCTCCGCCGGGGGGCGGCGTGATAGGGCGTCTTGACATGCCCGTGTTCCTCTCGTTCTCCGTCGACCATGTGTCATGTGGTCTCGTGCGGCTCGGACAAACCAGAACCCATGCCCAGCAGAAACGTCCGGTCTGGTTACCGCCAAAAGGGACGCTGGACATGGGTTTCAATAGGTCAACGAGCACCACTGCCCGACGGTTGTGAGGTGCCGTCTGCAACGACCGACTTTTTATTTACATCGCACCGTTTGTGCGACTCCCCGCATCGTATTGGCGACGCTCCTGGTTGGTCGTACTGAGGAAGCGCGGATGTTCTTCGTCGGTGCGTGCCTCGGACAAGAACGGCCTCTCTGTTACCGCAGGGGGGCCGTTCGCCCTTCCAGACCCCAGCCGCGCCGCCTAGCGGGACTCCAGGACCGCCAGGTCCCGCTCGGCGAACAGCCGGTGCTCCCACTCCTCGTTGAGCACGACGGACAGGCACTTCCGCACCGGATAGCTGTCGGCCGGCGGCCAGCCGGGCCCCTCGACCGGCTCCGTGAGCCGGTCCAACGACTCGTCCGTCAGCCCCTCAATGATCCGGCGGACCGTGCCCATCCGGTCGCGGCGGATGTCGAGCACCGTGTCGAGCGACGGTCGGGCGGCCCGGTCCCGCGGCATCCCCGGCGTGTCCGGCATCCCGTCCCAGGGCAGGCCCAGCGGGTGCCAGGGCGCCGGGTCGCCCTCGACCGCCCGGCGAACCCAGCAGTCGGTGGCGTTCACCAGATGCCGCAGGGTTTCGATGAACGACCACTCCCCGTCGACCGACTCGTGCAACCGCTCGGCCGGCAGGCGACGGGCGCGTTCGACGGTCCCGTCCCACAACCGTTCGACGATGTCCCACGCCTCGCGGAAGCCGGCCGGGTCGGTGGGGCGCATCCGGGCCCGGTCCGGGTAGCGCCGGTCCAGCTCGGCGTTCACCAGCGGAACGACGTCGACCCCGTTGACCACCAGGTTCTCGAGATAACCGTCGATGTCGACGTCCACCAGCTCGACGCCGCGCATCACCACCCCGGTCAGGTTCGCCTCGCGGAAGCGGGCGCCGGTGAGGTCGGTGTAATCGAACGTGGCGCCGCGAAGATCCGCGTGGGCGAAGTCGGTCATGGCGGCCAACCTAGCGGCCGGCACCGACGAAAACGTCCGGGCCGCGACCTCCGGCGCTCCGCCGGCCGGGGCCCCGCGGACCCCGGCCGGACCCGGCGGTCCAGCTCAGCGCGGGATCGGCGGGGGCAGGCTGCCGCTGAGCCAGTCGGTGAAGAACTTCCCCAGCCGCTGCCCGGAAATCCGCTCGGCGAGGCCCTGGAAGTCGGCGGTGGTGCCGTTGCCGTTCCGCCGCTCGCCCGTCCAGGCGCGCAGGATGGCGAAGAACTTCTCGTCCCCCACCGTCATCCGCAGCGCCTGCACGGCCAGCGGTCCGCGCTGGTAGACGTAGGGCGAGAAGATCCCCTCCTTGCCCGGATCGAGCAGCGGCTGGGTCCACTTCGCCTTCGCGTACTCGGCGGTGAAGCGCTGCCGCACGGTCTGCCCGCCGGTGTGCTCCGTCCACAGCCACTCGGCATAGCTCGCGAAGCCCTCGTTGAGCCAGATGTCGGCCCACCGGGCCAGCGAGACGCTGTCGCCGAACCACTGGTGCGCCAGCTCGTGCGCCACCACGCCCTCGTTGACGCCGTTGGCGAAGAACGTGTTGCCGTACACCGGCCGGGACTGGGTCTCCAGGGCGTACCGGATCCGGTCGTCGGAGACCACTATCCCGCCGTACGAGTCGAACGGGTACGGGCCGAACTGCGTGGCCAGATAGTCGATGACCGTGCCCGTGGCGGCCACCGAGCGCGCGGCCGGACCGTCGGCCGGCAGGCTGTCCGGCACGGCCGTGATCATCGGCTTGCCGGCGTGCGTGGCCTGGTCGACCCGGTATTTGCCGATCACCAGGGTGCTCAGGTAGCTGGCCATCGGCGAGCGCTCCGACCACCGCCAGGTGGTCCAGCCCGCGCCGGCCGGGATGGTCCCGCGGGGCACGCCGTTGCTGAGCGCCACCAGGCCGCTCGGCACGGTGGCCTCGATGTCGTACGTGGCCTTGTCCAGCGGATGGTCGTTGACCGGGAACCAGGTGCTGGCCGACTCCGGCTCGCCGAGCGCGATGGCGCCGTCGGGAGTGGCGAGGAAGCCGTTGTCCCCCAGCTCCGGGCTGCTGATCGGCCTCGGCACCCCGGAGTAGTGGACCTCGGTGCTGAACCGCGCGCCCTTGGCCAGCCCGGTAGCCGGGGTGATCACCAGCTCGTCGTCGTTCCGGGCGCTGGTGGCCGGCGCGCCGTTCACGGTCACCGACTCGACGGTCAGCCCGGACAGGTCGAGGTCGAACCGGGACAGCGCCGCGGTGGCCGTGGCCGTGATCGTGGCCACCCCGGTCAGCCGCTTGGCGGACGGGTCGTACCGCACCTTGAGCCCGTAGCCGGCCACGTCGTATCCGCCGTTGCCGTAGGAGGGGAAGTAGGGATCACCGATCCCCTCCGCGCCGGGCTGGAACGCCGAGCCCGCGGCCGGCCGCGTCGAGCCGGGCTCGGCCCGCCGCGGCCCGTGGGTGCAGCCGGTCAACACCAGGGCGACCGCCACCGTGACCGACGTCAGGCGCCGCCCCGGTCCGGCGAGCGATGGCCGGCGCCCCGTACGCCCGCCGGAGGTCACCGGTCCAGCACCAGCCCGACCCGCTGGAACTCCTTCAGATCGCGGTAGCCGCACTTGGCCATCGCCCGGCGCAGTCCGCCGAACAGGTTGAGCCGGCCGTCGGGCTGGTCGGCCGGGCCGAAGAGCAACTTCTCCATGTCCCCCACCGGCTCGTGGGCGACGCCGAAGGCGCCCCGCGGCAGCGACGGGTGGCTGGCCGCCGAGTGCCACCAGGCGCCGCCGGCCGGCGCCTCGGCGGCCAGCGACAGCGGCTCGCCCAGCATGACCGCGTCGGCGCCGCAGCCCAGCGCCTTGGCCACGTCGCCGGAGGTGCGCAGGTCCCCGTCGGCGATCAGGTGGACGTACCGGCCCCCGGTCTCGTCCAGGTAGTCGCGCCGGGCGGCCGCGGCGTCGGCGATCGCGGTGGCCATCGGCACCCGGATCCCCAGCACCGACTCGGTGGTGGACCACTCGTCCCCGCCCACCCCGACGATCACCCCGGCCGCGCCGGTGCGCATGAGGTGCAGGGCGGTCTTGTAGTCGGTGCATCCGCCGGCCACCACCGGCAGGTCCAGGTCGGCGATGAACTCCTTGAGGTTCAGCGGCTCGTCGGTGGTGGAGACGTGCTCGGCGGAGACCAGCGTGCCCTGGATGACCAGGATGTCCACCCCGGCGTCCAGGATCACCGGCGCCAGCGCGAGGGTGTGCTGCGGGGAGACGCGTACGGCCACCGTGCCACCGCCGGCGCGCAGCTCACGTACCCGCTCGGTGATCAGCTCGGGCCGGATGGGCTCGGCGTAGATCTCCTGGAGCCGCCGGGTGGTCCGGGCGTCCTCGCCCATCGTGCCCAGCTCCTCGAAGAGCTTGGCCGGGTCCTCGTACCGGGTCCACAGCCCCTCGACGTTGAGCACGCCCAGCCCGCCGAGCCGGCTCAGCGCGGCGGCCGAGGACGGGCTCATGGTGGCGTCGGAGGGGTGGCCGATGCACGGGATGGCGAACTCGTACGCGTCGAGCTGCCAGGCGGTGCTCACATCGTCGACGTCACGCGTACGCCGGCTCGGCACGATGGCGATGTCGTCCAGGTGATAGCCGCGCTGCGCGGTCTTGCCCAGCCCGATCTCGACCACGTCACGCATGGGAACTCCACTCATCGAAGGGGTGGGCCGGGGCGCCCGGTCGAGCCCCGGCCAGGGGGCTAGCGGCTGTGGTAGTTGGGCGCCTCGACGGTCATCTGGATGTCGTGCGGGTGGCTCTCCTTCAGACCGGCGGCCGTGATCCGGATCAGCTGGCCCCGGGAGTGCAGCTCGGCCACGGTCTCGGCGCCCGCGTACCCCATGGCCAGCCGCAGGCCGCCGACGAGCTGGTGGGCCACCCGGGACAGCGGGCCGCGGTAGGGCACCTGCCCCTCCACGCCCTCCGGGACCAGCTTCTCCTCACTCGTCACGTCCTGTTGGAAGTAGCGGTCCTTGGAGTAGGACTTCACCTGGCCGCGGGACTGCATGGCACCCAGCGAGCCCATCCCGCGGTACGCCTTGAACTGCTTGCCGTTGATGAACATCAGCTCGCCCGGGCTCTCCTCGGAGCCGGCCAGCAGGCTGCCGAGCATCACCGTGTCGGCGCCGGCCACCATGGCCTTGGCGATGTCGCCGGAGTATTGGATGCCGCCGTCGCCGATCACCGGCACGCCGGCCGGCCGGCACGCCCGGGACGCCTCCATGATCGCGGTGATCTGCGGAACGCCCACCCCGGCCACCACCCGGGTGGTGCAGATGGCGCCCGGCCCGACCCCGACCTTGACACCGTCGGCGCCCGCGTCGACCAGCGCCTTTGCCCCGGCGTACGTGGCCACGTTGCCGCCGATGACGTCGACCGCGGTGTCCCGCTTGAGCGCCCGGACCATGTCCAGCACGGCCCGCTGGTGCCCGTGCGCGGTGTCCACGATCAACACGTCCACCCCGGCATCGACCAGGGCGCGGGCCCGCTTGTACGACTCGTCGCCGACGCCCACCGCGGCGGCCACCCGCAGCCGGCCCGCCCCGTCCTTGGTGGCAAGCGGGTACTGCTCGCTCTTGGTGAAGTCCTTCACGGTGATCAGGCCGCGCAGCCGGCCCGCGTCGTCGACGATCGGCAGCTTCTCCACCTTGTGCCGGCGCAGCAACTCCAGCGCTGCGTCCTTGTCGACGCCCACGGCCGCCGTGACCAGCGGCATCCGGGTCATGATGTCCCGCACCGGGGTGCCCGGGTCGTTGACGAAGCGCATGTCCCGGTTGGTCACGATGCCGACGAGCGAGCCCGAGCCGTCCACCACCGGCACGCCGGAGATGCGGTATTTCCCGCACAGCTCGTCGACCTGGCGCAGCGTGTCGTCCGGGCTCGCGGTGACCGGGTTGGTGATCATCCCGGACTCGGAGCGCTTGACCAGATCCACCTGGATCGCCTGGTCCTCCACCGACAGGTTCCGGTGCAGCACGCCGATCCCGCCCTGCCGGGCCATGGCGATCGCCATCCGGGCCTCGGTGACGGTGTCCATGGGGCTGGACACCAGCGGGATGGTGAGCTCGACGTTGCGGCTGAGCCGGGTGACCGTGTTGACCCGGCTCGGCACCACGTCCGACTCACCGGGCTGCAGCAGCACGTCGTCGAACGTCAGACCCAGCGGCACCACGCGGGCGGAGCCGGCCGGAAGCTCGGGCACCTGTCCACCGATCTGCTGGTGGTCGTCGCCCTGTGGTGAGTTGTCCACGAGTAGTCCCCTGAAGCTGGTCGACGGTGTGCGGGGCCGCCGCGCCGGAGACGTCCGGCGGCGCGGACGCGTCGCCGACTCGCGGGCGCGAATGGCTGGCGACCGGGCGGTCACCACGGGATCGCGGCAAACGGCCGGTCGCGCTGACTCATCGTACCCAGACGAGGAGGCCCGGCTGCCCGGCCGACATGGGGTGAGCGCGGCGGCCGTGAATGCGACTACGGTGGAGGGGTGCACGACGAGCCCATCGACCCCTTCACCGGAGACCCGGCCGACCCCTCGGCGGGCCTGGACGACCCGGTCGAGGACGGCGACCTCGGCCCGTTGACCGAGGTCGAGCGGCAGGACGTGCTGGAGGACCTGGCCGATCTCGAGGTCTATCAGGCGCTGCTGGCCCCCAACGGGGTACGCGGGTTGGTCATCGAGTGCGAGGACTGCCGCGAGCCGCACTACTTCGACTGGGCCCTGCTGCGCGGCAACCTGCGGCACCTGCTCGACTCGGGCCGGCCGCGGGTGCACGAGCCGGCCTACGACCCGGATCCGGACCACTACGTCACCTGGGAGTACGCGCGGGGCTACGCGGACGGCGTGCACGACACGCTCAGCGACTCCGAGGAGGACTAGGCCGGGCGGTCAGGCGACCAGTCCGGCCCGGAAGCCGGCAGCCACGGCGTGGGCCCGGTCCCGCGCGCCGAGCTTGCGGAACAACCGCCGGGCGTGCGTCTTGACGGTGTCCTCCGAGACGAACAACTCCCGGCCGATCTCGGCGTTGCTCTTGCCGTCGGCCATTCCCAGCAGCACCTGCATCTCCCGCTCGGTGAGGCTCACCCGGCGGGCCGGCGTACCGCGGGAGTGGCTGGCGTTGGTCTCGGCCCGGCGGCTGCCGCCGAAGCGGGTCTCCGGCGCCAGGTTGCCGCGCGGGTCGGCCGCTGCGTCGCCGTCCGGTCCGCGCGCCTCCCCGCCGTCCTCGGCCCGCTGGACCGGGACCATGGCCGGGCCGGTGGGATCGGACCCGCCGCTTGGCGGCGCCGCCGGGGGCGCGGCCGGGCGCCGCCGTACCGGATCACCGGGCCGGGCCACCCCCGGCGAGCCGGCGCCCGCCGGGCGGCCGTCGCCGGGTGGCGGGGGCGGGCCGGGTCGCATCGCGGGCGGCGTCTCCGGCGCTTCGTCCCGGCCCGGCCGGCCGATGCCGGGCAGTCCGCCGGCGTCCCGGGTGGCCCGGCCGGCGCCCGTCGAGTCGGCGCCCGGACGCGCGGGCCGGCCCGGGGCACTGAGCAGCAGCATGGCCCGGGCCACGGCCCCGACCAGGTCGTGGTCCGCGGCGGAGACCAGCCCGCGCGCGCCGGCGGCGATGGCGGCGGCCGCCACCCCCGGCTCCTCCGTCCCGAACAGCACCACCGCGGCGCCCGGCGACCGGGCCAGCACCCGGCGGGTGAAGCCCACGCTGTCGGGCCGGGTCAGGGCGGTGTCCGCGAGCACCACGTCGGCCGGCCGCTCGGTGAGCCGCAGCATCACCTCCGGATCCGACACGGCGGTCCGGACCGCGGCGGTCAGGCCGAGCCGGGCCGCGGCCGCGGCCACGTTCTGCGCGGCCATCGGGGTCCGGACACATACGAGGACGGTACGCACGAGAGCCCTCCTTCCTCAGTGAGGAGAACACGACAAAGGGTGATCATGACGAGTTTCGGTGGGAGAACCGGCGAAGTTTCTTCCCGGATCCGTCCGATCGGCCGATCCGTACCGTTCGTTCTGTCCGGTTCGTGGGATCGATCCTGCGACCGACGGGACACGAGGGACGTGGTTTTCGATCAGAGACGTGTGAGCCGTCCGTGCAGCGGGTAACGCGATGCACAGGTCGGAAACGGAGCGCCTGCGCGGCCCGCCGCCCGGATCCGGACCCGTAGCTGGATGGTCACGCGGTGCCGCGCGGGAGGAGGGGGCTGATGTCGAACGTACGCAGATTGCCCGGACCCATCGTCGACCTGTGGGAATGGCAGCGGCTCGGTGCCTGCCGCGGCCGTGACAGCGCCCAGTTCTTCCATCCGGACGGGGAACGCGGGTCGTCCCGCAACCGGCGTGAGCTGAACGCCAAGGCCGTCTGCGCCACCTGCCCGGTCCGGGCCGAGTGCGCGGCGCACGCCCTTGCCGTACGCGAGCCGTACGGCGTGTGGGGCGGGTTCAGCGAATCGGAGCGGCTCCGCCTGCTCGCGGTCGGCTGGGAGGACCTCGCCGACCGGCGCCGCGCCCGGGTGGACGTGGCCCGGCTGGAGGCGCGCCTCGGTCGTCCGCACAAGACCGCCATCCCCGCGCAGCGCCAGGCGCCCGCCGCCTGAGCGACCCTCGCTTCAACGCCCGTCGGGCGTGACCCTCGCTCCCGGGGTCGCGCCCGACGCGCGCGTCCGGGCCCGACGCGCGTCCGGTTCCGACGCGCGGTCAGTGCACGGTGACCTTCACCGAATGCCAGCCGGTGGCGCCGTTGGGCGCCACCGGCGCCTCGTCGGCCGTCTGCACCTCGCCGGTGGCGTCGGTGGCCCGCACCTGGAGGGTGTGCTCGCCCGGGGTGGCCGGCCACTGCCACCGCCACTGCACCCAGGTGTCCGCCGAGGGCACCGCGGCAAGGGTGGCCCGCTGCCAGGCGCCGCCGTCCACCCGTACCTCGACCGCCCGGATGCCGCGGTGCTGCGCCCACGCCACACCGGCCACCGGGATCGTGCCGGCGGTCAGCCGGCCCTTCCGCGGCGTGTCGATCCGGGACTCGGTCTTGATCGGCCCCTGCGCCGACCAGCCCCGCGGCACCCAGTACGCGTCGAAGTCCGCGAACGAGGTCAGCTCGAGTTCGGTGACCCACTTGCAGGCCGAGACGTAGCCGTACAGCCCGGGAACCACCATCCGGACCGGGAACCCATGCTCCACCGGCAACGGCTCACCGTTCATGCCGACCGCGAGCAGCGCGTCTCGGCCGTCCCGCAGCACGGCCGTCGGCGTGCCGCAGGTCCAGCCGTCCACCGACCGCCCGACCACCTGGTCGGCGCCGTCCAGCGGCTCGGCCTCGGCCAGCAGGTCCGCGATGCGGACGCCCAGCCAGCGGGCGTTGCCGATCAGGTCCCCACCCACCTCGTTGGAGACGCAGGCCAGCGTGACGTCCCGCTCGATCATCGGCCGGGCCAGCAGCTCCGCCCAGGTCAGCGTGATGGGGTTGCGCACCCGGCCGGTGATCCGCAGCCGCCACTGCGCCGGATCGACCTGCGGCACCGCCAGCGCCGTGTCGATCCGGTAGAACGCGAAGTTCGGGGTGGTGAACCGGCTGAGCTCGGGCAGCGACAGCTCCGCGCCGGCCGGCAGCGGCGGGGCGGGGCTGGCCGGCGCGGGCAGCCGGATCGCCGCGCGCGCCTCGGTGACGCTGCGCCGGGCGGCCAGCCACCGACCGGCGTACCCGGTGAGCACCGCCGCGCCGATGGCCACGCCCGCGCCGGTGAGGAACCGGCGCCGGCCGGCCCGGAACTCGTCCACGTCATGAGCGGATTCCGGGTCCGCGGGTGGCGCGGGGATCTCCAGCGGGCCGACGAGCAGGAGCCAGAGCAGGGCCGCTCCGACGCCCACGCCGACCAGCGTGGGCAGCGCCGCCGCGGGACCGGCGCCCGGCCGGGTCACCGCGGCCGCCACACCGATCAGGGCGAACGCCGCGATGCCGGCGAGGCCGTACCGGAAGCGGCGCCGGGCCGCCAGCCCGATGAGCGCCGCGAGCGCCGCCAGCAGGATCCCCGTCCCGACCAGCAGGGCCTGCTTGTCATGTACGCCGAAGACGTCGATGGCGAACTGCTTGACCGGCGCCGGCACGGTGTCCACCACCACGCCACCCACCGCGACCAGCGGCGCCGAGCGGGCCCCGGTGGCCACGGCCACCAGCTCCGCGACCCCCAGGGCCACCGCCGCGGCGGCCACCCCGGCCAGCGCCGCGGACAGACTTGATCGGGTACGCACCCGCCCAGTCTCCCCGACCCCCGCCCCGCCCGACACCCACGTCACCACCCGGTAAGAACCCACCCACTCCCCTCCCCCACCCATCCGGGTGGCCGGGGGGAGGAATGGGTTGGGGCGGGGCACTTGCCGAGCGCAGCTCGGCGGTGCCCCGCCCCAACGGTGGTGTGCTACCGGGTCAGAAGCCCGGGCCGTGCTGGTGGCCGTGGCCGTGCGAGTGGCCGTGACCGCCGGCGCCGGCGGCCTCCGGCTCCTCCGGCTTGTCCACGACCAGGCTCTCGGTGGTGAGCAGCAGGCCGGCGATCGAGGCCGCGTTCAGCACCGCGTTGCGGGTGACCTTGACCGGGTCGATGATGCCGCTGGCCGCCAGGTCGACGTACTCGCCCTTGGCGGCGTCGAGGCCGTGGCCCCAGTCACCGCCGACGACCTTGTTCACCACGACGTAACCGTCCTGGCCGGCGTTCTGCGCGATCCACCGCAGCGGCTCGAGCAGCGCCTTGCGCACGATCGAGACGCCGGTCTTCTCGTCACCGGTCAGCCCCAGGCCGTCGTCGAGCACCGTGGCGGTCTGCGCGAGCGCGGCGCCACCGCCGGGCACCGTACCCTCCTCCACCGCGGCCTTGGTCGCCGAGATGGCGTCCTCGATGCGGTGCTTGCGCTCCTTCATCTCCACCTCGGTGGCGGCGCCGGCCTTGATGACCGCGATGCCACCGGAGAGCTTCGCCAGCCGCTCGGCCAGCTTCTCCCGGTCCCAGTCGGAGTCGGAGGCCTCGATCTCCTTGCGGATCTGCGAGACCCGGTCGGCGACCTCGCTGCGCTGACCCTTGCCGTCGATGACGGTGGTGTTTTCCTTGTCCACCACCACCCGGCGAGCGCCACCGAGCACCTCGAGACCCACCTGGTCGAGCTTGTAGCCCAGCTCGGGCGCCACCAGCTCGGCGCCGGTGAGGATCGCCATGTCCTGCAGCATCGCCTTGCGGCGGTCACCGAAGCCGGGCGCCTTCACCGCGCAGACCTTGATGGTCTTGCGGATCGCGTTCACCACCAGGGTGGCGAGCGCCTGCCCCTCGACGTCCTCGGCGACGATCAGCAGCGGCTTGCTGTCGGAGAGGATCTTCTCCAGCAGCGGCAGCAGCTCCTCGATCGCCGAGATCTTCTGGGTGGTGATGAGGATGTACGGGTCGTCGAGCACCGCCTCCTGACCCTCGGAGTCGGTCACGAAGTTCGGCGAGATGAAGCCCTTGTCGAACTGCAGACCCTCGGTGACCTCCAGCTCGGTGGCGAGCGTGGAGCCCTCCTCGACGGTGATGACGCCGTCCCGGCCGACCTTCTCCATGGCCTCGGCGATCATCTCGCCGATGGTGGCGTCCTGGGCGGAGATCGTCGCCACGTGCGCGACCGACTCCTTGCCGCCCACCTCGACGGCCTTGCCGAGCAGCGCCTCGGAGACCTTGTTGGCCGCCGCGTCGATGCCCCGCTTCAGGCCGGTCGGGTTGGCGCCGGCGGCCACGTTGCGCAGGCCCTCCCGGACCATGGCCTGGGCCAGCACGGTGGCGGTGGTGGTCCCGTCGCCGGCGACGTCGTTGGTCTTGGTCGCCACCTCCTTGACCAGCTGCGCGCCCAGGTTCTCGTACGGGTTGGTGAGCTCGATCTCCTTGGCGATGGTCACGCCGTCGTTGGTGATCGTGGGCGCACCGAATTTCTTGTCCAGGACGACGTTGCGCCCCCGCGGGCCGAGGGTGACCTTGACCGTGTCAGCGAGAGCGTTGACACCGTGCTCCAGCAGGTGCCGGGCGTCATCCGAGAAGCTCAGGATCTTCGCCATTGATGTCCCTTCAAGGCGACGCAGCCCCGGCCCGGCGAGCCGGTCCGGGGCTGGTCACTTGGATGAGGTTGCTTACTTCTCGATGACCGCGAGGACGTCGCGGGCGGAGAGCACCAGGTACTCCTCGCCGGCGTACTTGACCTCGGTGCCGCCGTACTTCGAGTAGAGAACGGTGTCGCCGACCTTGACGTCGATCGGCACCCGGTTGCCGTGGTCGTCGACCCGGCCCGGGCCGACGGCCAGCACCGTGCCCTCCTGCGGCTTCTCCTTGGCGGTGTCGGGGATCACAATGCCCGACGCCGTGGTCGTCTCAGCCTCGTTCGCCTGGACCACGATGCGGTCCTCGAGCGGCTTGATCGCAACCTTGGTCGCGGTAGTCACGGGCATACCCTCCTGGGGTATCAGGTTCCTGTGCTGACCGGAAGCCGGCCAGCGTCAATCTCTGCCACATGTCCACCGGGCGGAACCGTCGTCGCGGGTGCCGGTCCGCCTGGCGTTGTTGCCCGCGGGCGAACCCGCGAGCTGGCACCCTCGATGCGAGAGTGCTAATCGCAGGTTATTCCGCCGCTAGCACTCCGTCAAGGAGAGTGCCAATCCGGCGGGTGCGGGGTGCGGGGCGGCCCGCCCACTCTGGGCGGTCAGGCTTGATCCCGACGTGGGCGGGCCGCCCCGCACCCCTGGGTCCGCTCGGATGCGGTGGGGTGGCTGAGCAGAATGCGATCGTGAACAACGAACAGTTCGAGGTGTTGCGTACTCCCGAGGGGGAGGCGGCGCTCGGGGCGGCGGCCGCGGTGGCCGGCGGCGACCCGCTGGCCGCGGCCGCCGCGCTCCGCTCGGCCGGCGTGCCCGCCGGGCTGGCGGCCGCCGCGCTCACCCAGGCCGAACTGCGGCGGCGCGCGGTCGGCAAGTTCGGCCCGGACGCGGCCCGGATGTTCTTCACCCGGCCCGGGTTGGAGCAGGCCACCCGGGCCGTCGTGGCGGACCGGCGCGCCCGCCGGCTGCGCGCGGCCGGGGTGCGCACGCTGGTCGACCTGGGCTGCGGGCTGGGGGCCGACGGCCTGGCCGCGGCCCGGCACGGCATCCGGGTGTACGGGGTGGAGGCCGATCCGCTCACCGCGGCGGTGGCCTCGGCCAACGCCGTCGCGCTCGGGCTGGCCGACAGGTTCACCGTGCAGCACGGCGACGCCCTCCGGTACGACGTGTCCGGCTTCGACGCGGCGTTCTGCGATCCGGCCCGGCGGCGCTCGACCGGCGGCCGCATCTTCGACCCGGACGCGTACTCGCCGCCGTGGACGTTCGTCACCGACCTGATCGCCCGGATCCCGCGCACCGTGGTCAAGGTCGCACCGGGGGTCGACCACGGGCTGATCCCGACCGGGGCCGAGGCGGAATGGGTGAGCGTGGCGGGCGACCTGGTGGAGGCGGCGCTCTGGTGCGGCCCGCTCGCCGAGGTCCCCCGCCGAGCCACCCTGCTCGGAAAGGAAGGGCCCCCTGTTATCGCCTCCGGTATAGCAGGGGTCCCCTGTTACCAGCTCACCGGCGACGGCGGCGCCGAGGCGCCGGTGGGGCCGGTCCGCCGCTTCCTTTACGACCCCGACGGCGCGGTGCTGCGGGCGCACCTGGTCGCCGAGTTCGCGGCGGCCGTGGGCGGCAACCTCGCCGATCCGGAGATCGCCTATGTGTACGCCGACCGCGCCGTATCGACCCCGTTCGCCCGCTGCCTGGAGATCACCGACACGCTCCCGTTCTCGCTCAAACGGCTCCGCGCCCTGCTGCGGGAACGCGGGATCGGCCGGGTCGAGATCCTCAAGCGGGGCTCGGCCCTGGTCCCCGAGCGGCTCCGCCGGGACCTGCGGCTGGCCGGGCCGGCGGGCGCCAGCCTGGTGCTCACCCGGGTCGCCGGCGCGCCCACGGTGCTGATCGGCCAGCCCGTGAACCCGCGCCCCTGATCGACCGGGCCCGTCCACGCGCGGGCGCGGGTTCCTCCCCGCTGCCCGGACCGATCCACGCCGGGCCGCTGTGGCGTCGCCCCGGCGCGTTGTCGAACCGGATCCGCGCCACGTCGTCGCGGGCCGCGCCCGGCCGCTGTGGCGTCGCGCCGGCGCGTTGTCGAACCGGATCCGCGCCACGTCGTCGCGGGCCGCGCCCGGCCGCTGCCGCGTCGCACCGCCGTCGCGGCTCGGGCCGGGCCGCTGTGGCGTCGCGCCCGGCCCGGCCCGCGCCGGGCGGGCTGCCGGCAGGGTCGAGCGCCGGCAGGGTCGGTGGCCGGTAGGGTCGGTGGCCATGGCGGGACAGGGAACGCCGGCGACCGCGCTGCTGGCCCGGCAACGCGTACCGCACACCGTGCACCCGTACGACGTGCCGGCCGACACGCCGCACTACGGCGCCGAGGTGGCAGCCGCGCTCGGCGTACCGCCGGACAGGGTCTTCAAGTCGCTGGTGGTGGAGGTGGACGGCGCGCTCGCGGTCGCGGTCGTGCCGGTGACCGGCGAACTGGACCTCAAGGCGCTGGCGGCCGCCCTCGGCGGTAAGCGGGCCGCCCTCGCGGACCGGGCGCTCGCCGAGCGGACCACCGGGTACGTCCGCGGCGGCATCAGCCCGCTGGGCCAGCGCCGCCGGCTACCCACCGTGCTGGACTCGTCCGCCGAGGCCCTGCCGGAGATGTACGTCTCGGCCGGCCGGCGGGGTCTGCAACTGCGGCTCGCCCCGGCCGACCTGATCCGGCTCACCGACGCCACCACCGCCCCGCTGTCCGCCTGAGCGGCCGGGCTATCCGGGCGTGCGGGGTGGGGGGCCGTACTTGGCGGCCGCCGCGTTCGCGGCCGGGCAGTCTCCGGTGGGCCGTCCGCAGGCCGCGAGGTCGCACAGCCGGCAGATCCACGCCCCGCCGTCCTTGGCCCGTACGACGTTGGCCATGACCCGGCCCAGCAGCGCGCCCAGATGGTCCCGATCCGCGGCCGAGAACCCGTCCAGCGCCTCGTTCAGCACCTCGGCGCGGGCCGCCCCGATCCGCTCGGCGGCGTCGCGACCCGCGGCGGTCAACGCGACCGACCGGGACCGCCCGTCCCCGCCGGCGCCCCGGGTCACCAGCCCGGCCGCGGCAAGCCGGTCGACCAGCCGTACGGCTCCGGACGGGGTGAGGCCGAGCACCCGGCGCAGCTGGTCCAGGGTCGGCCCGTCGAGGAACCGGTGCAGCGCGGAGAGCGCCGCGGCCGCCGAGGCCGACTGGTCGCTGGCCTCGGCGGCCGCCGCCGCGGTCCGGTCGGTGAGGACCAGCGCGAGAGCGCCCAACACGTTCCCCACCCCGGCCGCCGCGGGCGTGTCGGGGAACTCGGTCACGCCGGCTCGTACTCCAGGGTCAGCGGCATGTGCGGGTAGTCGGCCTGGGTGGACGCGCTGGTCGCGGCGCCGGTGAGCCCGGCCAGGTCGCCGGTCGCCGACCCGGGCACGACCTCGGAGTCGCCGCGGGCCGTGGTGCCGTCGTACGTCCCCGTGCCGCGCAACACGAACGTCCCGGCGCGGCCGTCGAGGGTGGCCTCGATCCGCATCAGCGTCGCGTAGCTGCTCGTGCCGTCCGGCCGATAGAACATCAGCCCCTCGAAGGTGGCCGCCGTGACCGCGTCGTCGGTGCCGCTCAGCGTCACCTCGGCCCGGGTGAACCGGCTGCCGTCCGGCAGCTCCCGGTAGGGCTGCTCGTCCCAGGACTCGATCTTGAGCTTGGTATCCAGCTTGGCCATGCCCTCAACCTATGTGTGACTCAGTCATACGTCAACCGGAACGCCCGGACATCCCCGCGGGGCGCTCCCGGCCGGCAGCGCCGGCCGGTGGCCGTCCGCCGACCGGTGGCCGTCCGCCGACCGGTGGCCGTCCGCCGACCGGTGGCCGTCCGCCGACCGGTGGCCGTCCGCCGGCCGGTCGCCCTCCGCGGACCGGTCGGCCTTCGCCGACCGGTCGGCCTCCGCGGACCGGTCGGCCTCCGCGGACCCGTCACCAGCCCAGGCCCGGTCATCGAACGTGGGCCGGTTCGCCCTCCGCGAGCCGGTTGCCCTCCGCCGGCCGATCACCCTCCGCCGAGCCGAGGCCGCCGGCCGCCGGCCGGTCGTCGAGCTGGCGCCAGGTCCGGTCCACGAACGGCAACAGCGTGGTCAACAGGTACGCCGCGGCGAAGACCACAAGACTCACCCGGAGTCCGATCGCGGTGACCAGGGCCCCGCCGAGCAGGCCGCCGAGCGGGATGCCGGCCCAGGACATCGCCTGGGACATCCCGAGCACCCGGGTCCGCAGCGCCGCCGGCACCCGCTCGTACAGCACCGCGCCGAGGATCGGATTGAGCCCGGCCAGGGCGATCCCCCCGGCGAAGGTGACCAGATAGACGAGCCAGGGCTCGGTGGCGAACGCCGTGGCGAACATCCGCGGCGACCCGCCGATCAGGAAGCCGAACGCGAAGACGCTCCACCGCGGCACCCGGGGCGCGATCGCCACGAAGACGAGGTTGCCGAGCACGGCGCCCAGGCCGGTGAGCCCGAACAGCAGGCCGAGGGCCGCCGCGGAGCCCACCACGTCGCGGGCCCAGACCGGCGCCAGCACCGCCGAGTAAGCCTGGTCGAAGAGGTTGGTCAGCACCACCATGATGCTGATGGCCAGCACGATCCGCTCCCGGCGGATGAACCGCCAGCCGGTCCGCAGCGACTCGAGGTACGACTCCGCCGGCGCGCCCGCCGACCCGCCCGCCGCCGCCGATTCATCCACCGACGCCGGTCCATCCACCGACGCCTGCGCGGCAACCGGAGCGGATGTGGACCGGCGCGCCGGCACGGCCAGCAGCACGACCAGGGCACCGAAGGCGAAGGTGGCCGCGTCGATGAGCAGCACGGTCGGCGCGTCCAGGGCCGCGATCAGCAGGCCGGCCAGCGGCGCGCCGAGCATCCCGGACAGGCGGCTGAGCCCGTCCTGCAGCCCGGTGGCGCGGGTGAGGTCCATTCCCGAGTCGGGGACGATCTGACCGAAGATCGCCTGCTTGGACGTGTCGCCGAGGGCCCGCAGCAGCCCGGCCACCGCCACGGCCGCCAGCAGGGCGCCGAAGCCCAGGTGGCCGGAGCGGTAGAGCAGCGGGATGCCGGCCACCGCCACCGCGCTGACGGCGTCGGCCGCGATGCTGGCCCGGCGGACGCCCACCCGATCCAGCAGCGGTCCACCGAGAGCGCAGCCCAGGACGTACGGCAGCATCTCGGCGAAGGCCATCACACCGGCCTTGGCCGGGCTGCCCGTGAGCACCAGCACGAACCAGGGCAGCGCCACCATCGACATCCGGCTGCCGATCCGGGACACCGTCTCGGCCGCGAACAGCCCGATCAGTCCGGCCCGGCGGTTCACGACCGGTCCTCCGCCCGCTCGCCGCCCTCGGGCCCGGCGGCCCGGATGAACGGCATGACCTGCCACTGCAGGATGACCGGCTCGGTGCCGGGTGGCGCCGGGGAGTCCGGGTCGTCCTTGCGGTACCGCTCGACCAGGGCGAGGATCTCCTCCTTGAGCTCACGCGACTCGGCCGGGGTCAGCCGGAGCCGCTGGTCGCTCAGTGTTCCGGTGCCCTCCCAGTCGCCGTCCCAGTCACCCTGCAACGCGGGCCACTCGCTGAGCCAGTGGTCGATCCGGTCGATGTAGAGCGCGGCGACCGCGCGCAGGTAGGTCTCCACGTCGCCGGGCGCCTCCCGGCTCACCTCGTAGCCCAGCGAGGTGCCCCGGTGGGCGGCCTTCCACCACCGCTCCCGGCCGGCGCCCCGGTCGGGATCCTCGACCACGAAACCGTGCTGCGCGAGCTGTCGCAGGTGGTAGCTCGTCACTCCAGAGGACTGGCCGAGCCGCTGGGCCAGCAGGGTGGCCGTGGCCGGACCGTGCTCACGGAGCGCCGTCAGCATCTTGACCCGCAACGGATGCGCCAGCCCGCGCAGCGAGGTGGCATCCGGGCGAACGATTTCCCAAGACATGTTTGCAAAGATAAGCTTGCAAAGACTTCTTGGCAAGGCCCGCGCCCGCACCCGTACAGACGCCGCCATGCGACGATGCGGCGATGACCCGGGACGTGCCGGACGGCGACCTGGACCGCCTCACGGCGGGACTTTCCGCGCTGAGCCGGCTGGTCGTCGGCATCACCGCGGTCGCGGTGGGGGCGCTGGATGTCGAGCTGACACTCACCCAGCACCGCATGATCGTGCTGCTGGCCACCACCGGACCCCGGCGCACCGTGGATCTGGCGGGCGACCTCGGCGTACACCCGTCGACCGCGAGCCGGACCGGCGACCGGCTGGTCCGGCGCGGGCTGCTGGCCCGCCGCCGGCTGTCCGACGACCGGCGGGTCTCCTGGCTGCACCTCACCGACCGCGGGCGGGACCTGGTCGCCGAGATCGTCCGGCGGCGCACCGCCGAGCTCCGCCGGCTGCTCGCCGCCGTACCGGCCGAGGCCAGACGGACCCCCGCGGACCTCATGGATGCCCTCGTCCTGGCCGCCGGCGAGCCATCGGAGCCCGCCTGGTGGCAGCACTGGGCAACCTCATCCCGCCCCCCCGGCGCCGACATCCCCGCCCAGGACTGACTCCCCGGGCGATCTTGCACTTTGGGCCACGTATATATCGCTTACGACATGATTTGCCCGGGCCAAAAGTGCAAGATCGCCGAAAGGGGCGGGCGGGGGGCGCGAGAAAAAGCGTGCATGGATGAACGGATCGACGGCGTCCGCCGTACCACCCTTCGAGCGCAACCCCGGATCACAGAGGTGGTGGCAGGCATGCCGGAGCAAGGGTCTCGACGTACCCACGGACGGGCGCGGACCGGGACCGGACCGTCGAGGACGACCCGGTGGGTCGCGGCCGCCCTGGCGGGCCTGGCCGCGGGCCTGGCGCTGATGCCGTCCGCGGCGTCCGCGGAGCCGGCGCCCGCCCAGCTGAACGCGGCCGACCAGGCATTGCTCGACGGGGTACGCCAGGCCGGGCTGTGGGAGATGCCCGCCGGCCAGATGGCCGCCGAGAAGGGCAAGCGGCAGCGGGTACGCGAGGTCGGGGCCGAGATCGCCAAGCAGCACGTCCAGCTGGACCAGATGGTGGTGGACACCGCCAACAAGCTCGGCGTACGGATCCCCCCCACGCCGCGGCCCGACCAGCAGGGCTGGCTCACCGAGATGCAGAAGGCGGAGGGTGACCGGTTCGACCAGACCTTCGTCACCCGGCTCCGCACGGCGCACGGCAAGATCTTCCCGGTGATCGGGGCGGTCCGGGCCAGCACCCGGAACGAGGACGTCCGCAAGCTGGCCGACGCGGCCAACATCTTCGTGATGAACCACATGAAGATGCTGGAGAGCACCGGCCTGGTCCGGTACGCCGAGCTGCCGCCGCCGGCCGTCCCCGCCATGCAGAACGAGGGCATGTTCGCCCGGGCCCGCGCCAACGCCGGCTCGGGCGCCCCGGTGAACAGCACCATGATCTGGGTCGTCCTGGTCGTCGCGCTGGCCGCCGGCGGCGTCGCCACGGTCCGCCTGATCCGCCGCTGACGGCCGCAAGGAAGGGCCCCTTCTTATCGCTTTTTGTATAGGAAGGGGCCCTTCCTAACGCCCGGGAGGCGCGTCAGCCGTGCCAGGAGCGCCAGAGCGAGGCGTACGAGCCGCCGGCCGCGACCAGCTCGTCGTGCGAGCCGAGTTCGGTGATCCGGCCGTCCTCCACCACGGCGACCCGGTCCGCGTCGTGCGCCGAGAACAGCCGGTGCGCGATGGCCACCACCGTCCGGCCGTGCAGCACCCCGGCCAGGGACCGTTCCAGGTGTCGGGCGGCGCGCGGGTCGATCAGCGAGGTGGCCTCGTCGAGCACGAGCGTGTGCGGATCGGCGAGCACCAGCCGGGCCAGCGCCAGCTGCTGCGCCTGGGCCGCACCCAGCTGGTGCCGCCCGGTGCCCACCTCGGTGTCCAGGCCGGCCGGCAGGGCGAGCACCCAGTCCAGGGCGTCGACGGCCGCCAGCGCCTCCCGGACCTCCCGCTCGGTGGCCTCCGGGCGGACCATCGTGAGGTTGTCCCGCACCGTACCGAGGAAGACGTGGTGCTCCTGGCTGACCAGCGCCACCTCCCGGCGCAGGTCGGCCAGCGGCAGCTCGTGCAGCGACGCGCCGCCCACGGTGACCGAGCCGGACCGCGGCTCGTGGATGCCCGCCAGCAGCCGGCCCAGGGTTGACTTGCCAGCACCGGACGGGCCCACCATGGCGAGCCGCTCACCGGGTCGCAGCCGCAGGGTCACCCCGTGCAGCACGTCCCGACCGGCCCGGTACGCGTACCGGACCTCCTCGGCCTGCAGCGAGGCCCGGGCGCTGGACGCCGGCCGCGGCTCCGCGCCCCCGGGCGCGTCGCTGCCAGCATCGACGCCGGAGCCGGCACCATCGCGCGAACCGGCGCCGCCGCGCGAACCGGCGCCGCCGCGTGAGCCGGCGCCATCCGGCGAACCGGCGCCATCCCGCGAACCGCCGCCGCCGCGCGAGCCGGCGTCGGCCCCCGCACCGCTGCCGGCAGCGTCGCGGGACCGGCGGTCGTCGTCGCCGGGCAGCCTGGCCACGCCGAGCAGCCGGGCCATCGAGGCGCCGCCCACCTGCAACTCGTCCATCCAGGACAGCAACCGGTCCAGCGGCTCGATGAGCTGCTGCGCGTACAGGGCCGCCGCGGTCACCTGGCCGAGGGTGGCCAAGCCGCGCAGGTGCAGCCAGCCGCCCAGCAGCAGGGTCACCACCACGGGCAGCACGTAGCTCGCCTCGGAGACCGGCCAGGCCACCGAGCGCAGGAAGAGGGTGTACCGCTCGGCCGCGTACGAGCGTCCGATGTCCGCGTCGGTGCGGGCCCGCCGGCGCGCCTGCTGGCCCAGCGCCTCGGTGGTGCGCGACCCGTCGACGGTCTCGCTGATCCCGTCGGTGACGTCCGAGTACGCGGCGTTCTCCCGCAGGTAGCCCTGCGGCGCCCGGCGCAGGTACCAGCGCATGACGGCGTACAGCGGCGGCACGGCCACCAGGCAGGACAGCGCCAGCAGCGGCCCAACCAGGATCAGCGCGCCCACCAGGAAGAGCATGGTGACCAGCGCGATCAGCGTGTCCGGTACGGCGAAGCGGACCGTCTGGGACAGCGCCGACACGTCCCGGGAGGTGCGGGTGAGCAGGTCGCCCGTGCCGGCGCGCTCCACGGTGGACAGCGGGATGGCGAGCACCCGGTCCACGAACTCCTCGCGCAGCTCTGCCAGCACCCGCTCACCGAGCCGGGCCGAGGCGAAGTACGCAAACCGGGTGAGCACCGACTGGACCACCACGAAGCCGCCAATGGCCAGCGCGATGCAGTCCACGGTGACCGTGCCGGTGCCCCGGGACACCGCCTCGACCAGGTCGCCGAGCAGCCGCGGCGCGGCCAACCCGGCGATCGCGGCCAGCGCGTGCAGGCCGAGCGCCAGCCCGAGCGCCCGGGGATGCCGGCGGACGACCGCTCGGGCGTACCGTCGCACCTGCCGGCCGTCCGCTACCGGGAGGGCCTGCCCGCTCATGCCCGTACCTCCGCCGTCTCCCGGCGCGGGGCCACCCCGCCGGCCTGCTCGTCCTCGGCCTCGGCCCGGCTCACCGCGGCGCGGTACGCCGGCACCCCGGCCAGCAGCTCGCGATGGCTCCCCTCGGCCGCCACCCGGCCGTCCCGGACGAACACCACGTGGTCGGTCCGGTCCAGCACCAGCGGGCTGCTGGTGCAGACCAGCGTGGTCCGGCCGGCCCGCGCCGACCGCAGCCGGTCGGCCACCCGCGCCTCGGTGTGCGCGTCGACCGCGCTCGTCGGCTCCACCAGCACGAGGATCTCCGGGTCCGCGACCAGCGCGCGGGCCAGCCGCAGCCGCTGCTGCTGGCCGCCGGAGAACTCCCGCCCGCGCTCGGCCACCGGAGCGGACAGCCCGTCGGGCAGCGCCTCGATGATGTCGGTGGCGCTGGCGGCCACCAGCGCCGCCATGATCCGCTCGTCCCCGGCCTCGTCCCGCGGGTCCAGCTCCGCGCGCAGCGGTCCGGAGAAGAGGACGGCGTCGTTGTCGGCCACCAGGATCCGGCGCCGGACCGTCGCCAGTTCCAGGTCCCGCAGCGGTACGCCGTCCAGCGTCACGTCGTCCTGACCGTCGACGCTGTCGACGTACCGGCCGAGGCGGTCGGCGAGCCGCGCCGCCTCGGCCGCCGGCGTGGTCACCAGCCCGGTGCACCGCCCCGGCCGGAGCACCAGGCCCGAGCGGTCGTCCACCAGCTCACCCGGACCGCTGGGCGGCGTCACCGGCGCCGCCGGGTCGGCGATCTCCGGCCGCAACCGGAGCAGCTCGACCACCCGGCGGGCGGCCACGTGGCCCTTGGTGATCTTGTCGATGGCCTCGGTGATCGCGCGCAGCGGGCTGACCAGGAAGGCGGCGTACCCGTAGAAGGCCACCAGCTGTCCGGGTGTGATCTCGCCGCGCAGCACGAACCGGGCGCCCAACCAGGTGAGCAGCGCGACGAACGCCCCGGGCAGCAGGACCTCCGCACCCGCGAGCAGCGACTCGATCCGGGCCACCCGTACGCCCCGCTCGCGCAGCAGCTGGGACTGGAGGGCGTACCGGGCCGAGACCACCGGCTCTCCGCCGACGCCGCGCAACACCCGCAGGCCGGTCACGATGTCCCCGGCCCGGGTGGCCAGCGCGGCCTGCTGGTCCCGGTACGCCTTCTGCCGGCGGTGCAGCGGACGGATCAGCAGGCTCACGACGGCCAGCAGCAGCGGCACGCCGAGCAGCACCACCAGGCCCAGCCGGACCGAGGTGTGCAGCAGGATCGCGGTGACCGTGCCGATCGCCACCACCGCGCCGGTGCCCCGCGCGGTGATCTCCAGCGCGCCGCCCACGTGGCTGATGTCGGAGGTGCCGATGCTGACCACCTCGCCCGCGGCCATCCGCCGCGGCAGGGTGGCGCCGACCCGGTTCGCCTGGTCGATGGTCGCCTGCACCACCCGGTACGCGGCGGACAGCCAGTTGTAGACCGCCATCCGGTGCCGGAGGATGCCCGTGCCGGCCTGGACGAGCCCCAGTACGAGCAGCACCACGCTCCACCGCAGCAGGCCGGCCTCGTCCCCGGCCGCGATGCCGTCGACCGCCCGGCCGAGGGCGGCCGGCATGAGCGCCTGGCTCACCGTCCAGACGACGCCGAAGACGATGCCGGCGACCAGCGACGGCCAGGCCCGGGCCGCCAGCCAGCACAGCAGCCGGAGCGGGGACCGGGCATCGGGTACGCCGGGATCGGCGACGGGGAGGGCGCGCACCCCTCGGACGGTACGAACCGAACCTGCCGGTCGCCACCGATTTAGCCCCGAGCAGGCGATCCCGGTTAGGAGGGGACCCTTCCTATACCGGAAACGATAAAAGGGGGCCCTTCCTCACCGGTCGACCGGGGTGAAGTCCCACTCGTGCGGCGGGCGGGCCAGCAGGCGCGCGGGCGGCTCCGGCAGCGGCCGGGGGTCGCCCCGCCACCGGGAGATCACCACCACGCGCTCGTCGGTCGAGGTGAACACCTCGCTGCCCGCGTGCCGCGGATCGTGCTCGAACTCGGGCAGCGCCACGTCGCAGACCCAGTCGATGAGGTCGGCGAACCCCTTCGGCTCGGCCCGCGCCTCCCACATCCGTACGATCATCCGGTCGTCCTCCTACACGCTGACCACGGTCAACGGCAGCGCGCTGTCGGCCGGCAGGTCGAGCCGGCTCGGCGCCACGTTCGCGGCCACCAGGTGCGCGCCGAGGGCGGCCACCATGGCGCCGTTGTCGGTACACAGCTTCGGCCGCGGCACCCGGACCCGGATGCCGTACCGGGCGGCCCGCTCCTGCGCCACCGCCCGCAGCCGCGAGTTGGCCGCCACGCCGCCGCCGATCACCAGGGTCTCCACGCCGTTCGTCCGGCACGCGTCGATCGCCTTGGTGGCCAGCACGTCGCAGACGGCCTCCTGGAAGGACGCGGCCACGTCGGCCACCGGCACCGGCTCGCCGGCCCGCTGCCGGGCCTCGACCCAACGCGCCACCGCGGTCTTGAGACCGGAGAACGAAAAGTCGAACCGGTGCGCGGCCAGGTCCTTCGGCGCGGTGAGCCCGCGCGGGAAGGCGATCGCCGCCGGGTCGCCGGCCCGGGCCTCCCGGTCGATCGGCGGCCCGCCGGGGAACGGCAGCCCGAGCAGCCGGGCCACCTTGTCGAACGCCTCGCCGGCCGCGTCGTCGATGGTGGCGCCCAGCGGGGTCACGCCGCGGGCCAGGTCGTCGACGAGCAGCAGCGACGAGTGGCCGCCCGACACCAGCAGCGCCACGGCCGGCTCCGGCAGCGGCCCGTGCTCCAGCGTGTCCACGGCCACGTGCGCGGCGAGATGGTTGACGCCGTACACGGGCTTCTCGGCCGCCAGCGCGTAGCCCTTGGCGGCGGCCACCCCCACCAGCAGGGCGCCGGCCAGGCCCGGGCCGGCGGTGACCGCGATCGCGTCGATGTCGGCGATCGTGACCCCGGCCTCGGCCAGCGCGCGCCGCATGGTGGGCACGATCGCCTCCAGGTGTGCCCGGCTGGCCACCTCCGGCACCACCCCGCCGAACCGGGCGTGCTCCTCGACGCTGGAGGCGATCGCATCGGCCAGCAGGGTGTGCCCGCGGACGATGCCCACGCCGGTCTCGTCGCAGGACGTCTCGATGCCGAGGATCAGCGGTTCGTCAGCCATGTCGCTCCATCACCAGCGCGTCGGTGTTGCTCGATTGGTAGTAGCCGCGCCGGATGCCGAGCGGCTCGAAGCCGTACGCCGCGTACAGCCGCTGGGCCGGCGCGTTGTCGACGGCCACCTCCAGCAGCACGCTGCGGGCGCCCGCGTCCTGGGCGACCCGCAGCAGCTCGGTCAGCAGCGCCCGGCCCACCCCCGAGCGCCGGCTGTCCCGGCGCACCGCGATGCTCTGCACCCACGCCTCGCTGGGGGGCTGCAGCGCCAGGCCCGCGTAGCCCACCAGCCGCCCGGTGGGCGGCTCCACGGCGATCAGGTAGTGGTGACGGTTCGCCAGTTCGTTCCAGAACATCGCCGGCGACCACCGGTCGGCGCCGAACGCGTCGTCCTCGATCGGCAGGATGTCCTCGATGTGCCACCACCGCATCGGCAGGATGCGGACGGCGTCGCTGGGCGCGGTTGTCATCTCCGCGGGGCTTCTCAGGGCAGCACCGGCTTGCGCGCGGTGGCCGCCACCGCGTCCGGGCGGCGCAGGTAGAGCGGCGTGAGCGGCTCGGTGGACGCCCCGGACCTGAGCCGCGCGACGGCCAGCTCGCCGAGCGCCAGGGTCGGCGGGAATCGGGGGTCGGCCAGCAGCGGGAGGTCGATCCGGTCGGCGTACCGGTGCGCTCCCTCACCCACCGCGGCCACCGCGCCCAGCTCGCGGGCCGCGTCGACGGCCGCCTCCGCGGGGCCCACCTCGGGGCCGGCCAGCCGGATCCCCACCCCGTCATAGACCGCCCAGTAGATCTCCCGGCGCCGGGCGTCGCTCGCCACCAACACGGGCTGGCCGGCCGCGGCGGCCCGGCCGATCGCGTCCAGCGAGCAGACCCCGTACGTCGGGATGTTCAGCACCTGGCCCATGGTCGCGGCCGTGACCAGCCCGACCCGCAGGCCGGTGAACGGTCCCGGCCCGGTGCCCGCCACGATCGCCCGCAGGTCCGCCGGCCGCGCGTCCACCTCGGCGAGGACCGCCTCGATCTCCGGCGCCAGCAGCTCGCCATGGGCGCGGGCGTCGACGGTCCGCCGTTCGGCCCGGATCACCACCTCGCCACCGCTCGGCACACCGGCAGCCGCCGGGTCACCGACCGCCGCCGGGTCGACGGGCCAGGAGGGGCCCGCGGGCAGCTCGGCCAGCGCCGCCGTGACGGCCGGGGTCGACGAATCCACCACGAGTACGAGCACGAGAAGAACCCTAGCTCCCACCGGATCGGCGCTCGCCGTTACCCGGCACCCAGCACCGACGGTCGGCCCCGCGCCTGACCCGACGGTCGACACCGGCATGCGACCGGCGATCGATCACGTCGACCCGGGCGATCGCCATGCGGCGTGACCATGGGGGAATCGAGCTTCTCGGCGGGAGCCATACCACCCAGTCATAGATATGACTGGGTGGTATGGCTCCCGCCGGTCCGGGCGCATCCTGACCGGATGGCGGACCGACTCCAGAAGATCATCGGAACCACGCTGCGGCGCGAGCGTGAGCTGCACCGGCTGACCCAGGCCCAGCTCGCCGCTCGCGCGGGCGTCAGCCAGGCGACGGTGGCACGGGTCGAGACCGGCGACCGCTCACCCAGCCTCGCCATGGTGGGCCGGCTGCTCGCCGTCCTCGGCAGTCAGCTGACCGTCGGTGTCGAGCCGCTGGACGCCGAAGTCGATTGACGGCTGCCCAAACCGATCGAGGTACGCCACGGGGCGACGACCTACCGGGTCGTCCCGCTCGCCCCGCTGCAGATCGCCGATCCCGCGGTCGCGGCGCTGCTGCGGCGCTACCGCGAGCAGCACGCGCCGGACCAGGGGCAGAAATCGGCCGCACTGCCCGAGGAGCCAACGCCGGCCACGTCGGCCGAGGAACCAACGCCGGCCGCGTCGGACCGGGCGGGGTCAGCCGGCTGACCGGGTCCAGTCGATGGTGGGCCGGCCGGCGTCGGCGAGGGCCTTGTTGGTGGCGCTGAACGCCCGGCAGCCCAGGAAGCCACGCGGGTTGAGCGGGCTGGGATGCCCGGCCTCCAGCACCACGTGCCCCGGGTTGGTGATGAGCCCGCGCTTGCGCCGGGCGTAGCCGCCCCACAGCAGGAAGACGATCCGCTGGTCGCGGGCGTCCAGGGCCCGGATCGTGGCGTCGGTGAACGCCTCCCAGCCGTGCCCGGCGTGCGAGTTGGGGCTGCCCTCCCGGACGGTCAGCACCGAGTTGAGCAGCAGCACCCCCTGCGCGGCCCAGCCGGTGAGGTCGCCGCCGGTGGGCGGCGTCACCCCCAGGTCGGCGGCCAGCTCCCGGAAGACGTTCCGCAGCGACGGCGGAACGCGTACGCCGGGCCGCACGCTGAAGCTCAACCCGTGCGCCTGCCCCGGCCGGTGGTAGGGATCCTGCCCGAGCAGGAGCACCCGGCAGTCCTCCGGCGCGCAACGCCGGTAGGCGGCGAAGAGGTCCTCCACCGGCGGGTAGACGCGGCGGGTGGCGTACTCCCGGGCCACGAACTCGCCGAGCTCGGCCGTGCCGGCCGGGTCCAGGTGCGGCGCCAGCGCCGCCCGCCAGGAGGCGGGCAGCAGCGCGGGCAGGTCGAGTGCCGGAACGGCAGTGGTCATCGGCGAGGTTCTCCGGTCGGATCAGCGGGGCGGTCGGGCGGGTCCGGGACATGCCGGAGGCTACGGCGGGGCTACGACACTGCGCCCGACGCCGGCCTCCGCCTCGGCTCAGTCCATCCCGGCCAACCGGGCCGCCCAGTCGCCGCCGACCGGTTCGAGCTCCACCAGCCGGATGTCGTCGTCGCGCCGGTCGATCCGGACCCGCAGGTGCGCGTCGCCCAGCTGCTCGACCATCCCCTCGCCCCACTCGACCACGGTGACCGCCTCGTCCATCGAGGCGTCCAGGTCGAGGTCGTCGATCTCGGCCCGCGGGTCGGCCGCGTCGCCCAGCCGGTACGCGTCGGCGTGCACCAGCGCGACCCGGCCGCCACGCGCCGGGTCCGGCCGGTGCACCCGGGCGATCACGAAGGTCGGCGAGGTCACCTCGCCGGCCACCCCCAGCCCCGCGCCGATCCCGCGGACCAGCGCCGTCTTGCCGGCGCCGAGCGGGCCGGTGAGGACCAGCAGGTCGCCGGCCCGCAGCCGGCCGGCCAGCGCCCGACCGTACGCGTGGGTGTCCTCGACCGTGGGCAATGTCCGCACCGTACGGTTCACTTCTCCAACCTGTCCAGGAAGTCCAGCAGGGCGGCGTTCACGACGTCCGCGTGCTCGAGCATCACCACGTGACCGCTGTCCGGCACCGTGACGAACTCGGCGTCCGGCAGCCGGCGGACGATCTCCGCGGACTGCTCGGGCGGCGTGATCACATCCTTGTCACCCACGATCACCAGAGCCGGGGCGCCGGCCAGCGCCGCCAGCGCCGGGTAGCGGGAGTGCATGTAAAGGGTACGCAGGTAGCGCGCCACCGTCTCGGTGGTGGTGTGGCTGTTCATCTCCTCCACATAGGAGACGAGCGCCGGGCTCGGCCGGTCGGTGCCGAAGCCGTACCGGCGAGTGAGCAGCCAGGCCACGTTGGAGGTGGCCCGGCGGGCCCGGTCGAAGACGCCTCCGGTGAGTCGGGTGGCATTGTCCAGGACCGGCAGCAACGGAACGCCCGCGCGGCCGAGCAGCGGCGCCCCCGCCTTGCCCAGCACGGCCGGCAGGCCCAGCCGGCTCTGCCGCAGCCGGCCGGCCGAGGTGGCCATCAGCACCGTGCCGACCACCCGGTCCCCGAACAGCTCGGGATGCCGCTCGGCCAGCGCCATGATGGTCATCCCGCCCATCGAATGGCCGATCAGCACCAGCGGCCCGGCCGGCGCCGTCCGGCTGATCACCTCCTGCAGGGCGTCGCCGAGGCGGGCCAGGTCGTACTCGCCGGTCTGCAGCGAGCCGGACCGGCCGTGGCCGGGCTGGTCGTAAAAGACCATCCGGTGGTCGCCGCGCCGGGCGAGGGCCGTGCGCTGGAAGTGGAAGGTCCCCATGTCCAGGCAGAAGCCGTGCACGAAGACCAGGGTCGGCCGGGCCGCGTCGGGCTGCCGCGGATGCACGATCTCCACGTGCAGGTCGGTGCCGTCCGGCAACTCGACCGACAGCTCCTCGTCCCGGGCCTGCGGGCCGAAGACCTCGTCCGCGTACGGGTCGGCGCCGCGCTTGGAGCGGCGTACCACCGCCCGTTCCGCGGCGATGCCCGCGGCCATCCCGGCCGCGGCCACGCCCACGGCGGCGCCCACCATCCCGGCCACCCGGACCGCGGAGCGGGGGGCGGGGATCCCGGATCGCGGCCGTCCGCGCTGTCCCGTCTCGGCGACCCGCTGACCCGCCTCTGCGGCCCGCTGCGCCGCCCCGACGGTCCGTTGCGCGACGCCGGCCGGCTGCTGGTCGGCGCCGGTCACGCCCGGAGCCCGTCGTAGACCCGGGGCACCCGGGGGCTGCCGAACCGGGTGACGATCTCGTAGTTGATGGTGCCCACCGCGGCCGCCCAGTCGTCGGCCGTCGGCTCCCCGTCGGCGCCGCTGCCGAACAGCGTCGCCACGTCGCCGGCGGCCACTGGGTCGTCGCCGCAGTCCAGCACGATCTGGTCCATGCAGACCCGCCCGGCCACGGTACGGTTCCGGCCGGCCAACCGCACCGGGCCGGCGTTCGAGGCGTGCCGGGGCACCCCGTCGGCGTAGCCGAGCGGCACCACGGCCAGCGTCGTCTCCCGCTCCGTGTGGTAGGTGTGCCCGTACGAGACGCCCGTGCCGGCCGGCACCCGCTTCACCACGATCACCCGGGCCCGGGCGGTCATCGCGGGCCGCAGCCCGTACGTATCGCCGGCCACCGGGGACAGCCCGTAGACCGCGATGCCCGGCCGGACCAGGTCGAAGTGGGTGTCCGGGCGGGTCAGCGTGGCCGCCGAGTTGGCCAGGTGCCGGTAGCGGGGCCGCAACCCGGCCCGTTCGGCCACCGCCAGCGCCTCGTGGAACGCCGCCAGCTGCCGGTCGATGGTCGGGTGGCCGGGCGCGTCCGCGTACACGAAATGGCTCCACACCCCGACCACCTCGACCGAGCCCGCGGCCTGGGCCTTCGCGGCGGCCTCGACCAGCGCCGGCCAGTCGGCCGCGGTGGCGCCGCCGCGGGACAACCCGGTGTCGATCTTCAGGTGCGCCCGGGCCGGCCTGCCGGCCCGATCGGCCGCCGCCACCAGCTCGGCGAGCTGGTCGGTGCTGGCGGCATTGAGGTCGATGTCCGCTTCGACGCCTTCGTGCAGCGGCAGCCCGGGAGCCAGCAGCCAGGCCAGCACGGGCGCGGTGACGCCCTCCCGGCGCAGCGTGAGGGCCTCGTCGAGGGTGCAAACCCCCAGCCAGGTGGCGCCGCCGTCGAGCGCCGCCCGGGCCGCCGGCAGCATGCCGTGGCCGTACCCGTCGCCTTTGACCACCGCCATCACCTCGGCCGTGGTGCCGGCGCGCAACCGGGCCACGTTCTCCCGGATCGCGTCAAGATCGACCCGCACCTCAGCCTGCCACATGCACCCAGCCTATCCAGCGCTCGGCACGGCCGAGGGCACCACGTCGGCCAGCGCGGCGGCCACGTCGGGCGCGGTCACCGGGCCGCGCCGGGCCGCCGTCCGGCCGGCCAGCCCGTGCAGGTACGCCGCGGCCACGGCGGCCCGCTCCGGCGCCAGCCCGGCGGCCAGCAGCGAGCCGAGCAGGCCGGACAGCACGTCCCCGGTGCCGCCGGTGGCCAGCGCCGGGGTGCCGGTGGGGTTGGCGTACGCCCGGCCGTCCGGGGTGGCCACGACCGTGCGGTCGCCCTTGAGCAGGACCACGACGTTCAGCCGGGCCGCCAGCCGGTGCGCGGCGGCCACCCGGTCCGCGCCGGGCGGCTCGCCGGCGAGCCGGCGGAACTCCCGGTCGTGCGGGGTGACCACCGTCGGGGCGTCCCGGTCCCGCAGCCGGTCCGGGCCCGAATCGTCGGCCAGCAGGCTCAGCCCGTCGGCGTCCAGCACGACCGGGACCGGCGCCGCGAGCACGGTACGCAGCGCCGCGCTCGCGTCGTCGCCCGAGCCGAGCCCGGAGCCGCAGACCCAGGCCTGCACCCGGCCCGCGTCGGCCACCCGCTCGGTGGCGATCACCGACGGGTGGTGGTGCAGCACCTCGGCCTTGGCGCCGCCGGCGTACCGGACCAGGCCGGTCGGCCCGGCCAGCGCGCCGGCGACCGAGAGCACGGCCGCGCCGGGATAGGTGGCCGACCCGGTGGCCACGCCCACCACGCCCCGGTTGTACTTCTCGGACGAGGCCGTCAGCTCGGGCCACCAGTCGAGGATGTCGGCCCACTCCGGGACCCGCAGCGCGGGCTCGGCGCGCAGCCACGGGCCCAGCCCGATGTCCACCAGCTCGACCTCGCCGGCACGTGCGGCCGCCGGTCCCACCACCAGGGCCGGCTTGTGGCAGCCGAACGTCACCGTCACGTCCGCGGTCACGGCCGCCGGCGCACCGTCCCCGTCGTCCGGCACGTCCCCGCTGTCCACCTCGACGCCGCTGGGGACGTCGACGGCCACCACGGGCGGGCGGGCGCCGTCCCGGTCCACCAGGCCGGCCAGCCCGGCCACCAGCCGGGCGGCGTCGTCCCGCAGCCCGCCGTGCCCACCGATCCCGACGATGCCGTCCAGCACCAGGTCGGCCCGGTCCGGCAGGTCCGCGACCGGCCGACCGCCGGCGGCCCGCAGCGCGGCCAGCCCGGCCGGGTGCGTCCGGTCGGGGCGGAGCAGCAGCGCCGACACCGCGACGCCGCGGCCGGCCAGCAGGGCCCCGGCGAACAGCGCGTCGCCCCCGTTGTCACCCGACCCGACCAGCAGCAGGACCCGGGACCCGTAGACCCCGCCGCGCTCGGCCAGCAGCAGCGCACACCGCCGGGCCAGCCCGGCGGCGGCCCGGTGCATGAGGGTGTCCGGTGGCACGGTGGCGAGCAGGGCCCGTTCCGCCGCGCGTACGTCGGCGACCCGCCAGGCGGCCCTCATCGCTCCGCCACCACCATGGCAGAGGCGATCCCGCCATCGTGCGAGAGCGAGAGGTGCCAGCGGTTGACGCCGCGTTCGGTGGCCGCGGCGGCCACCGTGCCGGAGACGGTCAGCCAGGGCCGACCGTCCGGGTCGGCGACCACCTCGCAGTCGTGCCAGCGCAGCCCGGCCGGCGCGCCGAGCGCCTTGGCCACCGCCTCCTTGGCGGCGAACCGCGCGGCCAGCGACTCCGGGGAGCGCGGATTGCCCGAGCCGGTGGTCCGTTCCGCCTCGGTGAAGAGCCGGTCGCCCAGCAGCGGCGTCCGGGCCAGGGCACGGGCGAAGCGATCGACGAGAACCACGTCGATACCGACTGCCACGATCACCACCTCACCCTAGCGGCCCGGACCCGCCCGCCCCGGACCCGTCCCGGGAACCCCTGCCGGCGACCGGGGCGGCGGACGGTAGCGCGGCGGCGCCAGCCCCCGCAAGCCCTGTGGATGGCCGTGGGGTGCCGACCGGTCCGCTCGTCCACAGGGCCGCCCGGCCGCCCGTCCGGGCGCCTAGCGTCGGACCCGCATCGACGTACGGGCACCTGGAGGAGCGCATGACCGACGACCCCATCTCGGTACGCACCGGCGCGGTGCGGGACGCCGCCGTCGACCTGGTCGGCGTCTCGGCGCGGCTGCGGTCCGGGCCGCCGGGAGCGCCCCCGCCGGTTCCGGCCCCGGGCTGGGCCACCGCGACCGCGCTGGCCGGGCTGGAGGCCGCGGTGCGGGACTGGCTGGCCGGGCTGGCGGCCCGGGTCGGTGGCACGGCCGACGCGCTGCGCGCCGCGGCCGACGGCTACGACCGGGCCGACGAGCGCGCGGCGGCCCGGCTGGCGCAGCGGCGATGATCCGTTACGCCCAGCTCTGGGCCGCCGACCCGGACGCCTGGCGGGCGGCCGCCGGGGACTGGCGGGCCGGGGTGGGGACCCTGGATCGCCGCGAGGCGGAGCTGGCCAGCGTCGGCCGGCGGCTGGCCGGTGACTGGACCGGTCCGGCCGGACGCGCCGCGCTGGGCCGGCTCGACGGGCTGGGCCGGGCGATGTCCGACGGTCGACCGGCGCTGCTGGAGGCCGACCAGCTGCTCAGCCGGTTCGCGGACCGGCTGGACCGGGCCAGGGCGCTGCTCGGCACGGCCGTGTCGGCGGCCGAGGGCGAAGGGCTGGCCGTGGACCCGCGGGGCGCGGTGTCGTTCGGGCCGGCCGCGCCGACCGGGGCGGAACCGGGCCGGGCCCGGGCGGTCGAGCAGATCCGCGCCGCGCTCACCCTGGCCGGCGACGCGGATGCCGAGACGGCCGGCCGGCTGACGGCGCTCGCCCGCCGCACGGGCCCGGAGCTGCCCGCGGACGCGCCGGCCGGTGCGCCCGCGCCGGGCGCCGCACCCGCCGCCGTATGCCGCTGGTGGGACGGTCTGGGCGACGCCGCGCGGGCCTGGTTCGTGGCCCGGGCGCCGGCGCTGGTCGGCCGGCTCGACGGGCTGCCCGCGGCGGTCCGGGACCGGGCCAACCGGCTGCTGCTGGGCGCGTTGCGAGCCGAACTGCTGACCCGCCGCCTCCGGCTGCTGACCGGACATCGGCCGCCCTGGGTGGCCGTCGAGCTGAGCCGCCTGTCCCGGTCGCTGGCCGGCCTCGACGCGCTGTCCACCCGGCTGGCCGCGCCGGGTCGGCGGGCCTACCTGCTCGGCCTCGACGCCTCGGCCGACGGGCGCGCCGTGGTGGCCGTGGGCGATCCGGACGCGGCCGACACCGTGCTCACCTACGTTCCCGGGATGACCGCCGACCTGGCCGACGCGGCCGGTGAGCTGAGCCGGGTCGAGCGGGTCGTGGACCGGTGCGCCGAACTGGCGCCGGCCGACGGCGCCGCCGGGGTGCTGTGGCTGGATTACGACGCGCCGGACTTCCTCGACGAGGCCGCCCGGCGAGCCCCGGCGGACACGGCGGCGCCGGGGCTGCACCGGTTCGTGGCCGGGCTGCGGGCCGGCCACGACGGCGGTCCGGTCCGGCTGACCGTGCTGGGCCACAGCTACGGCTCGCTGGTGGTCGGCTCGACCGCGCGGCTGCCCGGCTTCGCCGCCGACGCGCTGGTGCTGGTGGGCTCGCCCGGAGTGGGCGTCGAGCACGCCGCCGACCTCGGGCTGCCGGCCGGCCGGGTCTGGGCGACCACGGCCGGCGACGACCCGATCCAGTACGCCGCGCGGCGACCGGCCGGCCTGCTCGGCGACGCGCTCCGCCCGGTTGGTCCGCCGGACCTACCGCCGGGGTGGGCGCTGGCCGCCCCGGGCCGGGAGCTGTGGTTCGGGCGGAACCCGGTGGACCCGGCCTTCGGCGCGGGCGTCTTCGCCGGCACGCCGCATGGGCACGGCGGCTACTGGGACGCCGGCAACCCGGCGCTGGACGGGATGGCCCGGATCGTCCTCGGCGGCCACCCGTGAGGGGCCAGCCCGCGCCGTTCCCGGCACGCCGAGCCCTCGCGCCGTTCCCGGCACGCCGAGCCCCCGCGCCGTTCCCGGCACGCCGAGCCCCCGCGTCGTTCCCGGCACGCCGAGCCCCCGCGTCGCGGCTGGGCGGCGCCGGCGCGCCCGGCTCACTCCACGGTCACCGACTTGGCGAGGTTCCGCGGCTGGTCCACGTCGTGCCCGCGGGCGGCGGCGATCTCCGCGGCCAGCACCTGCAACGGCACGGTGGTGAGCAGCGGCGCCAGCAGCGTGGGGGTGCGCGGCACGGGGATCACGTGATCCGCGTACGGGAGCACGGCCTCATCACCCTCCTCGGCGATGACGATGGTCCGGGCGCCGCGCGCACGCACCTCCTGGATGTTCGACACGATCTTGTCGTGCAGCATGCCGCGGCCGGCCGGGGAGGGCACCACGCAGACGACCGGGGTGCCCTGGTCGATGAGCGAGATCGGGCCGTGCTTGAGCTCGCCCGCCGCGAAGCCCTCGGCGTGCATGTAGGCGAGCTCCTTGAGCTTGAGCGCCCCCTCCAGCGCCACCGGGTAGCCGACGTGCCGCCCGATGAACAGCACCGTCCGCGCGTCCTTGAGGTCCCGGCCCAGCTCGCGTACCGGCTCGATCCGCTCGAGCAGGTCGCGCAGCTTGCCCGGCACCTGGTTGAGCTGCTCGACCACGGCGCTCACCTCGTCGGCGTACTTGATGCCGCGCACCTGGGCCAGGTGCAGGCCGATCAGATAGCAGGCCACGACCTGGGTGAGGAAGGCCTTGGTCGACGCCACCGCGATCTCGGGGCCGCCGTGGGTGTAGAGCACGGCGTCGGACTCGCGCGGGATGGTCGAGCCGTTGGTGTTGCAGATGGCCAGGACCCGGGCCTTCTGCTCCTTGGCGTGCCGCAGCGCCATCAGGGTGTCCATGGTCTCGCCGGACTGCGAGATCACCACCACCAGCGTCGACCGGTCGAGCACCGGGTCGCGATAGCGGAATTCGCTGGCCAGCTCGACCTCGCAGGGGATCCTCGTCCAGTGCTCGATGGCATACTTCGCCACCAGCCCGGCGTGATAGGACGTGCCGCAGGCCACGATGAACACCTTGTCCACGTCGCGCAGGTCCTGGTCGCTCAGCCGCACCTCGTCCAGCATGATCTCGCCGTTCTCGGTGAGCCGGCCCAGCAGCGTGTCGGCGATGGCGGCCGGCTGCTCCTCGATCTCCTTGAGCATGAACCAGTCGTAGCCGCCCTTCTCGGCGGCCGAGGCGTCCCAGTCGATGTGGAAGTCCTTGCCCGTGGCGGGCTGCCCGTCGAAGTCGGTGATCTCGATCTCGTCGGCCGTGATCAGCACGACCTGGTCCTGACCCAGCTCGATGGCCTCCCGGGTGTGCTCGATGAACGCCGCCACGTCGCTGGCCAGGTAGTTCTCCCCCGCGCCCCGGCCGACCACCAGGGGGGAGTTGCGACGCGCCCCGACCACCGCCCCGGGCACCGCCGAGTCGACGGCGAGCAGGGTGAACGCGCCCTCCAGCCGCCGGCTCACCTCGCGCATCGCCTCGGCCAGCAGGCGCGGTCCGTCCTGCTCACCGTCGGCGCGCAGCCGGGCCAGCGCCCCGGCGAGCAGGTGCGCGGCGCACTCGGTGTCGGTGTCGCTGCTGAAGACGACCCCGTCGGCCTCGAGTTCCGCCCGCAGCTTGCCGAAGTTCTCGATGATGCCGTTGTGGATGACCGCGACCCGGCCGGCGGGGTCGGTGTGCGGGTGGGCGTTCCGGTCGGTTGGGCCGCCGTGGGTCGCCCACCGGGTGTGCCCGATGGCCGTCGTGCCGGTGTCGATGCCGCCGCCCTGGGCGCACCGCTGCGAATCGGAGTCCTCGGCCACCCGCTCGTGCAGCGCCTTCTCCAGGTTGGCCAGCTTGCCGGCGCGCTTCTCGGTGAGCAGTTCGTCGGCGCAGATGACCGCCACGCCCGCCGAGTCGTAGCCGCGATATTCGAGTCGCCGCAGCCCGTCCAGGACGATCCCCAGCGCCGGCCGACCACCGGCGTACCCCACGATTCCACACATGGCCCGCAGCCTAGCCGAGTTTCGCTCACCACGCCTGCGCGAAAGCCGCCGAAACAATCAGCGTTTCTGCTCGCTTACCGACCGGGTGTGACAAATCGGTCAGTTGTCGACGCAGTCCTGCCTTTGGTTGGTGTGTCCCACCTCGTCGCCCGACGCCGGCCGGCCACGGGCCAGGCTGGCGACCATAGCCGGTCGAGCGATCGCTGCTTAGGCTGGGCGGCGTGACGATGACCGGATCGGATCCCCTGGTCGCTCGGATGCGCCCGTTCGGCACGACGATCTTCGCGGAGATGTCGGCGCTCGCCGTCCGCACCGGCGCCGTGAACCTGGGCCAGGGCTTTCCGGACACCGACGGACCGCCCGAGATGCTCGCGGCGGCCGCGGCGGCCATCCGGGACGGGGCGAACCAGTACCCGCCGGGCCCGGGCACGCCGGGCCTGCGTGCCGCCGTGGCCGCTCACCAGCGCCGGTTCTGGGGACTCGACTACGACCCCGACGGCGAGGTGCTGATCACCGCGGGCGCCACGGAGGCGATCGCCGCCGCGATCCTCGCCCTCTGCGAGCCGGGCGACGAGGTCGTCTGCTTCGAGCCGTACTACGACTCGTACGCGGCGTCGATCGCCCTGGCCGGCGCGGTCCGCCGGCCGGTGACGCTGCACCCGACCGACGACGGCCGATACGGCTTCGACCCGGCGGCGCTGCGTGCCGCCTTCGGGCCGCGGACCAGGCTGGTCCTGCTCAACTCGCCGCACAACCCGACCGGCAAGGTGTTCACGGCCGCGGAACTCGGGCAGGTCGCCGAGCTGTGCCAGGAGCACGACGCCGTGGCGCTCACCGACGAGGTGTACGAGCACCTGGTGTTTCCCGACGCCGCGGCGCCGCACATCCCGCTGGCCACGCTGCCCGGAATGCGCGAGCGCACGCTACGGATCTCCTCGGCGGGCAAGACGTTCTCCTGCACCGGCTGGAAGATCGGCTGGGTGAGCGGTCCGGCACCACTGGTCGGGGCGACCCTCCGGGTAAAGCAGTTCCTCACCTTCGCCGGCGGGGCGCCGCTGCAACCGGCCGTGGCGGTGGCGCTGGGCCTGCCCGACAGCTACTTCACCGAGTTCCTGGCCGGCCAGCTCCAGCGCCGGGACCGCCTGGTGGCCGGCCTGCGAGAGGCCGGCTTCGAGGTGCTGCGGCCGGACGGGACATACTTCGTCACGGCCGGGATCGACGCGCTCGGCGGCCGCGACGGCATCGAGTTCTGCCGGGAGCTGCCGGCCCGGTGCGGAGTGGTGGCGGTGCCCACCCAGGTCTTCTACGACGACGTCGAGGCCGGGCGGCGGATCATCCGGTTCGCCTTCTGCAAGCGCCCCGAGGTGCTGGCCGAGGCGGTCACCCGACTGCACGGGCTCCGCCCGACCACCTGACCCCGCCGTCGCTTCGCCCACCCTCGACAGCCAGGGCGTCAACTTCTGTTGACAGTGTCCTTGGTGTCAACTAATGTTGACGGCATGGAGAACGCGTCCGAGGTCGCCGCGGCGGCCAGCAGTGCCGACCCCGCCACCGGGCTGCGGGCCGTGGTCGCCCTGCACCGCCTCGCCGACGCCCTCGAGGTACTGCAGGTGGACAACGCCCGCCGGAACGGTTGGTCCTGGCAGGAGATAGCGGACGCGCTCGGAGTCAGCAAGCAGGCCGTTCACAAGAAGCATTCCGGGAGGTCCTGATGTTCGAGCGGTTCACCCAACCGGCCCGGACGACCGTGGTCGAGGCCCAGGCGGCGGCCCGGCGGCTGCGGCACCGGCGGATCGGCACCGAGCACCTTCTGCTCGCGCTGCTCCGGCAGCACGACGGCACCGCCGAGGCACTGCACGACGCCGGGGTGACCGCCGACGGCGTCGAGGCGGCCATCGTGCGGCTGCACGATGACGCGCCCGGCACGCTCGGCGAGACGGACGCGGCCGCGCTGCGGACGATCGGTATCGACCTGGCCGCCATCCGCGACCGGCTGGAGCACACCTTCGGGCCGGACGCCCTCGAGCCGCCCACCGACGAGCCGTCGCGGCGGTTTTCCGGTACGGCCGGCCGGGCGCGCCGGTGGCTGGGGGCGCGCCGGGGTCGGGCCAGCGGATCCGTGGAGCCCGGCTGGCGCCTGCCGTTCGCGCCGCGCGCCAAGAAGGTGCTGGAACTGTCGCTGCGCGAGGCCCTGCGGCTCGGGCACCGGCACATCGGCACCGAGCACATCCTGCTCGGCCTGCTTCGCGAGAACGGCGGGCTGGCGGCCCGCATCCTCGCCGACGCCGGCGTCGACTTCACCGCCCTGCGGCAGCGCACCGAGGCCACCCTCCGCACCCCCGCCGGCTAGGGCGCGAGGATCTGTGCGCGGTCACGCGAGATCAAGCCTCGCGCGGTCCTCACCGTGCACAGCCGTCAGCGTCGCCGGGCGTCCGCGGACCCACAGCCGCTCGACGTGCACGCCATCCCAGCCCTGCGGCATCGTCACCGGTCGGTCGCACCAGCCCGCGGGATCCCCCTCGCGCAGGGTCATCCCCGTGAGCCCGTACAGGCAGCCGGTCAGGAAGCCGCCGAGGTTGGCGATGAACGGCCCGGCGCGTGGGAGGTCCGGGTAGACCGACGGGCTGTACTCGGTGACGACGCAGTATGGCTGGGCCACGAACTCGGCGAAGCCGCGCTCGTACAGCTCGAGCGCCCGGTCCCGTTCCCCCAGGCGTGCCGCATATACACCGGTCATGGCCGAGAGCATGGGCGAGCCCAGGTACCCGTCGACGTTGTCCACCGCCGCGGAAAAGGTGCGCCGTTCCGTCTCCGGATCGACCGGATAGCCGCCGGGGAAGATCCCGGCGGCGGCCTCCGGGGTGGATCCCTTCGGCTCGTCCGGTCGGTAGTCGTCGTGGTTGATGATCGCGCCGTCCTCGTTCCGCGGCAGCACGAGGTTGTCGGCGATGCGGGCCCACACATCGTTCACGCGCAAGCCCAGCGCAGGGCCGAGAGCTGCCGCCTCGCGCAGCGCCATCGCCGCCGACATGTTGACGAAGGCGTTGTTGTCCACCGGTCCACCGGTCTCGGCGATCCCCTGCACCCGCTGGATCTCGTAGCCCCGCCCGGTGTGCCGCACGCGGCTGGCCACCCACCGGGCGATTTCGAACAGCACCGGCCAGGCCGCCTCGCGAGCGAATTCGTCATCCCCGGTGGCATGCACGTACCGGGCCAATGCCAGCGCCACGTCCGCGCTGACGTGGTGCTCGGTGGTCGGGGCCTCCCCGCCCATCGGGGTGGCCTCCTGGCCGGTGCGGGGGCCGCTCTCCCACGGGAACTGCGCCCCCGCGTATCCCTGCGCCTCGGCGTTGGAACGCGCACCGCCGAGGCGGGAACGGCGGTAGCCCAGCAGTGACCGCGCCGTGTCCGGTTGGGTCAGCAGCAGGGCCGGCACCGCGAAGGTCTCGATGTCCCACATCACGTGGCCGCGGTAGTAGTGATAGTCCGGCCAGTACGCCATGCCGAACGGTGAGGTGTGGCTCGGCGACGCGCGGTGCACGGAGGTGTGCAGGTAGAAGAACGCCGCGTCGGTCAGCGCCTGCCACCGACTCGGGGCGCCGAGCAACTCGATGCGGCCACGCCATAACTGCGCCCACCGCTCGGCGTGCTCGGCGAGCAGCGCTTCGAAGCCGCGCTGCCGCGCGTCGTCGAGCATCCGGACGGCGTGCAGATGCGGCTCCCAGTGGAAGGCGTCGGTCACCACGCTGGTGAGCTGGCGCAGCCGGTACTCCCGCCCGGGCCGCGCGGTGACCCGGTAGGCGGTCGCCGTGCGGCCCGTGACGGTGTGTCGGAACTCCGGGGTGCAGCCCTCGGCGCCGGCCAACTCGGTCGCCCAGGTGATGCCGCAGGAGGACACGTCGCCCGGCCCGCGCCAGCCCAGCACGCCGTCCGCGGACCCGTACCGGCCGCCCGAGCCCAGCTCGACCAGGAACGGGATGCCCAGGGGCCCGCCGGCGTCCACGCCAGCGGTCAGCTCAAGCTCGCAACGGCCGTCGACCCGGACGGTCACCTCCTGCATGGCGATAGTCGGGCACGCCTTGTTGCAGACGGTGAGGATGTCGATGTCAGCGCGTACGCCGCCGGTGGTGAAGGTCAACGCGGTGTGCACCTCGCCGCGGGCGAAGTCGTACCGTTGCTCGCGCAGGAGTGCCCCCAACGGAACCGACGAGATCGGGGTCCCGTCGACCGACACGTCGCCGACCAGCGGGTACGGGATGGGCAGGAGGGACTCCACCTTGTCGCGGGGGTCGGCCCCGACGAAGCCGTTGACCGTCGCCACGCCACGCAGCGGCGCCACCTCGAACCGCAGCCCGATCAGGCCGTTGGACACGTAGACCGGCACGTGGTCGGGGCGCCATTCGCGCACCGGGTCCGGGCTGATCGGTTCGCTCATTTCGTGCCTCCCAGGCGCGGTGGGACCGGCTTCGCGGACGCACGACTGGCACCTGCGTTCACCGTTGGAGCACGCGGCCGACCTTGTCTTGGGCCGTCGCGGAACAACCGTGCAGCACGTGCGGCTGCTGGTCAGGCCGAGGCCGACGCCGAGCACGAAGGCCCGGCGGGAGCTCGAGGATTTCTGCAGCTTCCCGCGCAAGCCTAAGTCGCGAGCCAGCGGTGTGGGGCCATTCGCGGTACGCGGCCCCCATCGCGCCCGGACACGACACGCCCGTCACACAGACTGCTGACGCCGAGGGGCTGTCCGGCTAGGACGAGGGCACCGCCGGGCTGGCGAGCCGGACCTCGGCGGCGATCCGCTCGGCGGCGGCCTCGGCGACCTCCTGGGTGGCCGCCTCCACCATCACCCGGACCAGCAGCTCGGTGCCGGACGGGCGGAGCAGCACCCGGCCCGTCTCGCCCAGCGCGGCCTCCACGTCGGCCACCGCGGCCAGCACGGCGGGCGCACCGGCGCCAACCGCGCGGTCGGCCACCGGCACGTTGATCAAAATCTGCGGCAGCTTGGTCATCGCCGACGCCAACTCGGCCAGCGGTTGGCCGGTGGCCACCATCCGGGCCATCAGCTGCAGGCCGGTCAGCACCCCGTCGCCGGTGGTCGCGTACGCGGGCAGCACGATGTGTCCGCTCTGCTCGCCGCCGAGCGCGAGGCCCGAGGCACGCAGCTCGTCGAGGACGTACCGGTCGCCGACCCTGGTCTCGACCAGCCGGATGCCCCGGGCGGACATCGCCAGGCGCAGACCGAGGTTGCTCATCACGGTCGCGACCAGGGTGTCCCCGGTGAGGGTTCCGGCCTCGTGCATGGCGAGCGCGAGGATCGCCATGATCTGGTCACCGTCCACCTCTGCGCCGTCGGCGGTCACCGCCACGCACCGGTCGGCGTCGCCGTCGTGGGCGAGCCCGAGGTGCGCGCCGTGCCGCACGACCGCGGCGCGGAGCCCGTCCAGGTGGTTGGACCCGCAGCCGTCGTTGATGTTGATGCCGTCCGGCTCGGCGTTCAGGGCGACCACCTCCGCCCCGGCCTTCCGGTACGCCGCGGGCGCCACCTCGGAGGCCGCGCCGTTCGCGCAGTCCACCACGACCTTCAGGCCGTTGAGCGACGGACCAATCGAGCCGACGAGGTGCTGGACGTAGTGCTCGGCGCCGTCGATCAGGTCATGCACCCGGCCGACGTCGGCGCCGGTCGGGCGTTCCCAGGTCGGCGTGCTGTTGGCCTCGACCGCCGCCTCGATCTGCAGCTCGACCTCGTCGGGAAGCTTCTGACCGCCCGCCGCGAAAATCTTCACCCCGTTGTCCGGCATGGGGTTGTGCGAGGCGGAGAGCATCACGCCGAAGTCGGCCTTCGCCTCGCTGACCAGGAACGCCACGGCCGGGGTCGGCAGCACGCCCACCCGGAGCACGTTCGCGCCCGCGCTGGCCAGCCCGGCCACCACGGCGGCCTCCAGCATCTCGCCGCTGGCCCGGGTATCCCGGCCGACCAGCGCCAGCGGCGGGTGGGTCTTGTCCTTCTCCGCGAGCGTGTGCGCCGCCGCGACCGCGACCGCCATGGCCAGCTCCGGGGTCAGGTCGGCGTTCGCCCGTCCGCGTACGCCGTCAGTGCCGAACAACCGCGCCATGCGCGCAACCTCCGCCGTGACCGTGGGGGGAAAGCGAAACGGCTGGGCCCACCACCGTTGGGAGGGGGGCCCAGCCGTTTCGTCGTACGGAAATCGAATGTCGCTGTGCGATCAGCGCTTCGAGTACTGCGGCGCCTTGCGCGCCTTCTTGAGGCCGTACTTCTTGCTCTCCTTGACCCGGGCGTCCCGGGTGAGGAAGCCGGCCTTCTTCAGCGACGGCCGGTCGTCCGGCTCGTTCGCGATCAGCGCGCGGGCGATGCCCAGCCGCAGCGCGCCGGCCTGGCCGGTGATGCCGCCGCCGCGGAGGTTGGCGATCACGTCGAAGGCCTCGGCCTTTTCCGTGGTCACGAGCGGCTCGCGGATGAGCTGCTGGTGCACCTTGCTCGGGAAGTACGCCTCGAGGTCCCGGCCGTTGCAGGTGATCTTGCCACTGCCCGGCACGATGCGGACCCGGACGATGGCCTCCTTGCGGCGGCCGACGGTCTGGATCGGGCGGTCACCGCGGGGGCGGGCGACCGGGGCGGCCGTGACGGCGGGCGCCGGGGCCTCGGCCACGGAATCGGAGTCGGAGTCGGCAACTGCGGTCGCGCTGATGTCGGTCATGCTGGTTCCTTCGTCCGCGCTCACTGCGCGATCTGCTTGATCTCGAACGGCACCGGCTGCTGCGCGGCGTGCGGGTGCTCGGCACCGGCGTAGACCTTCAGCTTCTTGATCAGCTGACGGCCGAGCTTGTTGTGCGGGAGCATGCCCTTGACGGCCAGCTCGACCGCCCGCTCGGGCCGCTTGGTCAGCAGCTCCTCGTACCCGACCTGCTTGAGGCCGCCCGGGTAACCGGAGTGCCGGTAGGCGATCTTCTGCTGCCGCTTGTTGCCGGTCAGGGCCACCTTGCCGGCATTCACGATGACGACGAAGTCACCGGTGTCGACGTGCGGCGCGAAAGTCGGCTTGTGCTTGCCGCGCAGCAGCGTGGCGACATGGGTGGCCAGACGGCCCAGCACGACATCGGAAGCGTCGATCACGTGCCACTGACGCTCGATCTCACCCGGCTTCGGGCTGTACGTACGCACAGGTCTACCTTGTCTCGTCGTCGGTCTGGAGGTCGCGCGCCGGAACACACCAGGCACGCCGAGGCGACCAAGCGTACCTGAGGGGCACGCTCTGGGTTTTGCACACCAGCAGGCAACGATACCCGGGGGTGCGCCGCCGGGTCAAAACGGGTCGGGCGGGGCGTCCGTCACAGATTCTGTAGCGTCCGCAATGCCCGGGAAATCCGGTTCATCGTGTCGCTGTCGGCGATGTCCACGCATTCGGTGAACCACTTCTTCATCGGCGAGGAGATCCGGTCCGGCATGATCACGAAATCGCCCATCCGGACCGCGAGCGGCGAATCGCGCAGCAACTCCTCGGCGACCACCTCCGCCACGATCACTATCGGTACGTCCGTGCCGTTGTAGACGTCCGAGCTGATCACCAGGCCGAGCCGCTGCCGCGCGCCGTCGATGCGCCAGATCTCGCCCCTACGCAGCACGCCGGCGCCCGCGGCCGCCCGTCGGGCCGAACAGCGCCGCGTCCACCATCTCGACCTCACGCTCGTCGGCCAGGGCAGCCGACTCCAGGTCGAGCCCGGCCCGGCCGAGCGCGTCGGCGTGCGCCGCGAAGACCTCCCGCAGCGCCTTCTCTCGGGCGGCCAGATCGATCCAGGCCGACAGCGACATGCCCTCCTGGCGGGCGAGGCGCTTGGCATCCTCGATCGTCTCGTCCGAGAACGAGAGCGTCACCTTGGCCGTCATGCCGTCCAGCGTACCCCCGGTATGACCAGCGGTCATCCGAGCGCCCGGGTCGGGCTCAGCTGTGGCTGTTTTCCCGCGGCTTGGGCGACAGCGCGGCGCCCACCCGCTCGACGAGCAGGGCCATCTCGTAGCCGACCTGCCCCACGTCGCAGCTGCGGGCCGCGAGGACCGCCATGGACGAGCCGTCGCTGATCGACATGAGGAAGAGGTAGCCGCTGTCCATCTCGATGACGGTCTGCAACACCCCGCCCGCGCTGAACATCCGGGCCGCGCCCTCGGTCAGGCTGACCACGCCCGAGGTGATGGCCGCGAGCTGGTCGGCCCGGTCCGCGGGAAGATCCCGGGACTGCGCGAGCAGCAGGCCGTCCGCCGAGACCGCCACCACGTGCGCGATGCCCGCCACGCTGTCGGCGAAGTTGCTCAGCAGCCAGCCCATGTCCTGCATCGCCGGTGGCCTGTTCATGTCGCTCGTCTCCTTCGCTGACGGATGCGGTTGCCGCCGGACGGCGTGGGCGAACCGACCGAGGCAGGTCACGCCGGGCGACGGTGGGATCCGGGGTACCGATCCGGCGCCGCGCCGGGTGTGATCCATGTGACGGCGCCTGATCATGCCACAGTGGCCGGTCACCTCGCCAAGGTCGCGACGGGGCGTACCGGCCCGGCTGCGCGCCGCCATCCGCCACGGACAGCACCGGCCGTACGGCACACCAACCGTATCCGCAGCCGGCCCGCGCCGTCGTACCGGCTCGGCAAGCGGGTCTACGGAGGGTGGCGGTCGCCTCCGGCGGGCCGTAACCTGCCGGACGTGATTGGCTTTCGCGCCCCGGCGGCGAGCCGGCCACCGGCGCTGGCCCTGGGCTTCGGTCTGCTGGCCGGGGCGGGCCAGTTGGGCCTCGCGTACGGCTTCGGACTGCTGCGGTTCGCGCGCGCGTTCGACGGCGCCGGCCACCTCGGGTGGTCTACTCAGCTCGCCTGGGTGGCCTGGTTTGCCGCCGTGGCCGCGGTGCTCGGGGCGCTCGGCGCCCGCTGGCTGGTCGCCCGGTCCGGCGGCGTCGGTGGTCCGCTGACGCACGCGGCCACGGCCGTGGCGGCCGGCGTCGGCGCGGCCGGCGTGGCCCCGCTGTGCATGCTTCCGGCCCGGCTGGCCGTCGTGCCGGGCGTCGACGCGACCCGGGCGGCCGGGCTCGCCGCCGTGCTGGGGGCGGCCGTCGGCGCGCTCGCCGCGCTCGCCGCCCTGCTGCTGCGCCGGACCGTGGCCGTGGACATCGCGGCCGTCACTGGCGCGCTCTGGGCCTTGGCGCTGGTGTCCGCGCTGTCGTCGGTCGGGCCGGGCGATCCCTTCCCGGACGTCCGGTTGGGCGCGCTCGATCTGCCGGGGCTGGCCAACGGCACGACCCAACGACTGGCCGTGCTGCTGCTGCCGGTGATCGCCCTGCTGGCCGGCGCCGGCACGGCCCTGTTCGCACGGCGGCGGGGTGAACCGGCCCCACTGGTGGCGACCGCCGGGCTCGCGGGCCCGGCCCTGCCGGCCGCCGCGTACCTGATCGCCGTTGGCGGCGGCCACGCCCAGGCACCCTGGTGGGGGGCGCTCGTCGCGGTCCTGGCCGGTGCGGCCGGGGCGGCGCCGTTCGCCGTACGCTCCTGGCCCGCCCTCCGGCGCCCCCGGAACGCGACGGACGACGCGGCGGCCGCGGCGGAGTCGGACGCCGGCGCGGCGGACGCGATCGAGCCGACCGACATCCTGCGCCCGATCCCCGGTGATCGCGTCCCGGCCGGCCGTCGTCCGGGCTGGCACGTGCCCCGGCACGCCGGGCCGGAGGAGGCGCCGGCGCTGGCCGATTCCGACACCGACAGCGGCGCCCGGGCCTCCACCGGGAGCGCGGCGAGCGGCGGCGACCCCGCGGGCGACGGCGCGGGTCGGACAGCCGCGGACGGTACGGCGGAAACGTCCCGCGCGCCGCAGCTGCCCGCCTGGGGGTCGATGGGCGGTCGTCCGCCCCGCACGGAGGACTTCTGGCCCGATGGCGCCCCGTTCGCCGCCGACGCTCCCCCGTCCCCGCGGGCCGGCAGCTGGGACACCTTCGCCGCCAACCGATCCGTACGCTCCGAAAGGTCCGCCGCGGAAGGCGCCGGTGGATCGCCGGTCGTACCCGCCGAGCCGCCCGCGGCCGGCCGGCCGGCGTCGACGACGCCCGCCGTCCCGGTGTGGCCGGGCGACGCCGGCGGGGCGGCTGCGGGCCGTTCCGAGGTCGCCGACCCGGCAGCCGTCCCTCCCGCGAGGCCGGACGAACCGGCAGCCGTCCCTCCCGCGGGGCCGGAGCGGGCGGATGCCAGCCCGTCCCGGCCAGCAGTCCGCCCGGATGCAACGGCGGCCGTGCGGCAGCCCGGCGCCGGCGAGTCGACGCGGGACGACGAGCCCACGCCCGAAGCCGCGCCGGCCCCGCCCGAGCCGGCCCCGCGCGGCTCCCGCAAGCGGCCGGCCTGGTGGCGACCGGGCCGCGGGCGCAACGCGGCGCCGGCCGGCCAGGCTGCGGACGACGTACGGCCCGAGGCGCCCGCCGGTACCCGATCCCCCGCCGAACCCGCCACCCCGGCGGCTTCGGCTACCCCCGGAGCGACGCCGCCCGGCAACCCACCGGCCGGAGGCGCCGGTGACCAACCGGCCGGTGACCGACCGACCGGTGACCGACCGACCGGTGACCAACCGACCGGTAATCGACCGACCGGTAATCGACCGACCGGTGACCAACCGGCCGGAAGCGGCGGTGACCGACCCGCCCGCGACCAACCGGCCGCCGATCAATCGGCCGTAGTGCCCGGTGACGGACCGGCGCCGGCTCGCCCTGACCGGCTCGCCGGCTCCGCCGCCGTACCGGACGGCGCCGGCCGGCCGGCGGCACCGGGCGGTGGGGGTGGCGGGCCGGAACGGGATGACGGCGTCCCGGCAGGCGAGCGTTCCGAGCCCGGGCCGGCTGGCGCGGCCGGGCGCCCCGATCCGTTGCCAACCCGGGCCGCTACCCCGCCGGTCCCGGCCCCACTCGCCGAGGTGCCGCCGACGGAGATTCCGGCCGGCGAGGCGCCGCCCGCCAAGATCCCACCGGCTGAAGCACCGCCGGCCGAGCTCCCAGTAGCCGGGACGCCACGCGCCAAGATCGCCGCCGCCGGTGCCCGGCCCGCCGGCTCCGGGGGCGCGCCCGCCGCGGTGCCCGAACCTGCGGCTGAGGCCCCGGTCGAAAGCCCGCCGTCCGCCGGGGCCGGGGGCAGGACGGCCCGTGCCGGCAGGACGCGGTCCCAAGCCGGCGGGGCGACCGACCGCGCGGAACCGCCGCGCCGCGAACCAACCGACCGCGAAGGACCGGCCGACCGCGCCGAACCGCCGCGCCGCGGACCTACCGACCGCGAAGGACCGGCCGACCGCGAGCAGCCGACCCACGGTGAACCGAGGGACCGCCAGGGACCGACCGATCGCGAGGAACCCACCGACCGGGAAGGAGCGACCGCCGGCAAGGCGAGCGACCGCAAGCTGACGGACCGCGGGAAGCCGACCGACCGGGCGCCGGTCGAGTCGGCCGCCCAGCCGTCATCGACGGACGGCACCGATGAGCGTCCCGGGGACGACGACCGCGACGGGACGGCCGCGAGGTCCGACCGGCGGCGAGGGCTGTTCCGGCGCAGCCGGTCGGTCTCCCCGGAGGCCGACGGCGACCGTGCCGAGGCGGACGCCGACGGGTCCCAACCGGCGCCCAAGGACGGCGGCCGACCCGCGAAGGACGACGGCCGACCCGCGAAGGACGACAGCCGGCCCGCGAAGGACGACAGCCGGCCCTCGAAGGACGGCGGCCGGGCCGCCGCCACCGGGTCCGCCGAGAGCGAGGATCCTCCGGCCGCCGCCCCGGCACGGCGCGGTTGGGGTCGTGCTCGGAAGGCCCGGGAGGAGGAGTACGTGGACTGGGTGACCGGGCTGGCCCGCGACACGTCCGAGCCGCCGCCGCGGGATCCGGGTCCCCGGCGTTCCCTGCGGTCGTCCGCCCGGCCGGATCCGGAGTAGCCGAGCCGGGCGGGGCGGCCCGCCCGGCCAGCGGCGGGACCGGACACCCAATCGGGGACGTCGAACGGACCGGACAGCCAACGGACCGGACCCTCAACGGACAGCACACCCAACAGACCGGACGGCCTAGCCGCGGCGCGGGCCGATTCGCAACAGGGGGAAGCCGCCGTACCCGCGACGAGCCTCGGCGAAGGCCGCCCGCGCCACCGGTGACAGCTCCCGCGGGGACCAGACCGGCAGCCACTCGGGAACGACCCGCACCGACCGCACCCCGTCGACCGCCGCGGCCGCCGCGGTGACGCCGAGCACCACGTGGTGGGTGAACTGGCAGCCCGGCTCGGTGAACGTGAGGCGCACCGTCGCGACGCCGTCGCTCACGTCTACTCCCCGGACCAGTCCGAGGTCGACGATGGACAGGTCGTGGCCGGCGGCGTACAGGCACGGGTCGACCACGGTGCGCAACGCGACGCGGACCCGCTCCTCCGCGGAGAGCTGGGCCGACGAAGAGTCGGCCCCGAGCGACCCCGGCAGCGGTCCCGCTGCCGGTGGGTCCTCGGCGGTCATGCCGGCACCCCCAGGCGCTCGCTCCAGGACGGTCGGAGCCCGTGGCGCTCCCGCTCCCGCGCGAAACCGTCGCCGGCCAGCTCGGCGCGGCGCTGTTCGACATCGATCCCGTGCAGCCGGGCCAGGTTCCCGCCCAGGATCGCCGCGCGGATCTCGGGGGTGAGCTGAATGCGGCTCTCCGATGGCATGGCGAACCCCGCAAACGCCTCCAGCAGGGGGCGCGGGTGCGGATTGACCGCGGCGGAGGCGTAGATCACCTTCTCCGGCCCGCCGTAGGCCAGCAGCTCCCCCATCAGCTGCGCGAACCCGGGCGGGTCGAGCAGGCAGAACAGGAAGGACACCTCGAGCGTGGCGAACACGTTCGGGTGGTTCAGCAGCAGCATCTTCGTCTCATCCAGGAACATGCTGCCGGCGTGCACGATCTGAAAGTTGATCTCCGGAAACGCCGCGGCCGCGTGCCCGATGTCGTCGATCCGCATCGAGTCGGTGGCGATCGGTCCGATGGGCAGCGCCTTGTGCACCGCCACGTTGCGGACGCCGAGTTCCATCGCCAGTTCGAGCACCGGGTACGCCACCGTGTAGTCGTCCAACCGCCAGTACCGGGTGCGCCCGGCGTAGTACTGCGCCGGATAGAGCTTGATGCCGTCCGCGCCCAGCTCGGTGACCTGGTGACGGAGCGACTCCAGCGCCGGAAGGCCCTGGAAGATGTCGGCGGTGCCGTACCAGAGCACCCGGTCCGGCCAGCGCCGCTTCAGCTCGGCCCCCTTGGCCACCGAGACCAGGCCGTCGTGGTACGCGTCGAACACCGGGATCGAGTGCACGCACACCATGTCCGTGTCGCTCTCCAGGAGCATGGTGCGCAGGAACTCCTCCACCTGCCAGTCCCGTTCCCAGGTGGCGCGGTCCATCCGGCGGTGCGGGTTGACGATGTCGTGAAAGCTCCAGAGCACGTTCGTGTACGCCCGACCGAAGTCACCGCGCTGGTTCTCCGGCGCCAGGTTGTACGGGTGGCACACCCCGTCGATGACGAACGGCTCGGCCATCGGCAATATCCCCCTTAACGGGCAAAAGCCCCCACCAAGGTTAGCGCCGATGACCGAGCGGCGAGCCGAGTCAGAGAAGCTCGCGCAGCGCGGCGAGATCCTCCTCGTCGGGCGCCCAGGTGCCGGCCGAGGCGTTCGCCCGGACCTGCTCCGGCGTGGTGGCGCCGGCGATCACCGAGGTGACGGCCGGTTGCGCGGCCAGCCCGCCGATGGCGACCTGGAGCATCGAGAGGTCGCGCTCGGCCGCGTACTTCTCGATGCCCTCGATGGTGTCCCACGGCGCCGCCGCGAACCGCTCGGCGTACCGGCCGCCACCGGCCAACCGGCTGCCCGCAGGCGGCGTCTCACCGCGGCGGTACTTGCCGGTGAGCAGGCCGTTCGCGAGCGGGAAGAAGGGCAGCAGGCCGAGCCCGAACCGCTCGCAGGCCGGGCTCACCTCGGTCTCGACGGCGCGCTCGACCAGGCTGTAGTGGTTCTGCGCGCTGATGAACGGGGTGTAGCCACCGGACCGGGCCGTCCAGTCGGCGTCCGCGATCTGCCAGCCGGCGAAGTTGGAGTTGCCGAGGTAGCGGACCTTGCCGGCGCGCACCAGGTTGTCCAGCGCGGCCAGGGTCTCGTCGATCGGCGTACCGGGATCGGGCTCGTGCATCTGGTAGAGATCGATGTGGTCGGTGCCGAGCCGACGCAGCGACGCCTCCACCGCGCGGGCGATGTACCGGCGGGCTCCCCGGGCGCCGTGGTCCGGACCGTTCATCCCGGACATGTCCATGCCGAACTTCGTGGCCACCACCACGTCGTCCCGGCGTCCGCGCAGCGCCGCCCCGAGCTGTTCCTCGGAGGCGCCGTGCGGCTCACCGTAGATGTCGGCCGTGTCGAAGAAGTTGATCCCGGCGTCCAGCGCGGCGTCCACCACGGCCCGGGTGCCGTCCGTGTCGAGCTTCCGGCCGAAGTTGTTGCAGCCGATACCGACCACGGACACCACGAGCCCCGAGTCGCCCAGCCGGCGATAGGTCATTTCAGTCACGCGATCAACCCTATGCCCGGGTCCGCGGTGGCCGCCGGGCGACGGCGCGCGCCAAGGTCCGCCGCGCCGCCCGCCGCCCGCCGCCCGCCGCCGCGCCGCCCGCCACCGCGGCGCGCGGGGGGCCAGGTCCGCAACCGCGTGGTTACGGCAGGACCGCGCGGACCAGGCGCCGGGCCCGGGCGATCGTCGCGGCCAGTTCCTCGGGGGTACGACCGGCCGCGCCGAGCAGCCGGTCCACCTCGACCGTGAAGTCGGCTGGCGAGCCGGGCAGCGTGCCCGCGCCGGCGACCATGCCCTTCTCGTTGATCACCCACCTGCCGGCCCGGGCATGCAGCACCTGGGCCAGCACGCCCACCGCCCGGAACAGGCAGCCGGCCACGTACGCCGCGTCGCCGGCCCGGGCGCCCTTGCCGGCGATGTCGAGCAGGAACCCGGCCTCCCACCCGCCGCGCTCCAGCGCGTCGGCCAGGGCCGGCGGGTACGCGGCCGTCTCGGCACGCAGCGCCGCCAACTCACCGGTCGGGTCGGCCAGCACCCGGCACAGCGCCACCTCGCCGGGATAGGCGGACGAGTAGAAGCCGAGGGGGTGCCCGGCCTGCTGGCCCACCTCGTACCGGCCGGCCCGGCAGTCCGCCCACACCCGGCGCACCCGGTCCAGATCCCGGTAGATCAGGTCCACCGCCGCGCCGCCGATCCGCAGCCAGCCGCCGCCGTTCACCCACGGCCCCCAGCCGCCGGGCTCGGTCAGCTCGGCCGGACGGTCCGCCACGGACGCCGCGACGGCCCGCAGCGCCGGCACGTCCAACGCGCCCCGGTAGTAGAGGCCCAGATCCCAGTCCGAGTCCGGCCGGTGCCGACCGCGCGCCCGGCTGCCGCCGAGGGCCACCGCCACCACGCCACCGACCGCGCAGAGCCGCTCCGGCAGGTCCGCCGGAACCGGTCCCGCCGCCATCGGATCCGCCGGCACCGGGGCCGCGCGGCTCATCCGACGTCCCAGACCGGCTCGACCGTCTCCTTCACCTCACCGTCGCCGGCGAACAGCAGGAACCGGTCGAAGGACCGGGTGAACCACCGGTCGTGGGTCACCGCCACCACCGTGCCCTCGAACGCCGCGAGACCGGCCTCCAGCGCCTCGGCCGAGGCCAGGTCCAGGTTGTCGGTGGGCTCGTCGAGCAGCAGCAGGGTGGCCCCGGACAGCTCCAGCAGCAACACCAGGAACCGCGCCTGCTGCCCGCCGCTGAGCGAGCCGAACAGCTGATCGCCCTGGCCGGCCAGTTCGTACCGGCTCAACGCGGCCATGGCCGCGTGCCGGTCCATCCCGGCGCGGTGCTCGTCCCCCCGCCAGAGCACGTCGACCAGCGTCTTCGTCATCAGCTCCGGTCGGTCGTGGGTCTGCGAGAAGTGCCCGGGCCGGACCCGGGCGCCGAGCCGGGCGACGCCGTCGTGCGCCACCGGCATCAGCGCCCCGCCCGCATCCACCGGCTCGTTGGCCGGGTCCGGGTCGCTGCCGCCGCGGGCCAGCAGCCGCAGGAAGTGCGACTTGCCGGTGCCGTTGGCGCCCAGCACCGCGAGCCGGTCGCCATACCAGAGCTCCAGGTCGAACGGGTACGTCAGGCCGTCGAGCTCGAGCTGCTCGCAGACCACCGCGCGCTTGCCGGTACGACCGCCGCGCAGGCGCATCCGGATGTCCTGGTCCTTCGGGGGTACGGGCGGCTGCCCGGCCTCCTCGAACTTGCGCAACCGGGTCTGCGCCGACTGGTAGCGGGAGGCCATGTCGGAGTTGTACGCGGCCTTCTGCTTGTACATGAGCATCAGCTCGCGCAGCTTCTGGTGCTCCTCGTCCCAGCGCCGGCGCTGCTCGTCCAGCCTGGCGTGCCGGGCCACCCGGGCCGCGTGCCAGCCGGCGAAGCTACCCGGGTGGATCCAGGCGGAACCGCCCTCCACGGTCACCACCCGCTCGCTGGACTGGGCCAGCAGCTCCCGGTCGTGCGAGACGTACAGCACCGACTTGGTCGACTCCCGCAGCCGCCGTTCCAGCCAACGCTTCCCCGGTACGTCGAGGAAGTTGTCCGGCTCGTCCAGCAGCAGCACCTCGTCGGCGCCGCGCAGCAGCAGCTCCAGGGCGAAGCGCTTCTGCTGGCCGCCGGAGAGGGTACGCACCGGCCGGTCCCGGCAGTCCTCCCAGGACAGGTCGAGGACGATGGTGGCCACCGTGTCGAACAGCACCTCGGCGTCGTACCCGCCGGCCTCGCCCCAGGCCGCCAGCGCGTCGGCGTACCCGAGCTGGGCCCTGCCGGCCGCGGTGCTGTACTTGCCGCGGCGCTCGGCCTGCTGGAGCGCCCGTTCGGTCCCGGTCAGCCGCTCGCCGGCGGCCCGCAGGGCCGGGTCGGCGAGGCTGAGCGCCAGGTCGTGCAGCGTGGTCTCGTCGCCGATCATGCCGATGAACTGCCGCATCACGCCCAGCCCGCCGGACCGGGCGATGGCGCCGGTCCGCACCGGCAGGTCGGCCGCGATCATGCGCAACAGGGTGGTCTTGCCGGCGCCGTTCGGGCCGACCAGGGCGACCTTGGCGCCCTCGCCCACCCGGAACGAGACGTCGGCGAACAGCTCCCGGCCGTCCGGCAGCACATGCCCGACCCCGGCCACGTCGATGTAACCCACGCCGGAATGGTGCCCGAGAAGGCGGGGCACCGCCCACCCAATTACCGACCGCTACCGGGCGGGGTCATCGACCGCTACCGCGCGACGCGCAGCACCCGGAAGCCCTTCTGGCTGGCCCGGCGCTCGACCGTCCAGCCCTGCTCGACCAACCAGCGGTGCAGCGAATCACCGCCGAGGTTGCGGCCGACCACCAGCCAGGCCACCCCGTCCGGCGCGAGCCGGGGCAGCCAGCGCCGCAGCAGCGCGTGCAGCTCCGCCTTGCCGACGTGGATGGGCGGGTTGGACCAGATCTCGGCGAATTCGATCCCGGCGGGGACGTCGTCGGGGTCCGCCACCCGGACGCGGTCGGCGAGGCCCAGCCGGCGGGCGTTGCCGGCGGCCAGCTCCCGGGCCCGGGCGTTGACGTCCACCGCCCAGACGGTGGCCGCGGTCGCCGCGCCGGCCAGCACGCAGGCGATCGGGCCGTACCCGCAGCCCAGGTCCAGGAACGGACCGGCCGCGCCGGGCCCGGGCAGGTCGGCCTTGCGCAGCAGTACGGCGGTGCCCGGGTCGAGCCGGTCGGCGGAGAAGACCCCGGCCGCGGTGGTCAGCGTGTAGTCCCGCCCCGCGACCCGGAACTCGACCTCCCGCTCCCGGGCCGGTGAGCCCGGCTCGGCGCTGAAGTAGTGGTCGGCGGTCATCGTCTGCTCCCCTCAGGCCTCGGCCGGCAGCCGCAGCCGGCGGGTGGCGTCGGCCCGGCGGGCGTACTCCGTCGGGTCGTCCGGATAGCCGACGGCGACCAGGGTGAGGCCGTGCGGCGGGACCACCGGCACCTCGCCGGCCCGTTCCCGCCGGCGCAGCAGCGAGCCCGGCCAGTCGGTGGGTCGCCGCCCGTCGCCGGCCATCAGCATGGCGCCCACCAGGCTACGCACCATCGACTGACAGAACGCGTCGGCCTGGACGGTGCCGACGAGCAGGCCGTCGGGGTCGCGCCGCCAGTCGAGCCGGGTCAGCTCCCGGACGGTGGTGGCGTGCTCCTTGCGCCGGCAGTACGCCGCGTAGTCGTGCTCACCCAGCAACCCGCGCGCCGCCTCGGTCAGTGCCGCCAGGTAGAGGGGACGCGGCCAGGCCAGCACCTCGTGCCGGCGCAGCGGGTCGGCGCCGAACGCCGCGTCGGTCACCCGGTACTCGTACCGGCGGAAGGTGGCGGAGAACCGGGCGTCGAAGTCGGCCGGCACCGCGGCCACGGCCCGGACCCGGACGTCGGTCGGCAGCACGGCGTTGAGCCGGCGGAGCAGCGTGCCGGCCACCGGCGCCCAGGCGGCGTCGGCGAGGTCGACGTGGCACACCTGGCCGGTGGCGTGCACCCCCGCGTCCGTCCGGCCGGCCACCGTGAGGCCGGTGGCGGCGCCGGGCCCGAGGAGCCGGTCCAGCGCCTCGACGAGTGCGCCCGCCACCGTACGCCGCCCCGGCTGCACGGCCCACCCGGAGAACCCACCCCCGTCGTACGCCACATCCAGCCGCACCCGGATCCGCTCCACGCTCGTTTCTCCCTCACCGCCGGTGTTTTGCGCGGCCGCACCACGTCGATGCCCATCGGGCCGGGACGGGTCGGGCCCGGCACCCGTGAGGGGTGCCGGGCCCGGTTCGTCACGCGCGCCGCCGGGGCGTACGCGAGGTCAGGACTTGCTGGTGTCGGCCTCGTCGGCGTCCTCGCGGGCCGCGGCCGTGTCGCCGGAGACCGACTCGGGCGCCTCGGCGTCCTGGTCCGCGGCGGCGGCCTCGGCGGCCGACGACGGCGGCTGCTCCTCGGGCGCCAGCGCCTCGACCTTGTCCTGCTGCGCGGCCTTGCGGGCCGTCGCCTTCCGGGTCGACTTGGCCGGCGCCGCGACGGCCAACTCCTCGACCAGCTCGATGATCGCCATCGGAGCGGCGTCACCCTTGCGCGGACCGGTCTTTACGATCCGGGTGTAGCCGCCGTTGCGGTTGGCGTACCGCGGCGCGATCTGGTCGAACAGCGCGTAGACCACGTCCTTGTCCCGCACGACGGCCAGCACCCGACGACGCGCGGCGAGGTCGCCCCGCTTGGCCTTCGTGATCAGCTGCTCGGCGAGGGGACGGAGCCGCTTGGCCTTCGTCTCGGTGGTCTGGATCTTGCCGTGCTGGAACAGCGCGGTGGCCAGGTTCGCCAGCATCAGCCGCTCGTGCGCGGGGCTGCCGCCGAGGCGGGGGCCCTTGGTGGGCGTGGGCATTCTTGGTGCTCCTCAGTGGTGGCGGCAGCCGGACTAGAGCTGCTCGGTCTCGCGGTAGTCGTCGGTGTCGTAGTCGGCCTCGCCGAAGGTGTCCACGACCTGCGCCGGGTCGAAGTTCGGAGCCGAGTCCTTCAGCCCCAGACCCATCCCGGCCAGCTTCATCTTGACCTCGTCGATCGACTTCTGACCGAAGTTCCGGATGTCGAGGAGGTCGGCCTCGGTCCGCCCGATGAGCTCACCAACGGTGTTGATGCCCTCGCGCTTGAGGCAGTTGTAGGAGCGGACGGTGAGGTCCAGCTCCTCGATCGGCAGCGCCAGATCGGCGGCCAGCTGAGCGTCCTGCGGCGAAGGGCCGATGTCGATGCCCTCGGCCGTCTCGTCCAGCTCGCGGGCCAGGCCGAACAGCTCGACCAGGGTCGAGCCGGCGGACGCCAGCGCCGTACGCGGGCCGATGGACGCCTTGGTCTCGACGTCGATGACCAGCCGGTCGAAGTCCGTACGCTGCTCGACACGGGTGGCCTCGACGCGGTACGTGACCTTGAGCACCGGCGAGTAGATCGAGTCCACCGGGATCCGGCCGATCTCGGCGCCCGCCTGCTTGTTCTGCGCGGCCGTGACGTACCCGCGACCCCGCTCGACGGTCAGCTCCATGTCGAGCCGGCCCTTGCCGTTCAGGGTGGCGAGCTTGAGGTCCGGGTTGTGCACCGAGACCCCGGCCGGCGGCTGGATGTCACCCGCGGTGACGTCGCCCGGGCCCTGCTTGCGCAGGTACATGCTGACCGGCTCGTCGTGCTCGGAGCTGACGCACAGCTCCTTGATGTTCATGACGAGCTCGACCACGTCCTCCTTGACGCCCGGGATCGTGGTGAACTCGTGCAGCACACCGTCGATCTTGATCGAGGTGACCGCCGCGCCCGGGATCGAGGAGAGCAGGGTACGCCGGAGCGAGTTCCCCAGGGTGTAGCCGAATCCCGGCTCGAGCGGCTCGATGGCGAACCGGGAGCGGGTCTCGCTGATGGACTCCTCGGACAACGAGGGCCGCTGACTGATGAGCATGACTTCTCTTTTCGTTCGGGGCACCCGCTATTTGATGCCCAAACTGGCGTGCGAGCCGCCGGCGAGCCGGCGGCGTTGACGTGGGGCGGCGGTGACCGCCGCCCCACGCCCCGAGCGCTACTTCGAGTAGAGCTCGACGATCAGCTGCTCCTGGACCTGGGTGTCGATGACCTGGCGGGCCGGGAGCGAGTGGACCAGAACCTTGAGCTGGCTGGGGATCATTTCCAGCCAGGCCGGCACGGGCCGGGAACCGGCCTCGGCCTGCGCCACGACGAACGGCGTCATCTCCTTGGACTTGCCACGGACCTCGACGATGTCGTGCTCCTTGACGCGGTACGAGGGGATGTCGACCTTCTGGCCGTTCACGGTCAGGTGACCGTGCTTGACCAGCTGCCGGGCGTGGTCCCGGGACTTCGCCAACCCGGCCCGGTAGACCACGTTGTCGAGCCGCGACTCGAGGATCTGCAGGAGGACCTCACCGGTCTTGGCCTGCTTGGCCACGGCCTCCTCGTAGTAACCCCGGAACTGCTTCTCCAGCACGCCGTACACGCGGCGGGCCTTCTGCTTCTCGCGAAGCTGGAGCAGGTATTCGGTTTCCTTGGTGCGGCCGCGGCCGTGCTGCCCGGGCGGGAACGGCCGGGACTCGAACGGGCACTTCGGGCCATCGCACTTGCTGCCCTTGAGGAACAGCTTCATCTTCTCCCGACGGCAACGACGGCAATCGGGGCCAGTGTAACGAGCCATCTCTTCCTAACCTCTCAGACCCGACGACGCTTCGGCGGACGGCACCCGTTGTGCGGCTGCGGGGTGACGTCGGAGATCTGCCCGACCTCCAGCCCGACGGCCTGCAGCGAACGGATGGCGGTCTCCCGGCCGGAGCCGGGGCCCTTGACGAACACGTCGACCTTGCGCATGCCGTGCTCCATGGCCCGACGCGCGGCGGCCTCGGCGGCCAGCTGCGCGGCGAACGGAGTCGACTTGCGGGAGCCCTTGAAGCCAACCTGGCCGGCGGAGGCCCAGGAGATGACCGCACCGGTCGGGTCCGTGATGGACACGATGGTGTTGTTGAAGGTGCTCTTGATGTGCGCCTGCCCGTGGGCGACGTTCTTGCGTTCCTTGCGCCGAACCTTCTTTACGGCGGCTCCGGCGCGAGCCTTCGGTGGCATGAGTGTGTGCGCTCCTATGAAAAATCGCGGCTGTCCGGCATGAGACCGGGATTACTTCTTGCCGGCCTTCTTCTTGCCGGCGACCGTCCGCTTCGGGCCCTTGCGGGTGCGCGCGTTGGTGCGCGTGCGCTGGCCTCGGACGGGCAGTCCACGGCGGTGCCGGATGCCCGCATAGCAGCCGATCTCCACCTTCCGGCGGATGTCCGCGGCGACCTCGCGGCGCAGGTCACCCTCGACCTTGTAGTTGCCCTCGATGTGATTCCGCAGCTGCAGCAGTTCTTCGTCGGTGAGGTCGCGGGCCCGCTTGTCCAGCGAGATGCCGGTGGCGGTCAGCATCTCGACCGCGCGGGTGCGGCCGATCCCGAAGATGTACGTGAGCGCGATCTCCATCCGCTTGTCGCGGGGGAGGTCCACGCCGGCTAGACGTGCCATGTGTGGGCGTACTCCTCTGTGTCGCGGAGGTCTGGACCCGACCCACCCCGTTCCGGCCATCCCTGGTGGGCGCTGGTCAGCGCCACGACCTGGAACGGCCGTTGCCCGAACGGGCCCCGGCCTCCGACCGGGGGTCGGCCACGACAACGAGTACGAACGGCGCCTCGGTGCCCGTGGCTGGGACGAGCTTGTGTTGTGATGCGGTCTGCTGCGGCTGGGACTGGTGTCAGCCCTGGCGCTGCTTGTGGCGCGGGTCGGTGCAGATGACCATGACCCGGCCATGCCGGCGGATCACCCGGCACTTGTTGCAGATCCGCTTGACGCTCGGCTTGACCTTCACGGTGTGCCTTACTTTCCATCGCGCCGACGACGCGGTGCGCCGCCGGTTCTCAAGGACGGACACGGGACGTCCCGGCCGTCATCAGGATCGGTTTACTTGTAGCGGTAGACGATGCGCCCGCGGGTCAGGTCGTATGGCGACAACTCGACGACGACCCGGTCCTCGGGCAGGATGCGGATGTAGTGCTGCCGCATCTTGCCGCTGATGTGAGCCAGCACCTTGTGGCCGTTGGCCAGCTCCACCCGGAACATCGCGTTCGGGAGGGGCTCGATGACCCGACCTTCGATCTCGATGGCTCCGTCTTTTTTCGGCATGTCCTCCGCTGTCCTGACGTCGGTGTCTCGGGATGGCTCACAACGCCATTTCCCGGGCCGAGGAGCCCGGGCCAGCCGCGGCTCCGGCATCCATCGAAGCGCTGGATGGGCATGCCGGAGTGGACGCTGCGCGCCGAATAGCCAGTGTACGCCGCCGCAGGGTCGACTCCAAACCGAGGCCCCCGGTCGGCTGCGTCACGCCCGTCTGGCCCGCGGCCCGGGCCGCCGGGCGGGTCACGCATCGGCGGCGGGGCGGGCCGGCGAGCCGACGGGCCGGGCCGGCAGGCTCGGCGGGGCGGGCCGCCGGGCTCGGCGCGGCGGCCCGGGGCGGGCTAGCGGCCCCGGGCGCGCCGGCGGGCGTCCCGGGCGGCGTACCGGGCCTCCCGGGTGGCGTACCGGGCGGCGTTGCGGGCCTGCCAGGCATCCCGGTGAGCCTGATGGCCCCAGTGCCGCTGCGGCGCGCCGCCGAGCAGGCCGGTGATCGTCGAGATCAGCAGCACGACCCCCCAGGGGCCGGCCACCCAGACGGGCCAGTAGTAGTGCAGATGGCCGGACGCGATGCAGGACACCAGCCAGATGGCCGAGGTGATCCCCACCACACTGAAGTAGCTGCTCCAGGTGGCCAGCAGCCACCCGCGGGTGGCGGCCTGCCGGGTGCCGGCATCGCCCTCCGGGGCGGCCGGGGCCGGCGGCTCGGGCGGCTGGGGGCGCGCCACCTGGGACCGCTGCGGCGGCACCGTCCCGGGCAGGTCGGTGAGCAGGCCGTCCAGGTCCCCGTAGGTGCGCGCCGCGTACGTCCGCTGCAGGCGCTCGTCGTACTCACGCAGGTCGAGCCGGCCCTCGTTGAGGGCGCCCCGCAGCTGCTCGGCGACGGCCTCGCGGTCGGCGTCCGAGGCCCGCATGTCGGAACGCGAATTCATACCGTCGAGCATGCCACCAGGGCGCCACCGGGCGCGAGTGGCCGGGCCGCGCCGGCGGCGGCCGGTGCGGGCCCGCGGGGAGTCGTTCCCGCCGACAGAGCGTGGGCAACGCCGGGGGGCGTGGCAGCACCCGGAGGGCGTGGCCACGGCGGCGGGCGGGTGGCCGCACCGGGGGGTCGGAAGTGAATCGGTCAGGAGGGCGAGGAGACCGGCTGGCGGGCCGTGACCAGGTCGCCCAGCCGGCCGCGGCCGCCGTCCACGGCCGTGAGCACCCAGACGCCGTCGGAGAGCAGCGCGATCGAGTGCTCGACGTGCGCGGCCACCGAGCCGTCCCGGGTGACCACCGTCCAGCCGTCGGACAGCTCCGCCGTGCGCGGCGAGCCCATCGTGATCATCGGCTCGATGGCGAGGGCCATCCCGGGTACGAGCCGCGGTCCTCGCCCCGGCCGGCCGTGGTTGAGCACGTGCGGATCCTGGTGCATCTCGGTGCCGATGCCGTGCCCGCCGTACCCGTCGACGATGCCGTACCGGCCGCCGGCGCGGACCGCGGTCTCCACCGCGTGCGAGATGTCGGTGAGCCGGCCGGTGCCGGCGGCCGTCCCGCGCGCCGCGGCGGTGATGCCCGCCCACATCGCGTCCTGCGCCACCTCGGCCATCCGGAGCAGCTTGGGGTCCACCTCCCCCACCCCGACCGTGATGGCGGCGTCGCCGTGCCAACCGTCCAGCACCGCGCCGCAGTCGATCGAGATGAGGTCACCCTCGGCCAGTTGCTGCCGGGGCGACGGGATGGCGTGCACCACCTGCTCGTTGACCGAGGAGCAGATCGACGCCGGATAGCCGTGGTAGCCCAGGAACGACGGCACGCCGCCGGCCTCCCGGATCACCGACTCGGCGATCGCGTCCAGATCCGCCGTGCTGACGCCGGGGCGGACGGCGTCCCGCATCGCGGCCAGCGCCGCGGCCACCACCAGGCCGGCCGCGCGCATCTTGCCGATCTGCTCCGGGGTCTTCAGCTGGATGTCCAGCTGCTGACGGCGCATGTGCTTCTCTGCCTTTCGTCGCTCGTTCGCGGGGCAGCCGGCGACCGGGGTCGCCACCGGCCGGTTGTTCGAGCCTATCCCCCGTACGAGCGCAGCGCGTCGATCGCGCGGACCGTGACGTCCTCCACCGGCCCGGTCGCGTCGATGCCCACGAGCTTGCCCTGGGCGCCGTAGTAGTCCACCAGCGGCGCCGTCTTGGCGCCGTACTCCCGCAGTCGCTCGGCGATGGTCTCCGGCTTGTCGTCGTCGCGCTGGAACAGGTCGGCGCCGCACCGGTCGCACAGCCCGGACCGGCTCGGGGCGTCGAACTCGATGTGCCAGATCTTGCCGCAGCCCCGGCAGGTGCGCCGGCCCGAGAGCCGCCGGATGACCTCGTCGTCGTCGACCACGAGCTCCATCACGAGGTCGAGCGCCGTACCGAGGTCGGCCAGCAGCTTGTCCAGCGCCGCCGCCTGCGGGGTCGTCCGGGGAAAGCCGTCCAGCAGGAAGCCCTCACCGGCGTCCGGCTCGGCCAGCCGGTCCCGGACCATGTTGATGGTCACCTCGTCCGGAACCAGCTTGCCGGCGTCCATGTAGCGCTTGGCCTCGACACCCAGCGGCGTGCCCTGCGAGACGTTCGCCCGGAAGATGTCTCCGGTCGAAATCTTGGGCACGGCCAGGTGGGCGGCGATGAACTCGGCCTGGGTCCCCTTTCCCGCCCCGGGGGGACCAACCAGAACGAGTCGCATCTACCGGAGGAACCCTTCGTAGTTGCGCTGCATGAGTTGGCTCTCGATCTGCTTCACGGTCTCCAGACCGACACCAACCATGATCAGCACTGCCGTACCTCCGAACGGGAAGTTCTGGTACTGCTGCGTGTCCAGCCAGATGAAGAAGAAGTTCGGCAGGATCGAGATGAGGCCCAGGTAGAGCGCGCCCGGCAGGGTGATCCGGCTGAGGATGAAGTCGAGGTATTCCGCCGTGGGCTTGCCCGGTCGGATGCCCGGGACGAAGCCGCCGTACTTCTTCATGTTGTCCGCGACCTCGGTCGGGTTGAACGTGATCGAGACGTAGAAGTACGTGAAAAAGATGATCAGCAGGAAGTAGACCGTGATGTAGGTGACGGCCTGGGGCTTGGCCAGGTTGTTCTGCACCCAGAGCTGCCAGCCGTGCAGGTTGTTCCGGTCGAAGAACTGCAGGATCAACTGCGGCAGGTAGAGCAGCGACGAGGCGAAGATGACCGGGATGACACCGGCCTGGTTCACCTTCAGCGGGATGTACGTGGAGGTGCCGCCGTACATCCGCCGGCCGATCATCCGCTTGGCGTACTGCACCGGGATCCGGCGCTGCGCCTGCTCGATGAAGACGACCAGCGTGATGATCACGATCACCAGGGCGAGCACCAGCAGGAACCAGCCCCAGCCCTTGGACTGCTTGATCTGCCAGCCCTCACCGGGGAGGCGGGCGGTGATCGAGGTGAAGATCAGCACGGACATGCCGTTGCCGACGCCGCGGTCCGTGATGAGCTCGCCGAGCCACATGACCACCCCGGTGCCGGCGGTCATGGTGATCACCAGCGTGGCCAGGGTGAGCCAGGTGGGCAGGCCCTTGCCGTCCGGGATGATCTGGTACTGGTCGCAGAGGCCGTTGAACAGCTGACCCGAGCGGGCCAGCGCCACGAACGCCGAGGCCTGCAGGATGCCCAGGGCCAGGGTGAGGTACCGGGTGTACTGGGTGATCTTCGCCTGACCGGCCTGGCCCTCCTTGCGGAGCTGCTCCAACCGCGGAATCACCACGGTGAGCAGCTGCAGGATGATCGAGGCGGTGATGTAGGGCATGATGCCCAGCGCGAAGACCGACAGGTGCAGCAGCGCCCCACCGGAGAAGAGGTTCAGCAGCGTCACGAAGCCGGTCTGGTCGGCGGACTTCGTCGCGTCCAGGCACTTCTGCACGTTGCCGTACGAGACGCCGGGGCTGGGCAGCGTGGCCCCGAGCCGGTAGACCGCGATGATGGCGACCGTGAACAGCAGCTTCTTGCGCAGGTCAGGCGTCCTGAACGCACTGACAAAGGCGGAGAGCAACTTCTTCCTCCTGCGCGAAGCGGCCCGCCGGTGCTTTGTGGCGGGACGGGGCGGTTGTCGGGCGACTACCCGATATCCATGGCTGGGATTCGGACTCTAACAGTCCCTTGCGGCTGCGGGCAGGTGTGCCCGGCAACATACATCAGGTCCTATGTCACAAGGCCGGCCGGCAGGCCCCGGACGACGCGCCCAGGCCGGGCCGCCATCCCGGTCAGACGTCGCGGCGCCCGCCAGCGAAAACTGAGCGGGCGCCACGACGACGGTACGTCCTACAGCTCGGTGGCCGAGCCACCGGCGGCGGCGATCTTCTCCTTGGCCGACGCGCTGAACGCGTGCGCCGACAGCTGGATCGCGACCCCGCCGAGGTCGCCGGTGCCGAGCACCTTGACCGGGTGGCCCTTGCGGACCGCGCCCGCCTCGACCAGCTCGGCCGGCCCGACCTGGCCGCCGTTCGGGAACAGCTCGGCGAGCCGGTCCAGGTTGACCACCTGGAAGACCACCTTGAACTTGTTCCGGAAACCCTTCATCTTGGGCAGCCGCATGTGGATCGGCATCTGCCCACCCTCGAAACCGGCGGGGATGTTCCGCCGCGCCTTCGAGCCCTTCGTGCCGCGACCGGCGGTCTTGCCCTTGGAGCCCTCACCGCGACCCACCCGGGTCTTCTCGGTCTTGGCCCCCGGCGCCGGGCGCAGGTGGTGAACCTTGATGGTCATCAGTCGACCTCCTCGACCTTCACGAGGTGGTTCACAGCGAAGATCATGCCCCGAATTTCGGGACGGTCCTCCTTGACCACCACGTCGTTGATCCGCTTGAGGCCGAGCGACCGCAGCGACTCACGCTGGTTGCGCTTGGCCCCGATCTCGGACCGGAGCTGGGTGACCTTGAGCCGTGCCATCAGGACGCCACCCCCGCCCGCGACGCGAGCATCGCGGCCGGTGCGACGTCCTCGACCGGCAGGCCGCGCCGCTTGGCGACGTCCTCCGGCGACTCGAGACCCTTCAGGGCCGCGACGGTCGCGTGCACGATGTTGATCGGGTTGGACGAGCCGAGGCTCTTGGAGAGCACGTCGTGGATGCCCGCGCACTCCAGCACGGCGCGCACCGGGCCACCGGCGATGACGCCCGTACCGGCGCTGGCCGGCTTGAGCAGCACGACGCCCGCGGCGTCCTCGCCCTGCACCGGGTGCGGGATCGACGAAGCGATCCGCGGCACCTTGAAGAAGTGCTTCTTGGCCTCCTCGACACCCTTGGCGATGGCCGCGGGCACCTCCTTGGCCTTTCCGTAGCCCACGCCCACGGTGCCCTCGCCGTCGCCGACGATCACCAGGGCGGTGAAGCTGAACCGACGACCACCCTTGACGACCTTCGCGACCCGGTTGATCGCGACGACCCGCTCGAGGTGCGGCGTCTTCTCGACGGGCGCGTTTCCGCGGCCGCCCTCACGGCGGTTGTCGCGGCGACCACCCTCGTTGCCACCGGACCCGCCGCCACGGCGCTGTTGACCTGGCATCAGCAGCCTTCCTTCTCTCTCGTGACGGGGTTACTAGAACTTGAGCCCGGCTTCGCGGGCGGCGTCGGCAAGCGCGGCGATCCGCCCCGCGTACCGGTTGCCACCGCGGTCGAAGACGACCTTCTCGACACCGGCTGCCTTGGCCCGCTCGGCCAGCAGCGCACCGACCTTACCGGCGAGGGCGCTCTTGTCGCCCTCGGCGCCGCGCAGCGACGCGTCCATGGTCGAGGCGGACGCCAGGGTGTGCCCCTTGGTGTCGTCCACGACCTGGACCGTGATGTGCCGCAGCGAGCGGGTGACGACCAGACGCGGACGCTCGGCCGTACCGCTGACGTTCTTGCGCACGCGGAAGTGCCGACGAGCCCGCCCGACGGCGCGCTTGGCGGCGACGCCGCGACGGCGCTTGAGCAGGGTCGCGCTCACTTCTTACCTGCCTTTCCGGCCTTGCGGCGGATGACCTCGCCCTGGTACTTGACGCCCTTGCCCTTGTACGGCTCCGGCGGGCGGATCTTCCTGATGTTGGCAGCGACCTCGCCGACCTGCCACTTGTTGATCCCGGCGATGTGGAACAGCGTGGGACGCTCCACCGTGAAGGTGATGCCGTCCGGCGCGGGGACCGTCACCGGGTGCGAGAAACCGAGGGCGAACTCGAGGTCCTTGCCCCGGGCCGTGACCCGGTAACCGGTGCCGGAGATCTCGAGGGTCTTGCGGTACCCCTCGGTCACCCCGACGATCATGTTGGCCACCAGGGTGCGGCTCAGCCCGTGCAGCTCCTTGGAGCGGCGCTCGTCGTCCGGCCGGTTCACCGACAGCGTGCCGTCCTCACCCCGCTCGGCGGAGATCGGGCCGGGCAACGTGTGCGACAGCTCGCCCTTGGGGCCCTTGACCTTGACGGTCTGGCCCTCGATCGTGACGTCGACGCCGGCGGGTACCGGGATCGACCTACGTCCAATACGCGACATTTCTACCAGTCTCCCGTTACCAGACGAAGGCGAGGACTTCCCCGCCAACGCTCCGCTTGCGGGCCTGCCGATCGGTCAGCAGCCCCTGGGACGTCGAAATGATCGCGACGCCCAGCCCACCGAGCACCCGCGGGAGCTCATCCGACTTGGCGTACACCCGGAGACCGGGCTTGGACACGCGCTTGATGCCGGCCAGGCTCCGCTCGCGGTTCTGGCCGTACTTCAGCTCGACGATCAGTCGCTTGCCGACGACACCCTCTGCGGGCTCCTCGACGGCCCAGGTGCTGATGTACCCCTCGGACTTGAGCACCTCGGCGATGTTCGCCTTGAGCTTCGAGTAGGGCATCGTCACCCGGTCGTGGTACGCCTGGTTGGCGTTACGCAGACGCGTGAGCATGTCTGCGATCGGGTCGGTCATCGTCATGGATTTCGTCAGCCTTTCTCGCCGGGGTTCCCGGGCGTTGCGCCGGTGGGCCTACGGCGAAGAGGTGTTACAGCGTCAACTTGCGGACTCGGCGTTACCAGGAAGCCTTGGAGACACCCGGCAGCTCACCGCGGTGGGCCATCTCCCGGATGCAGACCCGGCAGAGCCCGAACTTGCGGTAGACCGCCTTCGGACGCCCGCACCGCTGGCAGCGGGTGTAGGCGCGAACCGAGAACTTCGGCTTCGCGGCCGCCTTGAGGATCAGCGCCTTCTTGGCCATGGCTCAGTTCTCCTTGAACGGGAAGCCCAGGAGCTTGAGCAGCGCCCGGCCCTCATCGTCGGTCTTGGCGGTCGTGACCACCGTGATGTCCATGCCCCGCTGGCGATCGATCCGGTCCTGGTCGATCTCGTGGAACACCGACTGCTCGGTCAGGCCGAACGTGTAGTTGCCATTGCCGTCCAGCTTGCGCCCGTCCAACCCGCGGAAGTCGCGGATACGCGGCAGCGCGATCGACAGCAGCCGGTCGAGGAACTCCCACATCCGGTCGCCGCGCAGGGTCACCTTCGCACCGATCGGCATGCCCTCCCGCAGCTTGAACTGCGCGATGGACTTGGTGGCCCGACGTACCTGCGGCTTCTGCCCGGTGATGGTGGCCAGGTCCCGGACGGCGCCGTCGATCAGCTTGGCGTCCCGGGCGGCCTCGCCGACACCCATGTTGACGACGATCTTCACGAGGCCGGGCACCTGCATGGGGTTCGCGTACTCGCGCTGCTCGCGCAGCTTGGCCACGACCTCGTTGCGGTACCGCTCCTTGAGCCGCGGCATGGTCTTGGTTTCGGTAGCCGTGGTCATCACAGGTCCTTACCGGTGCTACGCGCGATGCGGACCTTCTGGCCGTTGTCGTCGAACCGGTAGCCGACCCGGGTCGGCTTGCCGTCGGAGTCCAGGATCATCACGTTCGAGACGTGGATCGGGGCCTCCTGGGTGACGATGCCACCGGTCTTCGCGCCACGCTGGGTGGTGGTGATGCGGGTGTGCTTCTTGACCCGGTTCACGCCCTCGACCAGGACCTTGTCCTGCCGCGGGTAGGCCGCGATGACCTTGCCCTTGGCGCCCTTGTCCTTGCCGGCGATGACGACGACCGTGTCGCCCTTACGAATCTTCACGGTCACAACACCTCCGGAGCGAGAGAAATGATCTTCATGAACCGCTTGTCCCGCAGCTCCCGGCCCACCGGGCCGAAGATGCGGGTGCCGCGGGGGTCCCCGCCATCCTTGATGATGACGGCCGCGTTCTCGTCGAAGCGAATGTACGAGCCGTCCGGGCGCCGCTTCTCCTTGGCGGTGCGGACGACGACGGCCTTGACGACGTCGCCCTTCTTAACGCCCGCGCCCGGGATGGCGTCCTTGACCGTGGCCACGATGACATCGCCGATGCTCGCGTAGCGCCGACCGGAGCCGCCGAGCACCCGGATGCACAGGATCTCCCGGGCACCCGTGTTGTCGGCGACGCGCAGTCGCGACTCCTGCTGAATCACGTCTATCTCCTATGTCTGCCAGTTCTCGACCGGCGGCGCCGGTCGAGCTTGGCGGAACCGATGAGCCTGCTGATGCGCGCTCTTACTTGGCCTTCTCGAGAATCTCCACGATCCGCCACCGCTTGGTGGCGGACAGCGGGCGGGTCTCCATGATCAGCACCCGGTCGCCGATGCCGGCCGAGTTCTGCTCGTCGTGCGCCTTCAGCTTGCTCGTACGGCGCATGACCTTGCCGTACAGCGCGTGCTTGACGCGGTCCTCGACCTCGACGACCACGGTCTTTTCCATCTTGTCGCTGACCACGAGGCCCTCGCGCACCTTGCGCCGGCCCCGCACCACAGCGGTGTTCTCAGTGTTCTCGCTCATGATCCAGTCACCTCAGTCGGCGCGGCCGAAAGCCCAAGCTCACGCTCACGCATGATCGTGTAGATCCGGGCGATGTCCCGCCGGATGACCTGCAGCCGGCGGTTGTTGTCCAGCTGACCGGTCGCACCCTGCACGCGGAGGTTGAACAGCTCCGCCTTGGCCTCCCGCAGCCGAGCGACCAACTCCTCCTCGGAGAGTTCGCGCAGCTCACCGGCCTTAACGCCCGCTGCCATCAGGATTCACCCACTTCGCGCGTAACAATGCGGCACTTCATCGGGAGCTTGTGGATCGCGCGACGCATCGCCTCTCGCGCGATCTGCTCGTTCGGGAACGACATCTCGAACAGGATGCGACCCGGCTTCACGTTGGCCACCCACCACTCGGGCGAGCCCTTGCCGGAACCCATCCGGGTCTCGGCCGGCTTCTTGGTCAGCGCCTGGTCCGGGAACACCTGGATCCACACCTTGCCGCCACGCTTGATGTGGCGGGTCATGGCGATACGGGCCGACTCGATCTGCCGGTTCGTCACGTAGGCGGGCTCAAGCGCCTGGATCCCGAACTCGCCGAAGACCACCCGGTTGCCGCCCTTCGACGCGCCACTGCGGCCGGGGTGGTGCGGCTTGCGGAAGCCCTTCGGGGGCTTGCGCGGCATCAGCATTTCTTCAGCCCTCCTGCTGCTGTTCTGCCGGAGCCGGAGCAGCGGCCACGGCAGCGCTGTCGACCGACTCAGCGGTGGGAGTGTCGCCACCCCGCGCCGGGGCGTCGCCACCCCGCGCGGCCGCGGCGGCCCGCCCGGCCTCGGTGCCGCCCGCGGTCGTACCGGACGAGCCGGAACGGCCACGACGCGGACGATCGGGCCGGTCACCGCGGTCGCGGCGCGGCCGCGCCGGACCGGTCTCGGCCGGGGCCTCCCGACCGGGTACGGCGTCGCCCTTGTAGATCCACACCTTCACGCCGATCCGGCCGAACGTGGTACGCGCCTCGAAGAAGCCGTACTCGATGTTCGCCCGCAGCGTGTGCAGCGGAACCCGACCCTCGCGGTAGAACTCCGTACGGCTCATCTCCGCGCCGCCCAGGCGGCCGGAAACCTGCACCCGGATGCCCTTGCAGACCGGGTTCTTCATGGCCGACTGCATGGCCTTGCGCATCGCCCGCCGGAAGCTCACCCGGCTGGACAGCTGCTCGGCCACGCCCTGCGCGACGAGCTGCGCGTCCGACTCCGGGCTCTTCACCTCGAGGATGTTGAGCTGGACCTGCTTGCCGGTCAGCTTCTCGAGCTCGCCCCGGATCCGGTCGGCCTCCGCGCCCTTACGGCCGATGACGATGCCCGGCCGTGCGGTGTGGATGTCGACCCGGACCCGGTCGCGGGTCCGCTCGATGTCGACCTTGGAGATGCCGGCCCGCTCCAGGCCCTTGGACATCATCCGGCGGATCTTGACGTCCTCGCCGATGTAGTCCTTGTAGAGCTTGTCCGCGAACCAGCGGGACTTCCAGTCGGTCGAGATGCCGAGCCGGAACCCGTGCGGGTGGACCTTCTGACCCATTACTCGGCACCTTCCGTGTTGCTCTGCGTCTGCGCGTCCGTGGCCTGCTCGGGCGCGGCAGCCGGCTGAGCCTGCTGCGCCGGCTGGGCCTTCTTGGCGGCGGCCTTCTTCGCCGGCGCGGCCTTCTTGGCCGGCGCCTGCGGCGCGACGGCCTCGACCGCGACCGTGATGTGGCAGGTCCGCTTGCGGATCCGGTACGCCCGGCCCTGCGCCCGCGGCTGGAACCGCTTCATGGTCGGACCCTCGTCGACGAACGCCTCGCTGACGAGCAGGGCATCGGGGTCCAGCCGCTCGTTGTTCTCCGCGTTGGCGATCGCGCTCGCGAGCACCTTGTACACCTGCTCACTGGCGGACTGCGGCGCGAACTGGAGCACCGTGAGCGCCTCCTTCGCGGGCAGACCGCGGACGAGGTTGACCACCCGGCGCGCCTTGGTCGGCGAGATGCGCACGTACCGCGCAACCGCCCGCGCGCCCGGAAGCACCGGAGCGTCGCCCTTAACTGGCATCGCTGTAACCCCTTGTTCCTCTATCCGTATGCCCGCGGCGTCAGCGCCGACGGCTCTTGCGGTCGTCCTTCTCGTGACCCTTGAACGTCCGGGTCAGCGCGAACTCGCCGAGCTTGTGCCCGACCATGGCCTCGGTGACGAACACCGGGACGTGCTTGCGGCCGTCGTGCACGGCGATCGTGTGCCCGAGCATCTCCGGGATGATCGTCGAGCGCCGCGACCAGGTCTTGATGACGTTCTTCGAGCCCTTGTCGTTCTGCGTCTCCACCTTCTTGAGCAGGTGGTCGTCGATGAACGGGCCCTTCTTCAGGCTGCGAGGCATCTCTTATCTCCCTCAGCCGCGCTTACGCGTGGCGTAGCGGCGGCGGACGATCATCCGGTCGCTCGGCTGACCCTTGCGCCGGGTACGACCCTCGGGCTTGCCCTGCGGGTTCACCGGGTGGCGACCACCGGAGGTCTTGCCCTCACCACCACCGTGCGGGTGGTCGACCGGGTTCATGGCCACACCACGGACGGTCGGGCGCTTGCCCTTCCACCGCATCCGGCCGGCCTTGCCCCAGTTGATGTTCGACTGGTCGGCGTTGCCGATCTCGCCGACGGTGGCCCGGCAGCGCACGTCGACCCGGCGGATCTCGCCGGAGGGCATCCGGAGGGTGGCGTACGCGCCCTCCCGGCCCAGCAGCTGGATGCCGACGCCGGCCGAGCGGGCCAGCTTGGCCCCGCCGCCCGGGCGCAGCTCCACGCCGTGGATGGTGGTACCCACCGGGATGTTGCGCAGCGGCAGGTTGTTGCCCGGCTTGATGTCGGCGCTCGGGCCCGACTCCACCGCGTCGCCCTGCTTCAGGTCACGCGGGGCGAGGATGTACCGCTTCTCGCCGTCGACGTAGTGCAGCAGCGCGATCCGGGCGGTCCGGTTCGGGTCGTACTCGATGTGCGCGACCTTGGCCGGCACACCGTCCTTGTCGACCCGCTTGAAGTCGATGATCCGGTACTGCCGCTTGTGACCGCCGCCCTGGTGTCGAGCGGTGATCCGGCCGTGCACGTTCCGGCCGCCCTTCTTGGGCAGCGGCGCGAGCAGCGACTTCTCCGGCGTGGACCGGGTGATCTCGGCGAAGTCGGCGACGCTGGAGCCGCGGCGGCCCGGCGTGGTCGGCTTGTACTTACGGATAGCCATTGTCTATACCCCTCAGCTGACCGGGCCGCCGAAGGCCTCGATACGGTCTCCGTCAGCCAGCTTCACCATCGCCCGCTTGGTGTTCTTGCGCTTGCCGAAGCCGGTGCGGCTCCGCTTGCGCTTGCCCTCGCGGTTGAGGGTGTTCACCGTCAGGACGCGGACGTCGAAGATCTGCTGGATGGCGATCTTGATCTCGGTCTTGTTGGCGTCCGGGTGCACCAGGAAGGTGTACCAGTTGCGGTTCAGCTCGCTGTAGCTCTTCTCCGAGACGACCGGCGCCACGATGATGTCGCGCGGGTCCGCGATGGTCGTCACTTGCCATCCTCCTCAGCGGTCTCGGCCGGGACGCCGAGGAACTCGTCCAGCGCGTCCCTGGTGAAGACCACGTCGTCGGCCACCAGCACGTCGTACGTGTTGAGCTGGCCCGCCTCGATCAGGTGCACCGACGGCTCGTTCCGCAGCGACAGCCAGTTCAGCTCGTCGACGCTGCTCAGCACGACCAGCACCCGCCGGGCCTCGGTGGCCTTGCGCAGCATGGTCAGGGCGCCCTTCGTCGACGGCTTCTCGCCGCTCACGAACGCCTCCACCACGTGCACCTGGCCCGCGCGGGCCCGGTCGGAGAGGGCGCCGCGCAGGGCCGCCGCCTTCATCTTCTTCGGGGTCCGCTGGCTGTAGTCGCGCGGCACGGGACCGTGCACGACGCCACCGCCGGCGAACTGCGGCGCGCGGATCGAGCCCTGCCGGGCCCGACCGGTGCCCTTCTGCTTGTACGGCTTGACGCCGCCGCCGGAAACCTCACCGCGGGTCTTCACCTTGTGCGTGCCCTGCCGCGCGGCGGCCAGCTGGGCCACCACGACCTGGTGCATCAGCGGCATGTTGGCCTGCACGTCGAAGATGTCCGCCGGCAGCTCGACCGAGCCGCTCTTGGCGCCCTCGGCGTTCAGCACGTCAACGCTGGTCACTTGCTCGCACCGCCCTTCTTAACCTGGGCCTTGGCCGCCGAGCGGACCAGCACCATGGCGCCCTTGGGGCCGGGGATCGCGCCCCGGACCAGGATCAGGTTGTTCTCGGGGTCGACCGCCTGGATCCGCAGGTTCTGCACGGTGAAGCGGACGCGACCCATCCGGCCGGCCATCTTCATACCCTTGAAGACGCGACCCGGGGTGGCGCAGCCGCCGATGGAGCCCGGCGAGCGGTGCTTGCGCTCCACGCCGTGGCTCGCGCGCAGGCCGTGGAAGCCGTGCCGCTTCATCACACCGGCGAAGCCCTTGCCCTTGGTCCGGCCGGTCACGTCGATGGCGCCGCCCGGCTCGAAGGCCTCGACGGTGACCTCCTGGCCCAGCTCGTACTCGCTGGCGTCGGTGGTCCGCAGCTCGACGATGTGCCGGCGCGGAGCGACTCCCGACTTCGCGAAGTGCCCGGCCTCCGGCTTGTTGACCTTCCGCGGGTCGATCGCGCCGTACGCCAACTGGACCGCGGAGTAGCCGTCCTTGTCGGCGGTACGGACCTGGGTCACGACGCACGGGCCGGCCTGCACCACGGTCACCGGAACAACGCGGTTGTTGTCCCAGAGCTGGGTCATGCCGAGCTTGGCGCCCAGGATGCCCTTTACTTGCCTGTCCATTAGTCCGGTCCCTACAGCTTGATCTCGATGTCGACGCCAGCCGGAAGGTCGAGGCGCATGAGCGAGTCGACCGTCTTGGGGGTCGGGTCGATGATGTCGATCAGACGCTTGTGCGTGCGCATCTCGAAGTGCTCGCGCGAGTCCTTGTACTTGTGCGGCGAACGGATCACGCAGAAACGGTTGATCTCCGTGGGCAGCGGCACCGGGCCCGCGACCTGCGCCCCGGTACGCGTCACCGTCTCGACGATCTTCCGCGCCGAGGAGTCGACGACCTCGTGGTCATAGGCCTTGAGCCGGATGCGGATCTTCTGTCCCGCCATGGTGGCTTCTGTTCCTTCTCTCGATGCCGCTGTTGTGCGAGCGTCCGCCTGCTGGCCGGACCCCGCTCCGCCGACCCCCGCGGTCGGGCGTGTCGCGTCCTTGCTTCGCACTCCGGCAATGCCGGATATTCGCGATCGGTTCCGGCCCACCGCCATGGGCGGCCCGGTGCACCGCGGCCCGCCGGCCGCTCCGTGGAGCGGCCCGAGGCCCGAGCTTGGGGTCGGGAGCGCCGGGAACCTCGTGCCTGAACCCGGACGCCGAGCGAGGGTGGTTGGCCACCTGGGCAGCCAACCACCCGTCGCTTACGCAACCTGACCAGTATGCCGTACTACCGCACGGCAGCGCTAATCGGGGTTACCTTGCTCACTTGACAATCTTGGTGACGCGGCCCGCGCCGACCGTCCGGCCACCCTCACGGATCGCGAACTTGAGGTTTTCCTCCATCGCGATCGGCTGGATGAGCTTGACGCTCATCGAGGTGTTGTCGCCCGGCATGACCATCTCGGTGCCCTCGGGCAGCGTGACGACACCGGTGACGTCGGTGGTCCGGAAGTAGAACTGCGGACGGTAGTTCTGGAAGAACGGGGTGTGGCGGCCGCCCTCCTCCTTGGAGAGGATGTAGACCGTCGCCTCGAACTCCGTGTGCGGGGTGGTGGTGCCCGGCTTGACGACCACCATGCCGCGCTCGACGTCCTCGCGCTTCACGCCACGCAGCAGCAGACCGACGTTCTCGCCCGCGCGGGCCTCGTCGAGCAGCTTGCGGAACATCTCGATGCCGGTGCAGGTGGTCTTCATCGACTTCTCGCGGATGCCGACGAGCTCCACCTCCTCGTTCGGCTTGAGGATGCCCCGCTCGGCGCGGCCGGTGACGACCGTGCCGCGACCGGTGATCGTGAAGACGTCCTCGATCGGCATGAGGAACGGCTTCTCGGTCTCCCGCTCGGGCTGCGGAATCGCGGTGTCGACCGCGTTCATCAGCTCCATGAGCCGCTCGGTCCACTCCGGGTCGCCCTCGAGCGCCTTCAGCGCCGAGACGCGCACGACCGGCAGGTCGTCGCCCGGGTACTCCTGCGACGAGAGCAGCTCGCGGACCTCAAGCTCGACGAGCTCGAGGAGCTCCTCGTCGTCCACCATGTCGCTCTTGTTCAGCGCCACCACGATGTACGGCACGCCGACCTGGCGGGCCAGCAGCACGTGCTCACGGGTCTGCGGCATCGGGCCGTCGGTCGCCGCCACCACCAGGATCGCGCCGTCCATCTGCGCGGCACCGGTGATCATGTTCTTGATGTAGTCGGCGTGACCGGGGCAGTCCACGTGCGCGTAGTGCCGCGCCTCGGTCTGGTACTCGACGTGCGCGATCGAGATCGTGATGCCCCGGGCCTTCTCCTCCGGCGCCTTGTCGATCTCGTCGAACGGCGTGTACGGGTTGATGTCCGGGTACTTGTCGTGCAGGACCTTGGTGATGGCCGCCGTCAGCGTCGTCTTACCGTGGTCGATGTGACCAATGGTGCCGATGTTGACGTGCGGCTTAGTCCGCTCGAACTTCGCCTTCGCCACTTGGTGTCCTCCTCAAGGACTTCTTGGTTCGTACGCCCGGCCGCCGTTCGGCGTTGGGACTCTGTCGACAGCCCTTCCGGCCCTGACGGACCGGCAAGCACTGGCTCCGGTCGCGGGCGAGGTTACCCGCCCGCGACCAGTGCGGTATCACCGACCCGGTGAACCCGCGAGTGACGCCCGGAGGCTCACTCGCCGGTCGCCTTCGCGATGATCTCCTTCGCCACGTTGGCCGGAACCTCGGCGTAGGAGTCGAACTGCATGCTGTAGCTCGCCCGGCCCTGGGTCTTCGACCGCAGGTCGCCGACGTAGCCGAACATCTCGGACAGCGGCACCAGGGCCCGGACGACGCGGGCGCCACTGCGCTCCTCCATCGCCTGGATGATGCCGCGGCGGGAGTTCAGGTCCCCGATCACGTCGCCCATGTTCTCCTCGGGCGTGGTGACCTCGACCGCCATCATCGGCTCGAGCAGCGCCGGGTCGGCCTTGCGGGCCGCATCCTTGAGCACCATCGAACCGGCGATCTTGAACGCCATCTCCGACGAGTCGACCTCGTGGTACTGGCCGTCCGTCAGCGTCAGCTTCACGCCGACCAGCGGGAAGCCGGCCAGGATGCCGTACTGCATGGCGTCCTGGGCGCCGGCGTCCACCGACGGGATGAACTCCCGCGGCACGCGGCCACCGGTGACCTCGTTGGCGAACTCGTACGTCGGCGAGTCGTTGCCCATGGGCAGCGGCTCCAGGTTGACGATCACCCGCGCGTACTGGCCCGAACCACCGGTCTGCTTCTTGTGGGTGTACTCGACCTTCTCCACCTTGCGGCGGATGGTCTCGCGGTACGCCACCTGCGGCTTACCGATGTTGGCCTCGACGTTGAACTCGCGGCGCATCCGGTCGACCAGGATGTCCAGGTGCAGCTCGCCCATGCCGGAGATGACCGTCTGACCGGTCTGGTCGTCGAGCTTGACCCGGAACGTCGGGTCCTCCTCGGCGAGCCGCTGGATGGCGGTGCTGAGCTTCTCCTGGTCGGCCTTGGTCTTGGGCTCGATCGCCACCTCGATGACCGGCTCAGGGAAGGTCATCGACTCCAGGATCACCGGGTTCGCCGGGTCGCAGAGGGTGTCACCGGTGGTGGTCTGCTTCAGACCCTGGACGGCGATGATGTCGCCGGCCTGGGCGCTGCCGCGCTCCTCACGCTTGTTCGCGTGCATCTGGTAGATCTTGCCGACCCGCTCCTTGCGGTCCTTGGTGGAGTTGACCACCTGGGTCCCGGTCTCGACCACGCCGGAGTAGACCCGGACGTAGGTGAGCTTGCCGAGGTGCTTGTCGGTCTGGATCTTGAACGCGAGACCGGAGAACGGCTCCTGCGGGGACGGCTTCCGCTGCATCGGCGTCTCGCCGTCGGTCGCCGTACCCTCGATGGCCGGGATGTCCAGCGGCGAGGGCAGGAAGTCGATGACCGCGTCGAGCATCGGCTGGACGCCCTTGTTCTTGAACGCCGAGCCGCAGAGCACCGGGTTGGCCTTGCCGGCGATGGTCGCCCGGCGGATGGCCGCCTTGATCTCGTCGACCGAGATCTCCTCGCCCTCGAGGTACTTCTCCATGATCGAGTCGTCCACGTCGGCGAGCGTCTCGATCAGCTTCTCGCGCCACTCGGCGGCGCTGTCGGCCAGGTCGGCCGGCACCTCCTCGACCGCGTAGTCCTCGCCCTTGGCGGTCTCGCCGCGCCAGGTGAGGGCACGCATCCCGATCAGGTCGACGACACCGATGTGCTCGGACTCGAGCCCGATCGGCACCTGCAGCACCAGCGGGGTGGCGTTCAGCCGGTCGATCATCATCTGCACGCAGCGGAAGAAGTCCGCGCCCGTCCGGTCGAGCTTGTTGACGAAGCACATCCGGGGGACGTTGTACTTGTCCGCCTGCCGCCAGACGTTCTCGGTCTGCGGCTCCACGCCGGCAACGCCGTCGTAGACCGCGACCGCGCCGTCCAGCACCCGCAACGACCGCTCGACCTCGACCGTGAAGTCGACGTGGCCGGGCGTGTCGATGATCTGGATCGTGTGGCCCTTCCACTCACACTTGGTGGCGGCGGAGGTGATGGTGATCCCCCGCTCCTGCTCCTGCTCCATCCAGTCCATGACGGCGGCGCCCTCGTGGACCTCACCGATCTTGTAGGTGATGCCGGTGTAGAACAGGATCCGCTCAGTGGTGGTGGTCTTACCGGCATCGATGTGCGCCATGATGCCGATGTTGCGTACCTTGGCGAGCGCGTCTGCGGCGGCCACTTCAATCCCTACTTATCGTCGTCTCGAGAACTGGTTTCACCAGCGGTAGTGCGCGAAGGCCTTGTTGGACTCGGCCATCTTGTGCGTGTCCTCGCGTCGCTTCACGGCGGCGCCGAGGCCGTTGCTCGCGTCGAGCAGCTCGTTCATCAGGCGCTCGACCATGGTCTTTTCGCGGCGGGCCCGGGAGTAGGAGATCAGCCAGCGCAGCCCCAGAGTGGTGGCGCGGGCCGGCCGGACCTCGACCGGGACCTGGTACGTCGCGCCACCGACGCGGCGGCTGCGGACCTCGAGGGTCGGCTTCACGTTGTCCATCGCGCGCTTGAGGGTGACGACCGGGTCGGTGCCGGACTTCTCCCGGCAACCCTCGAGGGCGGCGTAGACGATCTTCTCGGCGAGCTGGCGCTTGCCACGAAGGAGAACCTTGTTCACCAGCTGGGTGACCAGCGGCGAGTTGTACACCGGATCAGCGACCAGCGGTCGGCGCGGAGCGGGGCCCTTACGCGGCATGTCAGCTCTTCTCCTTCTTGGCGCCGTAGCGGCTGCGGGCCTGCTTGCGGTTGCGGACACCCTGGGTGTCGAGCGAGCCGCGAACGATCTTGTAACGCACGCCGGGGAGGTCCTTCACCCGGCCACCGCGGACGAGCACGATCGAGTGCTCCTGCAGGTTGTGCCCCACGCCCGGGATGTACGCGGTCACCTCGATCTGGCTGCTCAGCTTGACACGAGCGACCTTGCGCAGCGCCGAGTTGGGCTTCTTCGGGGTGGTGGTGTAAACGCGCGTGCACACGCCGCGCCGCTGCGGGCTGCCCTTCAGCGCCGGCGTCTTGGTCTTCGTCGTCTTTGCCTGGCGGCCCTTGCGGACCAGCTGCTGGATCGTTGGCACCGGGTTTCTCCGCTCCCTTCGGCCACCGCGGTGGCCGCGCCGTGCTGCCTTGGTCACCCCGTCCGGGGTGGACCCTCCTACATTCCGAACCGAGACCCCCGAGGCGGCGGTCCCGGCACCCGCGGTCGGGCGTGTCGCCCGGTCCACGGTTCCCTCACACGTTCGCACCTGCTCGGGATCTTCTCGGCGCGCCCACCGGCGCGCGTCCTTGTGGCTGTCGCGCGCCGCCTGCGGCGTGGCGGTCTTGCCGGCACGAGCGCACGCGCGAATTGCTCGGGCGAACCCGAGCGCAGGAAAAGCGTACCCATCCGACGGGCACAGGTCAAAACGGGATGCCCGGGGAGAGTGTGCGATTGCTCTCGTCCGGCCCGGATCGCCGTGCCAACCCCATCATGGGCGGCTCCAGTTCCCAATTGTAACGCTCAACCCGGCACGCCGCCCAACCGGGCGAATCAACCCCGGCCCCACCTCCCGACCGCCTTGATCAAGAGGTCCGCGTTCCCCGGCGCGGGGCCCGGGTCGTACGGCGGGCGCCGTCCAGCCGGGAGAAGCCGCCCGCACGCCCGCACGCCCGCACGCCCGCACGCCGGCACGCCGGTACGCCGGCACGCCCACAACCCGCACGCCGGCAAGGGGGCAAAGGGGTGGGCTCAGGCGAAGGTGGCCACGAGGCTGGCGATGAAGGCCAACACGGTCAGGCCCAGGCCGGCCGCGCCGCAGCTGATGCCGGCCACCGCCAGGCCGCGACCGGTGAACCGGACCGCCGGCGGGTCGGCCGGCCGACCGATCTGCCGGCGCCCCACCAGCCCCAGCACGATCCCGGCCAGCCCGGCCAGCGCGCTCAGCACCGCGAAGGCCCCCGCCGCCCAGGCGCCCCAGCCGGCGCGGGCGCCACTCAGACCGAAGCAGCCGACCAGCAACGCCACCAGGATCGAGCCGATCCCGGCCAGCAGGGAGCCGATCGCCGGCCCGGATGTGACGGGCGGCACATCCAACTGAACGACTCCGAACGGCGTACCGGGCACCGGATCGACCCGGCGCGGCGGCCGGACCGCCTCTGCCGGCGGTGGCGGCACCCGCGGCGGCAGCGGCCCGCCGGCCGGTGCCATGATCCCGCCGGCCGGCGCCATCGTCGCGCCGTGGCCGGGCTGCCCGAACGGCGCCGCCGGGCCGTAACCCGGGCCGGGACCGTACGCCGGACCGGGACCATACGCCGGGCCGGGACCGTACGCCGGGCCAGGACCGAACGCCGGACGGGGACCATACGCCGGGCCAGGACCATACGCCGGGCCGGGACCGTACGCCGGAGCAGGACCGTACGCCGGGCCGGGACCGTGGCCATACGCCCCACCCGAGCCGGGGCCGGGACCGTACGCCGGACCCGAGCCGTAGCCCGGACCGGGACCGTACGCCGGCGGGGCCGCCGGCCGGACCGACGGTGGCCCGCCCTGGTCGGTCGGGCGCTCCGCGAGCTGGCTGGGATCCGGGCGAGCCCACGGGCTGGGTTCCGGCGGGGGGTCCTGCCGATCGTCCTGCGCCAACGATCCTCCCCTGCCCGGCCCGATATTCGGGTTCAGGTTACCGCCGGCGCCGGCTCGCCGAGGGCGGGCGCCCGGCTCAGTTGACGGCCGGACCGTAGTCCCGGCCGCCCGCGTCGACCACGTGCAGCACTCCGAGGATGAGCGCGGCCGCCACCGCAGTGGCGGCGAGCACCAACCCGATCCAGGCGAACCGCTCGCCCCGGCGCAGCAGCGCCGCGCCGGTCAGGTAGCCGCCCGAGGCGTACGCCTGGCGGCGGGCCTGGCGGGCCAGCAGCAGGGCGAGGGTGGCCGGCACCACGCCGCCGACGAACAGGCCGGTGAGCATGGCGACCAGGCCGAGCGCCAGCACGGTGGGCGCCTTGGTGGACCGGACCGGATCCGGGTCCAGCGGGTGACGCGGCCAGGCCGTTCCCGGCCCGGGGATGCTCTGCACGCCGCCAGCCTACAAAAAGGCGCCAGGCGCCCCACCCGCCGTCGTGGTGACGGCGGACGGGACGCCTGGCGTCCGTGTTCCGTGCTTAGCGGTACGACCCGAAGTCGAAGTCGTCCAGCGGCACTGCCTGCCCGCTGGCCGGCCCGAACCCGTAGTCGGTCTCCGGGTAGCCGGTCATCGAGTAGACCTTGGCCTTCGCCTCCTCGGTCGGCTCCACCCGGATGTTGCGGTACTTGCTGATGCCCGTACCGGCCGGGATGAGCTTTCCGATGATGACGTTCTCCTTGAGACCGATCAGCGAGTCGCTCCGGGCGTTGATCGCCGCGTCGGTGAGCACCCGCGTGGTCTCCTGGAAGGAGGCCGCCGACAGCCACGAGTCGGTCGCGAGCGACGCCTTCGTGATGCCCATCAGCTGCGGACGACCGGCCGCGGGCTCGCCGCCCTCGGACACCAGCCGCCGGTTCTCCGACTCGAAGACCGCCCGGTCGACCAGCACACCCGGCAGGAACTCGCTCGAGCCGGAGTCGATGACCGTCACCCGCTTGAGCATCTGGCGGATGATGATCTCGATGTGCTTGTCGTGGATGAGCACACCCTGCGACCGGTAGACCTCCTGGACCTCCTGGGTCAGGTGGACCTGGACGGCCCGCGGGCCGAGGATGCGCAGCAGCTCGTGCGGGTCGATGGTGCCCTCGGTGAGCTTCTCCCCGACGTCCACGTGATCGCCGTCGTGGGCCCGCAGCCGGACCCGCTTGGAGATCTTGTCGTAGACGATCTCGTCGCTGCCGTCGTCCGGCACCACGATGATCTTCCGCGACCGCTCGCCGTCCTCGATCCGCACCCGGCCCGGGGTGTCGGCGATCGGCGCCTTGCCCTTCGGGATACGGGCCTCGAAGATCTCCTGGACCCGGGGCAGACCCTGAGTGATGTCCTCACCCGCGACGCCACCGGTGTGGAAGGTACGCATCGTCAGCTGCGTGCCCGGCTCACCGATCGACTGGGCGGCGATGATGCCGACCGCCTCGCCGACGTCCACGGTCTTGCCGGTCGGCAGCGACCGCCCGTAGCAGGCGCCACAGACGCCCAGCTTGGACTCGCAGGTCAGCACGCTGCGGACGCGCACCGTCTCGACGCCGGCCGCCACGATCCGGTCGACAATGATCGAGTTGATGTCCACGCCCCGCTCGGCCACCACGGTGCCGTCCGGGCCCTTGATGTCGTCCGCGAGCGTCCGGGCGTGCACGCCGGTCTCGGCGTGCTCGTGCACCACGAGCTTGCCGTCGACGTACTCGCCGATCTGCATCGGGATGGCCCGGTCGGTGCCGCAGTCCTCCTCGCGGATGATCACGTCCTGCGAGACGTCCACCAGACGACGGGTCAGGTAACCCGAGTCGGCGGTCCGCAGTGCCGTGTCGGCGAGACCCTTCCGGGCGCCGTGCGTGGAGATGAAGTACTCCAGCACGGACAGACCCTCCCGGTAGCTGGCCTTGATCGGCCGCGGGATGATCTCGCCCTTCGGGTTGGCCACCAGACCACGGATCGCCGCGATCTGCCGGAGCTGCAGCAGGTTACCGCGGGCACCCGAGTTGATCATCTTCCACAGCGGGTTCTCCTGCGGCAGCGCGGTGTCCATCTCCTTGGCCACCTCGTTGGTGGCCTTGGTCCAGATCTCGATGAGCTCGCCGCGACGCTCCTCGGCGGTCATCAGACCACGCTGGTACTGCTTGTCGATCCGGTCGGCTTCCTTCTCGTACCGCTCCAGGATCTCCCGCTTGCGCGGCGGAGCGATGACGTCGCCCATGCCGATGGTGACGCCGGACCAGGTGGCCCAGTGGAAGCCCGCCTCCTTGAGGCCGTCCAGCGTCGCCGCCAGCGCGACCTTCGGGAACCGCTCGGCGAGGTCGTTGACGATCGCCGAGAGCTGACCCTTGCGGATCTCGTAGTTCACGAACCGGTAGCCCTTGGGCAGGGTCTCGTTGAACAGCACCCGACCCAGGGTGGTCTCCACGGTCAGCGGCTCACCCGGGGCCCAGCCCTCGGGAGCGGTCCACTGCGCGGCGCCCCGGCCGTTGTCCACGCCCTCGCCCTCGATGTCCCGCAGGCGGATCTTGACCGGCGCCTGCAGGTCCAGCTCGCCGGCGTCGAACGCCATCCGCGCCTCGGCGTCGGAGCTGAACGCCCGACCCTCGCCCTTGCCACCCGGCGTGAGGTGCGTCAGGTGGTAGAGCCCGATCACCATGTCCTGGGTGGGCATGGTCACCGGCTTGCCGTCGGCCGGCTTGAGGATGTTGTTCGAGGACAGCATCAGGATCCGCGCCTCGGCCTGCGCCTCGGCGGACAGCGGCACGTGCACCGCCATCTGGTCACCGTCGAAGTCGGCGTTGAACGCCGTGCAGACCAGCGGGTGGATCTGGATGGCCTTGCCCTCGACCAGCTGCGGCTCGAACGCCTGGATGCCCAGACGGTGCAGGGTCGGCGCCCGGTTGAGCAGCACCGGATGCTCGGTGATGACCTCTTCGAGCACGTCCCACACGACCGGCCGCTGCCGCTCGACCATGCGCTTGGCCGACTTGATGTTCTGCGCGTGGTTCAGATCGACCAGCCGCTTCATCACGAACGGCTTGAACAGCTCCAGCGCCATCTGCTTGGGCAGGCCGCACTGGTGCAGCTTGAGCCGCGGGCCGACCACGATGACCGAACGGCCGGAGTAGTCGACGCGCTTGCCGAGCAGGTTCTGCCGGAACCGGCCCTGCTTGCCCTTGAGCATGTCGGACAGCGACTTCAGCGGGCGGTTACCCGGGCCGGTGACCGGCCGGCCGCGGCGGCCGTTGTCGAACAGCGCGTCGACGGCCTCCTGCAGCATCCGCTTCTCGTTGTTGACGATGATCTCGGGCGCGCCGAGGTCGATCAGCCGCTTGAGCCGGTTGTTCCGGTTGATCACGCGACGGTAGAGGTCGTTCAGGTCGCTGGTGGCGAAGCGGCCACCATCGAGCTGGACCATCGGCCGCAGGTCCGGCGGGATCACCGGTACGCAGTCGAGCACCATGCCCAGCGGTGAGTTGCGGGTGTTCTGGAACGCCGCCACGACCTTGAGCCGCTTGAGCGCCCGGATCTTCCGCTGGCCCTTGCCGGACCGGATGATCTCCCGCAGGTTGTCGGCCTCGGCGTCCAGGTCCATGTGCTGAACGAGGGCCTTGATCGCCTCGGCGCCCATGCCGCCGGTGAAGTACTCGCCGAACCGGTCGCGCAGCTCCCGGTAGAGCAGCTCGTCGGTGACCAGCTGCTTCGGCTCCAGCTTGCGGAAGGTGTCCAGCACCTCGTCCAGGCGGTCGATCTCGCGCTGCGCCCGATCGCGGATCTGGCGCATCTCCCGCTCGCCGCCCTCCTTGACCTTGCGGCGGACGTCGGCCTTGGCGCCCTCCGACTCCAGGTCGGCGAGGTCGGCCTCCAGCTTGGCGGCGCGCTTCTCGATCTCCGAGTCGCGGCTGTTCTCCGCCTGCCGCTTCTCGGCCAGGATCTCGTTCTCGATCGTGGACAGGTCGCGGTGACGCGCCTCGACGTCCACCCCGGTGACCACGTACGAGGCGAAGTAAATGATCTTTTCGAGGTCCTTGGGCGCCAGGTCGAGCAGGTAGCCCAGCCGGCTCGGCACACCCTTGAAGTACCAGATGTGCGTGACCGGCGCGGCCAGCTCGATGTGGCCCATCCGCTCGCGGCGGACCTTGGACCGGGTCACCTCGACGCCGCAGCGCTCACAGATGATGCCCTTGAACCGGACCCGCTTGTACTTGCCGCAGTAGCACTCCCAGTCCCGCTGCGGACCGAAGATCTTCTCGCAGAAGAGCCCGTCCTTTTCCGGCTTCAGGGTGCGGTAGTTGATCGTCTCAGGCTTCTTGACCTCGCCGTGCGACCACTGCCGGATGTCGTCAGCGGTCGCCAGACCGATGCGCAACTCGTCGAAGAAATTGACGTCGAGCACGTTATGTGTCCCTCTGTCGTCTCGTATATCTATCAGGCTCACTCGGCTGGTGGACGGGGGCGGACGCCAGGCCCGCCCCCGTCAACACAACATCAAATCTCTTCGACGCTGCTGACGCCCTCGTTCGGGCGACGGGACAGGTCGATGCCGAGTTCCTCGGCGGCCCGGAAGACCTCGTCGTCGGTCTCGCGCATTTCCAGGGCCACGCCGTCACTGGACAGCACCTCGACGTTGAGGCACAGCGACTGCAGCTCCTTGAGCAGCACCTTGAACGACTCCGGGATTCCCGGTTCGGGGATGTTCTCGCCCTTGACGATGGCCTCGTAGACCTTCACCCGGCCGAGAACGTCGTCGGACTTGATGGTCAGCAACTCCTGCAGCGCGTAGGCCGCGCCGTAGGCCTGCATGGCCCAGCACTCCATCTCACCGAACCGCTGGCCACCGAACTGCGCCTTACCACCCAGCGGCTGCTGCGTGATCATCGAGTACGGGCCGGTCGACCGAGCGTGGATCTTGTCGTCGACCAGGTGGTTCAGCTTGAGGATGTAGATGTAGCCGACCGCGATCGCGTCCGGCAGCGGCTCACCGGACCGGCCGTCGAACAGCCACGCCTTACCGGTCGACCCGATCATCTGGTTGCCGTCCCGGTTGGGCAGGGTCGACGCCAGCAGACCGTGGATCTCCTCCTCCTTGGCCCCGTCGAAGACCGGCGTGGCCACGTTGGTGTCCGGCTCCGAGGTGTCCGCGCCGATCGACCGGAGCGACTTCTTCCAGTCGGTGTCCTCGCCCTCGACCTTCCACCCGGTCTTGGCCACCCACCCGAGGTGGGTCTCCAAAACCTGGCCGATGTTCATCCGGCTCGGCACACCCAGCGGGTTGAGCACGATGTCCACCGGAGTGCCGTCCTCGAGGAACGGCATGTCCTCGACCGGCAGGATCTTGGAGATGACGCCCTTGTTGCCGTGCCGGCCCGCGAGCTTGTCACCGTCCTGGATCTTGCGCTTCTGGGCGACGTACACCCGGACCAGCTCGTTGACGCCCGGCGGCAGCTCGTCGCCGTCCTCGCGGGAGAAGGTACGGACACCGATGACCGTGCCGTTCTCGCCGTGCGGAACCTTGAGCGAGGTGTCGCGGACCTCGCGCGCCTTCTCACCGAAGATCGCGCGGAGCAGCCGCTCCTCCGGGGTCAGCTCGGTTTCACCCTTCGGGGTGACCTTGCCGACCAGGATGTCGCCCGGCACCACCTCGGCGCCGATCCGGATGATTCCCCGCTCGTCCAGGTCGGCGAGCATCTCCTCGCTGACGTTCGGGATGTCGCGGGTGATCTCCTCCGGGCCCAGCTTGGTGTCCCGGGCGTCGACCTCGTGCTCCTCGATGTGGATCGAGGTGAGGACGTCCTGCTGCACCAGTCGCTGGGACAGGATGATGGCGTCCTCGTAGTTGTGCCCCTCCCAGGTCATGAAGGCCACGAGCAGGTTGCGCCCGAGCGCCATCTCGCCCTCGTCGGTGCACGGACCGTCGGCGATGACCTGGCCGGCCTCGACGCGGTCGCCCTCGAACACCACGGGCTTCTGGTTGACGCAGGAGCCCGCGTTCGACCGGCGGAACTTGTGCAGGAGGTAGGTCCGGCGGTGGCCGTCGTCCTGGTGCACGGTGATGTAGTCGGCGCACAGGTCCTCGACCACGCCGCCGACCTCGGCCACCACGACGTCACCGGCGTCGACCGCGGCACGGTATTCCATGCCCGTGCCGACCAGCGGCGACTCGGCCTTGACCAGCGGTACGGCCTGACGCTGCATGTTCGCGCCCATCAGGGCCCGGTTGGCGTCGTCGTGCTCGAGGAACGGGATCATGGCGGTCGCCACCGACACCATCTGCCGCGGCGAGACGTCCATGTAGTCCACGGCGTTCGGCGCCACGTCCTCGGTCTCGCCGCCCTTCCGGCGGACCAGCACCCGGTCCTCGGCGAACGTTCCGTCGGCCCGCAGCGGCGCGTTGGCCTGGGCCTTGACGAACCGGTCCTCCTCGTCGGCCGTCAGGTAGTCGATCTGGTCGGTGACCCGACCCTCGACGACCTTGCGGTACGGCGTCTCGATGAAGCCGAACGGGTTGACCCGGGCGTACGCCGACAGGGCGCCGATGAGGCCGATGTTCGGGCCTTCCGGCGTCTCGATCGGGCACATCCGGCCGTAGTGCGACGGGTGGACGTCCCGGACCTCCATGCCGGCGCGCTCTCGGGACAGACCGCCCGGGCCGAGCGCCGAGAGCCGGCGCCGGTGGGTCAGACCCGCGAGCGGGTTGGTCTGGTCCATGAACTGCGACAGCTGCGAGGTGCCGAAGAACTCCTTGATCGCCGCCACCACCGGGCGGATGTTGATCAGGGTCTGCGGCGTGATGGCCTCGACGTCCTGCGTGGTCATCCGCTCGCGGACGACCCGCTCCATCCGGGACAGGCCGACCCGGACCTGGTTCTGGATGAGCTCGCCGACCGTGCGCAGGCGACGGTTGCCGAAGTGGTCGATGTCGTCGGCCTCGTAGCTGTCCTCACCGGCGTGCAGCCGGCAGAGGTATTCCACGGTGGCGACGATGTCGTCCTCGGTCAGCGTGCCCGTGGTGATCGGGACGTTGATCTCGAGCTTCTTGTTGAACTTGTACCGGCCGACCTTGGCCAGGTCGTACCGCTTCGGGTTGAAGAACAGGTTGTCCAGCAGGGTCTGGGCGTTCTCCCGGGTGGGGGGCTCGCCCGGCCGGAGCTTGCGGTAGATGTCGAGCAGCGCCTCGTCCGCCCCGGCGATGTGGTCCTTCTCCAGGGTGGTCATCATCAGCTCGGACCACCCGAACCGCTCCCGGATCTGCTCGTTGGACCATCCGATGGCCTTGAGCAGAACGGTGACGGCCTGGCGGCGCTTGCGGTCGATGCGGACGCCGACGGTGTCGCGCTTGTCAATGTCGAACTCCAGCCAGGCGCCCCGGCTGGGGATCACCTTGACGCTGGAGAGATCGCGGTCGGAGGTCTTGTCCGGCTGCTTGTCGAAGTAGACGCCCGGAGACCGGACGAGCTGGCTGACCACGACGCGCTCGGTGCCATTGATGATGAACGTGCCCTTGGGCGTCATCATCGGGAAGTCACCCATGAACACCGTCTGGCTCTTGATCTCGCCGGTGGTGTTGTTGGTGAACTCCGCCGTGACGAACAGCGGGGCACAGTAGGTCAGGTCCTTCTCCTTGCACTCCTCGATCGAGGCCTTGACCTCGTCGAAGCGCGGGGCGGAGAAGGACAGTGACATGGTGCCGGAGAAGTCCTCGATGGGACTGATCTCTTCGAGGATCTCCGCGAGACCCGAGCGGGCGTGCGGGTCGTCCGTCGATCGGCCCTGCCATGCCTCGTTGCCGACCAGCCAGTCAAAGGACTCGGTCTGGATGGCGAGGAGGTTGGGGACCTCGAGGTTTTCCGTGATCCTGCCGAAGGAAACTCGGCGGGGAGCGAAAGCGCTCGACGTACGACTGGTCTTCGCAGGGCGGGAAGCTGCCAAGATGCGTCCTTCCGAGGACCGGTGCTGCAGAACGGCTGGTACGCGTGCACTCCAATGGCCCCACTCCAAACGCCCAAATTCGGACATTCCGAGCAGGGGTCAAGTCGGAAGGCAGCGCAAACTAGCAGTGTAGCCGAGCGGCTAACCGCTGTCCAGCCCGCCACGGCATTGCGGTGCGGACGTGCCGCGACCTGGGTCGCTGGACGCTCTGAACGAGCGCCTGGCACGTCTCTCGCACGCTTCCCGCGAGCCACCCGACCGGCGCGCCAGCCGGGCGCCTCCGGTGCCGCTGCCATTACCCAGTGGGTGGCTGTCGCAAGCGCGGAAGGTCTTGCTGATGTCAGCGTGCCTGCCCTCGCGGGCCGCGTCAAGGCCCGAGCCGGTTGTCCGGCCCGTCTTTCGGCCGTCGGCCGCGCGCGAGACCCGGCGACGTCGTCCGCCGACCGGACGCGGGCCCGGCGGCGTCGGCCGCGCGGGGACCCCGCGACGCCGGCCGCGAGACCCTGGGACGCCGGCCGTCGGCCGCGCGGGGACCCTGGGACGCCGACGGGCGGCGACCCCCGTGGGGATCGCCGCCCGTCGAGCGACGGCGGCCGGGAGCGTACGCCCAGACCGGCCGGTCGCGGAACTTACTTCACGCTGACCTGAGCGCCCTCGGCCTCGAGCTTGGCCTTGGCCTTGTCGGCGGTCTCCTTGTTGGCCTTCTCCAGGACGGCCTTCGGAGCGGCCTCGACCAGGTCCTTGGCCTCCTTGAGGCCCAGGCCGGTCAGCTCGCGCACGACCTTGATGACCTGGATCTTCTTGCCACCGGCGGCGTCGAGGACGACGTCGAACTCGTCCTTCTCCGGCTCGGCCTCGGCCGGCGCGGCGCCTCCGCCACCCGCGGCGGCCATGGCCACCGGGGCAGCCGCGGTGACCTCGAAGGTCTCCTCGAACTGCTTCACGAAGTCCGACAGCTCGATCAGCGTCATCTCCTTGAACGCGTCGAGCAGCTCGTCGGTGCTGAGCTTCGCCATGTCTGGCGTCCTTTCCTAAAGATCTTGTAGCTGGGTGATGTGCGAGCGTCCCGCGTCGGGCGGCGCGCTCGGCTGGCTCTTGCTCGGGCGCCTACTCCGCAGGCTGGCCCTCGGGCGCCTGCTCGGCACCCTCGGTGGCCTGCTCGGCCGGCTGACCCTCCGCACGCTTGTCCTGCAGGGCGGCCGCCAGGCGGGCGGTCTTCGCCAGGGGGGCCTGGAACAGGGCCGCGGCCTTGCTCAGGTTGCCCTTCATGGCGCCGGCCAGCTTGGCCAGCAGCACCTCGCGGGACTCCAGATCGGCGAGCCTGGTGACCTCGGAGGCCGAGATCGCTCGGCCCTCGAACACACCGCCCTTGATCACGAGCTGCGGGTTGGCCTTGGCGAAATCGCGCAGGCCCTTCGCCGCCTCGACGACGTCGCCGCCGACGAAGGTGAGCGCGGTAGGACCGGTGAACAGCTCGTCGAGGCCGTCGATGCCCGCGTCGGTGGCCGCACGCTTGGCCAGCGTGTTCTTCGCGACCGTGTACGACGTCTCGCGGCCGAGTGAGCGCCGCAGCTGGGTCAGCTGGGCGACCGACAGACCGCGGTATTCGGTCAGCACGGTGGCGCCGGCGTCCCGGAAACGATCGGTGAGCTCGGCGACGGCCGTGGCCTTGTCGGCCCGAACCGGCTTGTCCGCCATGTCCCTCCTCTCTCGTTGCGTCATGCTGGCCTCCGCACCGGGTCTGCCCGGACGCGGAGGTCGAGAGCCGCACAACGGAAAACGCCCCGGCGCAGGGCGCACGGGGCGAGGGCGGCGGCGCCGGGCGCGATCGTCGGATCGGGCCGCTGGACATGGTCGGCGGACCATGCGCACTGCCGGTGTTCGCTTACCGCCCTGCGCGGGCCGCCCCGTGGCGGGGCCTTCGACCGTGCCGGAGCACGGTGACCAGCGGTCTCTGGGTGGAACTTCGCCGCAAGAGTACGCGCCCCGCCGCGCGCCCGCCAAATCCCCCGGTTGGGAAGGGCCCCCTGTTATCGCTTTTTGTATAGGAAGGGGCCCTTCCTAACGGGTCGGCGGGGCCGGAGCGTGTGCTATGTCACGGGCGGTGGCGGCGCAGCGCGGCGTAGCCGGTCAGCGCCGCTGTGGCCCAGATCACTGCCTGGACGCTGAGCAACACCACCCGGGCGGCGTCGGGTCCGCCCGCCGGGCCAGCCGCGAGCCGGGCCGCGGACATCAGCGGCGGCGCCAGCCAGGCCAGCGGCGACGCCGGCAGGCTCAGCACGATGGCGCCCACCACGCCGGAGGCCAGCACGGCCAGCCCGTACGTGACCGACCGGGTGGCGGCCCGGCTGGCCAGGGCGCCCAGGGCCACCGCGGCCGGCAGGGTGATCAGGTGGGCCCAGCCGCCCACTGCCAGTTGCACGCCCAGCGGCGCGTCGGCGGCCCGGTACGGCATCCGCACCCCGCCCAGCAGCCAGGGCACCGACAGGGCCAGCAGCACGGTGACCAGGCCCACCAGCACCGCCGCCAGCAGGCCGGCGGCCGCCTCCCGCCGACGCCCCAGCGACACCACCGCGAGCCGGCGCTGCACGTCCGGCTCGATGTCCAGCAGCAGCTTGGCCTGCCAGGCCAGCACCGGGAACAGCACCACGGAGGAGACCGCGTACGCCTCGCCGGCCTGGGACCGGCCGCCGCCGTTGAGCACCCCGAGGATCAGCAGCCCAGCGAGCAGCGGCGCCAGTGCCCGGCCGGTCCGGACGAAGCCGGTCAGGCGCATCAGCAGCAGGGGAATCACCGGGCGGACTCCTCGCGTACCCGACGGATCTCGTGGCCGGCGGCGCGGAGGGCCGCCACGGTGCCCCCGACCCGCGCGGTCGGCACCACCACCTCGACCACCGACACGCCGCCGGGCTCCGCCGCCGGCGACCCCGCAGCCACCGCCGGCGACCCCGCAGCCGCCACCGGCGCCCCGGCAGACGCCGCCGACGACCCCGCAGACGGAGACCCCGCGGCCGCCACCGCCGGCGACCCGGCAGACGCCGCCGGGGGCGGCGCCGGGGCGGCCGCGTCCGCCGGTCGGACCGTGCCGTCGGCCACCAGCCAGCGCAGCGCGCCCGGCAGCCGCGCCGTCTCGCCGCGGTGATCGCTCACCAGCACGCTGCCGCCGCCGGTCAGCACCTCGGTGACGAGTTCCGGCACCAGCTCCCGGGACTCGGCGTCGAGGCCTTCCCACGGCTCGTCGAGGACCAGCAGACCCGGGGGTACGAGCAAAGCCTGCGCCAGCCCGACCTTCTGCGCGGTGCCCTTGGACAGCTGCGGCAGCGGGACCTCCCGGTACGCCGCCAGGCCCAGCCGCTCGACCCAGCGGTCCACGGCGGCCGGAACGGCCGAAGCGGTGAGGCCGGCCATCCGGCCCATCCCGGTGAGGTACTGCCGGATCGTGAACGGCTGGTCGGCCGGGAAGCGCTCCGGCACCCAACCCACCCGGTCCGGCCGGTCCAGCACGGCGCCGCGGCCCGGCCGGAACACCCCGGCGGCCAGCTGCAGCAGGGTCGACTTGCCGGCCCCGTTGCGGCCCAGCACGATGGCGGCCTCGCCCGGTCCCATCTGGACGCAAACGTCGCGCAGCACCCAGGGGCCGCGGCGGTCGTACCGGAGCCAGACGTCCTGTAACCGCATGCCGGTAAGCCTGCCATGTGACGACGGACCGGGGCGCCCCACGAGGGGCGCCCCGGTCCGGGTGTCGTTACCGCCGGCGGCTCAGGCCGCGGCGTTCTCCTGCACGTTCTTCACCACGTTGGGGTCGACCGGTACGCCCGGGCCCATGGTGGTGGTGAGGGTGACCTTCCGGAGGTACTTGCCCTTGGCCGCGGACGGCTTGACCCGCAGCACCTCGTCGAGAACGGCCGCGTAGTTGTCCACCAGCTGGTTCTCCGAGAACGAGGCCTTGCCGATGATCAGGTGCAGGTTCGAGTGCTTGTCCACCCGGAAGGTGATCTTGCCGCCCTTGATGTCCTGCACGGCCTTGGTGACGTCCATGGTCACCGTGCCGGTCTTCGGGTTCGGCATGAGACCGCGCGGGCCCAGGATCCGCGCGATCCGACCGATCTTGGCCATCTGGTCCGGCGTGGCGATGGCCGCGTCGAAGTCCAGCCAACCGCCCTGGATCCGGGCGACCAGCTCGTCCGTGCCGACCTCGTCGGCGCCGGCGGCCACGGCCTCGTCGGCCTTGGCGCCGGCCGCGAAGACGATGACGCGAGCGGTCTTGCCGGTGCCGTGCGGCAGGTTGACCGTGCCCCGGACCATCTGGTCCGCCTTACGCGGGTCGACGCCGAGGCGCATGGCGACCTCGACCGTGGCGTCGAACTTGGCGTTGGTGGTCTCCTTGGCCAGCTTCACGGCCTCGACCGGCGTGTACAGCCGGCTCTTGTCGATGGCCTCGGCGGCCTTGCGGTAGTTCTTGCTGCGCTGCATGTGCTCGTGCTCCTGTGGTGTCTGGCGGGTCGCGCCGGTGCGCGCCCTCCCACGGATGGGGAAATTCAGTCCTTGACGGTGATGCCCATGGACCGGGCGGTGCCCGCGATGATCTTCTCGGCCTGGTCCAGGTCGTTGGCGTTGAGATCGGCCATCTTCTTCTCGGCGATCTCCCGCAGCTGCGCCCGGGTCACGGCGCCGACCTTGTCGCTCTGCGGCACGCCGGAGCCCTTGGCCACGCCGGCGGCCTTGATCAGCAGGCGGGCGGCCGGCGGGGTCTTCAGCACGAAGGTGAAGGTCCGGTCCTCGTACACGCTGATCTCGGCGGGAACGATGTCACCGCGCTGCGACTCGGTCTGCCCGTTGTACTGCTTGCAGAACTCCATGATGTTCACGCCGTGCTGGCCGAGCGCGGGGCCGACCGGCGGCGCCGGGGTGGCCTGGCCCGCCGGCAGCTGCAGCGTGAACGTCTTGACGAGCTTCTTCTTGGGAGGCATGTCTCTTCCTGGGCTTGATCTGGTGGATGTGCACCTGATGCCGCCGGCGACGGGCACGGTCAACCGTGTCGCGGGCGACGTTCTAGGGTAGCGCAGCCCGACGACGGCCGATCCGCCGAGGCCCGCCGTACCCGCCGGAGCGGCCGTACGCACCGGCTCGACGGCGCGTACGACGGACCCGGCGCCGGCGTCAGATCTTGGCGACCTGGTTGAAGTTCAGCTCGACCGGCGTCTCCCGGCCGAAGATCGACACCAGGACCTTGAGCTTCTGCTGGTCCGCGTTGATCTCGGAGATCGTCGCGGGCAGCGAGGCGAACGCGCCGTCCGTGACGGTGACCGAGTCGCCGACCTCGAAGTCGAGGACCTTGACCTCCGGCTTCGCCTTCTTCTGCTCGGCTGTCTGCACCGCGGGGACGAGCCACTTGAGCACCTCGTCCAGCGACAGCGGCGCCGGCCGGTCGGCCCGGTCGGTGGCGCCCACGAAGCCGGTGACCCCGGGGGTGTTCCGGACGCAGGAGTAGGACTCCGCGGTGAGGTCCATCCGGACCAGGATGTAGCCCGGGAAGACCTTGTTCTGCACCTGGAGGCGCTTGCCGTTCTTGACCTCGACCTCTTCGCGGGTCGGCACCTCGACCTGGAAGATGTACTCCTCCATGTCGAGGCTCGTGATCCGGGTCTCGAGGTTGGTCTTCACCTTGTTCTCGTAGCCGGCGTAGGAGTGCACGACATACCAGTCGCCCGGGGCGTAGCGCAGCTTCTGCCGCAGCTCGGCCACCGGGTCGTACTCCTCGTCAACCTCCGGAGCGGTCGCGACGTCCGGCTCGCTGGCGGCCCCGACCGACTCCTCATCGGCCGCCGTCGCCACCGGAGACTGCTCGTCGGTCGGCTGGGCGGTCTCGTCGTATTCAGGCACGCTTGCTCACTTCCGTCACTGTCAGCTGGATCGGCGCTCAGTCGCCGAAGACCCAGAGGACGCCCCTGCCGAAGGCGAAGTCCAGGCCCGTCACGATGGCCAGGATCACGGCCACGAAGACCACCACCACCGCGGTGTAGGTCAGCAGCTCGCTCCGGGTCGGCCAGATGACCTTACGGAGTTCGGCGACCACCTCACGGAAGAACCGGGCCAGGCGGCCGAAGATTCCCACCCGGTCGGTGTCCGGCCGGGCCTTTGGCCGGCTGTCGGCCGAACCGGCCCGCTTGCGGGATCGGGTGGCCGTGCCACCCCGGGAAACCGGCTCCTCGTCGAGGTCGTCCGTCTCGTCGCCCTCGACGACGTCGTCGGTCACCTGGTCGTCACGATCGTCCGCGGCGTTCTCGCCACGCCGATTGCTGTCGGCCACTTCGCCCTCCGTCGCGGGGTGATGGTTTGGTACGTCGGCGACGCACCCTGCTTGTCGAACGCCGTCCCGACGACAGCCGGCGGAACTCCGACCCCACGGAACGGTCAGGCCCCAGGCGCAGGGGTGACAGGACTTGAACCTGCAGCCTGCGGTTTTGGAGACCGCTGCTCTGCCAATTGAGCTACACCCCTGTGCGGGTCAGCCACCCCACCCGGGCACGCACGCCTGAGCGGGGGTCGCTTACCCCACGGCGGACCAGTGTACGGGTAAGGGCACGAGTTTCCCAACCGGTACCTCCGCCGATCCCCGCGTGTCCCCGCCGCGCCGGCGTCGACCGCGATCGCTCAGCCCCGGGCACGCACCGTCGCCCGGGCCTGGGCCAGCACCTTCTCGCCCCGGCAGGTGGCGCTCAGGTCCAGCACCGTCCGGCCGTCCTCGGTGACCTCGCGCACGGTGGCGCTCACCTGGATCTCGGTGCCCTCGTCGTCGTCGGGCACCGCCACCGGCCGGGTGAACCGGACGTTGAAGTCCAGCACCGCGTCCGGCGCGCCCGCCCACTCGGTGACGGCGCGGCCGACCAGCGCCATCGTGAACATGCCGTGGGCGATCACGCCCGGCAGGCCGACCCCGGTGGCGAACCGCTCGCTCCAGTGGATCGGGTTGAAATCCCCCGAGGCGCCCGCGTAACGGACGAGGTCGGCCCGGGTGATCCGGTACGTCCTGGGCGACAGGTCCATCTCAGCCCTCCCCGCGGACGACGAGCTTGGACCAGGCGGTGACCACCGGCTCGCCGGTCACCGTGGTGATCTCGGTGCGGGTGGTCAGGAAGTCGTGCCCGCCGCGGCTGGTGATCTCCTCGATGGTGCTGGCGCACACCAGCTCGTCGCCCGCCACGATCGGGCGGGTGTAGGCGAACCGCTGGTCCCCGTGCACCACCCGGCTGTAGTCCACGCCCAGCTCCGCGTCCTCGACGACCTGGTTCCCGGATGCCATCGACACCACGAACGGGAAGGTCGGCGGCGCCACCACGTCGGGATGGCCGAGCGCCCGGGCGGCCTCCGGATCATGGTAGGCCGGATCGGTGGCGCCGATCGCCACCGCGAACTCGCGGATCTTCTCCCGGCCCACCTGATAGGGCGCGGTGGGCGGGTAGCTCCGCCCGGCGAAGGAAGGGTCCAAGGGCATGACCGCGAACCTACACGGGCGCCGGACACGCCGAACGCCGCCCCGGGCGCGTGCCGGGGGCGGCGTTCGTAGGCTGCGGAGCCGGCCTGGGGCCGGCGCGGCGTCAGCGGGTCTCGCGGTGCAGGGTGTGCTTGCCGTCCCGGGGGCAGAACTTCTTCAGCTCGATGCGGTCCGGGTCGTTCCGGCGGTTCTTGCGCGTGATGTAGTTGCGCTCCTTGCACTCCACGCACGCCAAAGTGATCTTTGGACGGATGTCGGTCGCCTTGGCCACGGCGGGGCGCCTTCCTCGCTAACGGTATTTACTACGGCGTGCCAGCGTAGCCGAGAGTCACGCGGACACGCAAAGCGGGCGCCTGTGGCGCCCGCCGCATCGGGCCGCCCGGGGCCTCGCGGTCCGAGCGGTGGAATCCGCCGGGATAGGCCCGGCGCCCGAGAGTAGCGGTGGCCGGACTTGAACCGGCGACACAGCGATTATGAGCCGCTTGCTCTGCCATCTGAGCTACACCGCCGTGAGCGGGTCCGACTGAACCCTCTGAGCCCCCTTACGGAATCGAACCGTAGACCTTCTCCTTACCATGGAGACGCTCTGCCGACTGAGCTAAGGGGGCCTGCGCGATCTCCCGGGAGACGCGCAGAGGTAAGAGTACACGGCGCCGCGCCGGAGGTGAAATCGGATCCCCGGCACGCCGGGCCGACCCCGGACAGCGGGTCGTCAACCGGATGACCGGCTCGTTTCCCGGCGCACCGTCAGGCCCGGTCAGGGCACCGCGCGCAGCCGGCGAACGTCCGCGGCGGTCAGCGGCTCCGGCTCGGCCTGGGCCTCCACCCAGGCCGCCAGCCGCTCGTACGGCAGCGGCCGGCTGAACAGGAAGCCCTGGGCTATCTGGCAGCCGATGTCCTGCAGCAGCTCGAGCGTCAGCTCGCTCTCCACGCCCTCGGCCACCACGGCGAGCCCGAACTGCTGGGAGAGCGTCACCACGGCATTCACGATGGCCAGGTCCACCGGGTCGGTCGCCATCCCCTGCACGAACGACCGGTCCACCTTGACCTCGTGCACCGGCAGCCGCCGCAGGTAGGACAGCGAGGCGTAGCCGGTGCCGAAGTCGTCCACCGAGAGCCGCACCCCGATCTCGCGCAGCCGGTGCAGGATCGGCAGCGGCCGCTCGGTGCCGTCCAGCACGCCGGACTCGCGTACCTCCAGGGTGAGCCGCTCGGCCGGCACGCCGTACTCGGCCAGCAGGCCGTCCACCAGGGCCGGGAACTGCGGGTCGGCCAGCGTACGCGCGGCCACGTTGACCGCGATGTTGAGCGGCTGCCGCCCCTGCGGCCAATCCCGGCTGCGCCGCAGCCCCTCCCGGAGCACCACCTCGGTGAGCCGGCCGAGCTGGCCGGTGTGCTCGGCCACCGTCACGAAGTCCTCCGGCGCCACCGCGCCGTGCGCGGGGTGTTCCCAGCGGGCCAGGCACTCCACCCCGACGAGCCGCCGGTCGTGCAGCGTCACCTTGGGCTGGAAGTAGACCTCCAGCTCATCCTGGTCGAGCGCGCGGCGCAGGTCGGTGGCCAGGCTGAGCCGGTGCATCGACCGGGACTCCAGCACCGGACTGAACAGCTGGATCCCGCCGGGCACCGCCTTGGCGGCGGTGGCGGCCAGGTCGACCCGCTGCAGAAGAGCGTGCGGGTCGTCACCGTGATCCGGATGCAGCGCCACCCCCACCACCGTGTCGACGTCCAGGGTCAGCTCGCCGAAGACCATCTGGTCCCGGATCTGCTCGCGCAGCCGCCCCGCCAGTTCCAGCGCGGCGTCCGTGTCGGCGAGCCGCAGCAGCACCAGGAACTCGTCGCCGCCGATCCGCCCGACGAGCGCCGACGCCGGCGCGGAGCCGCGCAGCCGGTCGGCCACCTCGACCAGCACCTGGTCGCCGGCCGCGTGCCCGAGCGTCTCGTTGACCCGGCGCAGGTCGTTCACGTCAAACAGCAGGATGGCCACCACCTCGCCGGGGGCCCGGACCTGCACGGCGTCCCCGAGCGCCGCGGTCATCCGCCGGCGGTTCGGCAGCTTGGTCAACCCATCGTGGTACGCGTCGAAGCGCAGCCGGTCGACCAGGCGGGAGTTCTCCGGCGCCACCGCCGTGTGCGCGGCCACCGTCTCGAAGACGGGCACGTCACCGGGGCGGAAGTGCCCGATCTCGCTGAGCCCGTTGACCACCTCCAGCGTGCCGATCACCGCCGAGCCCGACCGCAATGGCACCACGAGGGCGTCCTTGACACCGGTGCCGCGCAGCCGGGTCCGGAGCCCGTCCTCGTCGGCCAGCCGGCTGCCGATGGCCAGGGTGCGCCGCTCGCGGATGGCCAACTCCCGCACGGTCGGCGGGATCGGCGCCACGTCCAGCAGCCCCGAATCGTCCACCCGGGCCGACAGCAGCACCTCCGGGTGGCGACCCTGGGCAGGCAGCCACAGCGTCGCGTACTCGGCCTGCATGAGCGCACGAACCCGGCCGAGCATGGCGTCGACCAGCGTGCCGTCCTGGCCCCGCTCGGTCATCACCCGGGTCAGCTCGTACATGTTCTCGAGCGTGCGGTGCTGCCGCAGCGACATCGCGTACGAGCGGTAGACGAGTCCCAGGGCCGCGGCCAGCGCCGCGAGCGGCAGCAGCGACCACCAGGTGGCATCAACGGCCAGCAGGATGACGAGGCCGACGGCGGTGTTGAGCCCCGTGGTGACCAGCACCAGCCGGGCCGAGCCGAGCACCTCCCGGCCGGCCTGCCAGCCCTGCACGAGACTGATCACGCCGCAGACGGCCGAGAGACTCACCAGCTCGTAGACGGCCAGCGCCACGCAGAGCACGCCCCAGGCGACCGGACCGACGCCCGAGTGCCCTGGCAATCCGGTCAGCACGAGGCCGGCCAGCGAGATGGCCGCCGCCGAGTGGGCGACGTTGAACCACAGCTTTACCCGGCTCATCCGCCGGCGGAGCTGAATCATCAGGGTCGCGCACATGACCAGCACCACGACCAGCAGCGCCGGCAGATAGTGCAGCGCGACGACGATCGGGATCTCGGTGATGGAGATGGTGACTGCCTGCCGCCGGACGACGAGGTTGAGCGTCGGAATGCCGGCCAGCACCAGCGCGGTCAGAAGCCCGAGCAGCAGGATCAGGTGGGTGGCCAAGGTCGACTGCGTCCAGTACTCGGACGGTGCGGGGTTGAGCACGCCGAGCAGGACGCAGGCCAGCACGGCCACGACCGCGAGCGGGCCAGTGATCAGCCAGGCAAGGTCCGACTTCCGCCGCGACGACGTACGGGCTCGCATCGGCCTCCCGTCTGCCGGGGCCCGTCCACGTCCGCCGGCTGAGCCAGATCGAGGGTTACGGGATGAGTAGGGCGCCGAAGCTGGCGCTCCAGTCGATCCCGAGCAGCATTGGCGTATCCGTCGCAAAGGCGGCCAATGCCACGATTACCGCGAGTGCCATGGTGACGCCGAGGATTCGGCTAAGCCGTCGAGTACACATCGATGGCTCCTATCAAGGTGCTGAGCGAGGGTGTGGAACACACGGTGGAGGTTCCATGATGGTGCCACAGTGGAAACGCGCCGCAAAGCCGGAGCGGCCCTGCTTCGCAGTCATGGCGGAGACTTCAGCCCGTTCGGCAGGTACGGTATCCCCCAGCCGGACCCATTACCTTTAAATTCGGCTTAGCGGACGGTTGGCCAAACAGCAAGATCACATCTAAGTAACAAGAAGCTTAAAGGGTCGCAACGCCGTCAAATCCTTTCATGAACGACGGTGCGGACCCAGTGCGCCTTTGGTAGAAATCGGGCAGCCGGTCGAACCCTCGCCGGTGTGGCCGGCGAGCGGCCGCGCCGATCAGCCGGCATGATGACCCGCATGGTGGATCCGGACGCCCAGACGCGCGCCGACCTGGAGACGCTCCTTCCCGAGGAGGGCTTCCGGCCCGAGTGCTACCGGCTGTACGGCGGGGAGGGCGTGGGCCACTGCTACGTGATCGACCACGCGCCGGCCGGCTGGGAGGTCTACTACAGCGACTCCGGCACCAAGGCGAACCTCAAGGTGTTCCCCACCGAGGCCGGCGCCTGCAGCGACTTCCTGGCCCGGCTGCGCCTGGACCCCAGCACCCGGCACGACTGACGCCCGTCAACCGGCCTGGCCGCGGTCGCGGGGCGGGACCGGATCGTCGTACACGCCGGACGGCCCGGAGTAGCGCGCACCGTGCTGGTACGGCGTGGCGTTCGCGACGCACCCGTGCAGGCCCAGCGTCTGTTGCTGCATCACCGGCGCCGGCCGGTTGGGTCCCGGGCACCGCTCGTGGCCCAGGCCGAGGCGGTGCCCGACCTCGTGATTGATCATGTATCGCCGGTAGGTGGCCAGGTCGGCCCCGTAGCCCGGCACCCCCTTCATCCAGCGGGCCACGTTCAACACCACCCGGTCCCGGTTGCGGCAGGAGGTGTACCCGTCGGGGGCGCCCCGGCACAACCGGTCCCGGGTGCCGGGGGTGACCAGAAAGATGGTGAAGTCGGCCGGTTGGTTCCAGCCGACCCGCAGCAGCCGTAGCCGGCCCCCCGCCGTCCAGCCCTGCGGGTCGTGCAGCGCGCCGGCCACCTCGGCCGCGAAGTCCGCCACGGTCAGGCCGCGGATGTCCTGCTCGACCAGCACCCGGTAGCGCAGCAGCCGCCCCCGGCCCGGCCCGGCCGGCGACTCCGGGCCGGCGCCGTGCCACCGGTTCCCGCCGGCGGCCGGATAGCTGATCGCCACCGGCGCGTACCGGGCCGGTCCCGGCCGGGCCAGTTCCGGCCGCCCGACCTCCGGCCAAGCGGGGTCCGGCCGAGCCGGGGCCGGTCGGGCCGGCTCGGGCCGCGCCGGCCCGGCCGCCGCGGCGGCCGGAACCGCCGGCGCTTCCCGCTCGCCGGTGGCCGGTTGGCCGCCGACCGGGGTCGGTGGCTGGCGCACCGCCGGCGCCGCCCGGTCGCCGGCTGCCCGGTGCTCCGCCGCCGGTCGCGAACAGCCGCCGACGGCCGCGCCCAGCAACAGGGCCAGCAGCGGCAGCAGGGCACGGCCGCGCGACCGGGACCGGTCCGTGGTCGCTTTCCTCATGTGTCTCCCCCCGCCGGGCGGCTCGCATCGGTGCCGCGCATTGAGGAAGACGAGTGACCGCGGCACAACGTTGTCTTTACCCAGCTTCGAGGCTTCGGACGGCACGGCTCGGCAACCGTGAGTGGACGCTCGGGGCGGGTGGCGGCATTCGCCGGGACCCGCCGAGAGAGATACCGGAATTCGTAGGCCGACGGCAACGGCCCCGGTCGGCATCTGGTGCCGATCCGGGGCCGCAGCCGCACCTGGTGGCGGGTGAAGGATTCGAACCTTCGTAGCTTTCGCGACGGATTTACAGTCCGCTCCCATTGGCCGCTCGGGCAACCCGCCAGGGCGTGCCACCACGCCAAGGCGCGGCGGCGACAGCAAGAATAGCGGTTGTCCCCGCCGCCGGCGCAACCGGGTACCGTCGGCTGGATGTGCCGCCCGCGGGGCGGCCGTAGACCCACCCAGACACCGACTCCGGGAGCATGATCATGGCAGCGAACCCGTCGTTCGACATCGTGAGCAAGGTCGACCGGCAGGAGATGGACAACGCCCTGCGCCAGGCCGAGAAGGAACTGGGTTCGCGCTTCGACTTCCGGGGTACCGGCGCGCAGATCTCCTGGGCCGGCGAGGAGGCCATCACCATCCAGGCCGAAACGGAGGAGCGGGCCAAGGCCGCGCTGGACGTCTTCAAGGAGAAGGTGGTCAAGCGGACCATCTCGCTGAAGTCGCTGGACTGCGGCGAGCCGCGCCAGTCCGGCAAGGTCTACCGGATCGACTGCAAGGTCATCCAGGGCATCGCGTCCGACAAGGCCAAGGAGATCAGCAAGAAGATCCGGGACGAGGGGCCGAAGGGGGTCCAGGCGCAGATCCAGGGCGACCAGCTCCGGGTGACCGGAAAGAAGAAGGACGACCTGCAGGCCGTCATCGCGCTGCTCAAGGGCGCCGACTTCGACGTGGCCCTGCAGTTCACCAACTACCGCTGACCGGCGGCTCGGAGGTACGCCGGGAACGCCGGGCGTGCCTCCGAAAAGCCTGCCGCAACCTAGGCGCGGTCGGTGGCGAGCGCCCGCTCCTGGCGTACCGTCGCGGTTTCCTCGGCCCGGGCGATCGGACCCGCTGGCCGCGCGGCCACCCCGGCCGCGACGGCGACCGCGGCGCCGGCGAGCAGGAACGCCCACGGGACGCCGCCGGGCCGGTCCACGACCACCCCGGCCAGGGCGCCGCCGCCCGCGCTCGCGCCGACCGACACGGTCACCACCCAGGTGTACGCCTCGTTCAGCATGCTGCCCGGGGTGATCCGGCCGACCAGGTTGTTCTCCAGGGTGAGCGCGGGCGCGATCGCTCCGCCGCCGACCGCCAGCGCGAGCCCGAGGGCCAGCGGTCCCGGCATCAGGGCAAATACGGCAAAGGTGGCCGCCACGGCCCCGAGCAGCCAGCCGAACCGGCGGGTCATGTTGGCCGCGGCGGGCCGGGTGCCGAACCAGAGCCCGCCGAGGGCGCTGCCCACGCCCCAGATCCCGAGCAGCACCCCGGCCAGGCTCTCGCCGTCGCCGCCGGAGTGCGCGTCCGCGAAGGCGGGCACGGTGACGCCGGCGGCGCCGAACGCGATGCCGAGCCCCGCCACGCAGACCAGCAGCGCCGAAAAGCCGGGGATGCGCAGCGGGCCGAGGCCCTTCGCGCGGGCGTCCCCGGGCTGCGGCCGCCAGCCCCGCATGGCCCGGCCGAGCGCCACCCCGAGCGTGCCGACCAGGGTGACCGCGGCCGCGCCGAGCAGCGCGGCCGACGCGTCCGCGACCAGCACGAAGCCGGCCACCAGCAGCGGGCCGAGCACGAAGACCAGCTCGAACAGCGACGTCTCGGCGGCGATGGCGGCGTTGCGCAGCCCGGACCGGCCGGTGCGGGGCTCGGTGAGGCCGTTCCAGGCGCCCCGGATGGCGGCGGTGAGCGGCGGGAAGGTGGACCCGGCCAGCGCGGCGGCCACGTCGATGAGCCCGGCGGCGCCCGCGCCGCCCCGGCTGGCCGCCAGCAGGCCGACCAGCGCCAGCGGGTGGGCCACCCCGGTCACCAGCAGCACCGGCGTCGGGCCGGTCCGGTCCGCGATGCGGCCGGCGATGGGGCTGAGCGCCGCGCCGGCCAGCGCGTAGCAGCCGCCGGCCACCGCCGCGAGGGAGTACCGGCCGGTGACGTCCGCCACGACCAGCAGCAGGGCCAGCGGCGTCATCCCGATGCCCAGCCGGGCCACGATGCCGACGACCAGCAGCATCGGCGCGCCGGGAATGCGCCAGACGTCGAGGTACGGACGGAACGCGGCCACGGCGAAGCCTCCGGGTAAGGATCGGGGATCTGCCTCGACCCTAACGCCGGGTGGACAACCGGTCAGCCGACTTTCCACCCGATGAACACGTGTCCCCCGGCACAGCGCTGGCTTGGCGCCCCGGCACAGCGCTGGCTTGGCGCCCCCGGCACGGCGCTGGCTTGGCGCCCCCGGCGCGGCGCTGCCCCGCCGGCCCGGTCGGCCGGCGGGGCAGGGCGGCTCAGCGCAGGTACTGGATGGGGCCGTTGTTGCCGGCCAGTTGCTCCAGCCGCCGTACCCGCTCCTCCATGGGCGGGTGGGTGGAGAAGATGGCCGCGAGACCGCCACCCCGGAACGGGTTGTCGATCATCAGGTGCGCGGTGCTGGTGAGCTGCCGGTCGGCCGGCAGCGGCAGCCGCTGGGTACCCATATGGATCTTGCGAAGGGCGCTGGCCAGCGCCATCGGGTCCCGGGTCAGCTCGGCGCCGGAGGCGTCGGCCTGGTATTCCCGGCTCCGGCTGATCGCCAGCTGGATGACCGTCGCGGCGATCGGGCCGAGGATCAGCATGGCCAGCAGGACGGCGGGGTTCGGACCGTCATCGTCGTTGCTGCCACCGCCGAGCGGGATGAACCACATGAGCTGGGCGAGCGCCGTGATGATCCCGGCCAGCCCGGCGGCCACGCTGGAGATCAGGATGTCCCGGTTGTAGACGTGCGACAGCTCGTGCCCGATCACCCCACGCAGCTCGCGCTGATCCAGGATCTGGGTGATGCCCTGCGTCACGCAGACGGCCGCGTTGGCCGGGTTCCGACCGGTGGCGAAGGCGTTGGGCTGCATGGTCGGGCTGACGTACAGCCGCGGCATGGGCTGGTTGGCGGCCGTCGACAGCTCCCGGACCATCTGGTAGAGCGCGGGGAACTGTGCCTCGCTCACCGGCTGGGCCCCCATCGAGCGCAGCGCCAGCTTGTCCGAGAAAAAGTAGGTCACGGCGTTCATGACCAGTGAGATTCCGACGGCGATGACCAGGCCGGCGCTGCCGCCGAACCAGTAACCGACGCCGAGGATCAACGCGGTGAGCAGGCCGAGCAAAGCGGCCGTTTTGAGACCGTTTCGATGGCTGTGCACGATCACTCCTTCGGTGCGCGGACCGAAGGCCGGCCCGCCAACCGGTGCAACACCCGGCTACCCGTCCATCATCCGGATATAGCTGAGAAATGGCTGAACGACGGTGGTTTGACGGGCCGCTAGCGGGCGACGACGTCCAGCACCAGTTGCGGCGCGAAGCCGATGACCACCGCGACAACGGTGGCGATCATCAGCGCCACGACCACCGACCGTGCCGGCGCGTGCAGCACCGCCGCCGCGGCCGGCTCAGACGCACCCACCCCCGCGGCCGACTCAGACGCACCCACCGCCGCGGCCGGCTCAGACGCACCCACCGCCGCGGACGCGCCGGTCGGCTCGACGCGGCCCGGCCGGAACCAGCCCGCGGCGGCGCCCGCCGGAGCATCGACCGGGAGGGGCGAGTAGAGGGTGGCGGCCACCCGCAGGTAGAAGGCGAGCCCGACGACCGCGTTCAGCGCCACCACGACGGCCAGCCAGCCGGCGCCACCCACCAGCAGCGACCGGACCACCACCACCTTGGCGAACAGGCCGGCCAGCCCGGGCGGCAGGCCGGCCAGTCCCACGAGGGCCAGCACGAAGGCCGCACCGATCAGCGGGTGCCGCCGGGCCGCGCCACGGTAGCCGGCGATCGGGCCGCCATCGGCGTCGGCCGGCCGCAGCGCCACCACGGCGGCGAACGCCGCGAACTCCAGCAGCACGTAGAAGACCACGTACGCCAGGACGGCCCCGCCGAGCGCGGACCCGGCACCGGCGTCCCGGTGCACGGCGAGCGCACCGAGCGGGGCGAGGAAATAGCCGGCCTGGGAGACCGAGGACCAGGCCAGCAGCCGCACCATCCGGGTCTGCCGGAGCGCTACCAGGTTGCCCACGGTCATGGTCAGCACCGCCAGCACGGCCAGCACCGGTCCGGTGATCCGGACCGGCAGCGCGGGCCCGGCGACGCCCCCCGGCCAGGCGTTGGCGGCGACCGCCAGCAGCGCCACGGCGCCACCCAGCTTGGAGGCGGTGGAGAGGTAGCCGGCGATCGGCAGCGGCGCGCCGTCGTAGGTGGACGGCGCCCAGGCGTGGAACGGCACGGCGGCCACCTTGAAGGCCAGCCCCAGCACCACCAGCGCGACCGCGACCGTGGTGAGCGGCAGCCGGGGCGCCGCGCCGCCGGGGTCGAGCGCCGCGGCGAGCCCGTTCAGGTGGATCCGGCCCGTGCCGGCGTACAGCAGCGCGGCGCCGAGCAGCGTCACGGCGGTGGCCACGACGCTCACCACGAAGAACGTCACCGCCGCCTCGGCGCCGGCCCGGATGGTCCGGCGGGCGGCCACCAGCACGTACAGCGGCAGGGTGAGCGTCTCCAGCGCCACGATCAGGGTGATCAGGTCGCCGGCCGCGCCCAGCGCCACGCCGCCGGTCATCGAGCAGGCGAGCAGGAAGCAGTACTCCCCCGCCGGCACCGCCCCGGCGCGCAGCAGCGGCACGGAAAGCGCGAGCACCCCGAGGGTGAGCATCGCGAACAGCGTCGCCACCAGCGCCGAGCGGCCGGTGAACAGGTACGAGCAGGCGTCGCCGGCGCAGAACGTACGGCGGTCGGCGCCGCGCCCGGCCAGCGGCGCCGCCGCCGCCGTGGCCACCGCGCCGGCCGCCGCCGCCAGCACGGTGGCGCCCCACCGGTCGACCGCCAGGTCGACCAGCAGCACCAGCACCGCGGTGCCGGCCGCCAGGTACGCGGGCAGCAGCGCCAGGTGGTCGACGGTCATGGTGACACCGCCGAGAGGAGGGCCCGGACCGGGTCGCCGGCCATTCCGAGCACGAGGGCCGGGACCAGCCCGACCGCCAGCGCCAGCAGCACCAGCGGGGCCCAGGCCAGCCACTCCACCGCGGCCACCCCGGGGCCGAGCCCGGCGACCACCGGGGTGGCGGTGCCGTGGCTGACCCGGCGCAGCAGCCGGAGGAAGTACGCGGCGGTGAGCGCGCCGCCGATCGCGGCCAGCACCGCGAGGGTGAGCCAGAACGGGCCGCCCCGGCGGACGGCCGCGAAGACGGCGAAGGCCTCGCCCCAGAAGCCGGCCAGCCCGGGCAGGCCGAGCGAGGCCACGGCGGCGAACCCGAGCAGGCCGGCCAGCCGGGGGTTGGTCTCGCGCAGCCCGCCCAGCTCGGCCAGGTCGCCGGTGTGCGTGCGGTCCTTGATGCCGCCGGCCAGGAAGAACAGCAGGCCGGTGATGACCCCGTGCGCCACGTTGCCGATCAGCGCGGCCGAGATCCCGGTGGCCGTTCCGGTGGCGATGCCCAGCAGCACGAAGCCCATGTGCCCGACGCTGGAGTACGCGATGAGCCGCTTCAGCTCGTACTGCGCGAGGCAGACCAGCGAACCCACGCCGATCGCGGCCACCGCGAGCACCGCGAGCACCGGCCCGGCCCACCGGACCCCCTGCGGGGTCACCCCCACGCCGATCCGGATCAGCCCGTACGTCCCCATCTTGAGCAGGACCCCGGCCAGGATGACGCTGCCCACGGTGGGCGCCTGGGTGTGCGCGTCGGGCAGCCAGCTGTGCAGCGGCCACAGCGGGCTCTTCACCGCGAAGGCCAGCGCGAAGAGCGTGAACGCGGCCAGCTGGACGCCGTGGGACAGCCCCGACCCGCCGGTCAGCGTCACGATGTCGGCGGTGCCGGCGGCGGCCACCACGGTGAACACGCCGACCAGCAGCAGCACCGAGCCGAACAGCGTGTACAGCGCGAACTTGCGCGCCGCGGCCCGGGCCGCGCCGCTCGGGACGGCCACCCCGACGCCCGAGGGCGACGGCAGGTAGTCGGCGTACCGGCGCGGCATGCCGGCGTCGTCGCCGCCCCACCCGGCGATGACCGCGTACATCGGCAGCAGCACGACCTCGAAGAACAGGAAGAACAGGACCAGGTCGAGGGCGAGGAAGGTGCCGAGGATGCCGACCTCCACGACCAGCAGCAGCGCCACCAGCGACCGCCCGGACCGGCCGCCCGGCGCCTTCGACATGGTGTACGCGCAGCAGAGCAGGGTGAGCAGCCCGGTGAGGACCACCAGCGGGTACGAGATCCCGTCCACGCCCAGATGGAACCGGAGCTGGAGGGCGGGCACCCAGGGCAGATCGAGCTGGTGCCAGGGCAACACGGCGGGCGGCCCGGCGCCGCTGCCGTACCTGAACCAGCCCACCGGGTCCTGCGGGCCCAGCAGCCTGCCGTCGGTGACCACCGGACCGCGTGCCCCGAGCAGCACCGTGATGCCGAAGGTGACCGCCGCGAAGGCCGTACCGACCCCCCGGGCGGCCCGGTCGGCCCGGGCCGGCAGCAGTGCCAGCACGGCCGCGCCGAGCGCCGGCACCGCGAGCACGGCCACCAGCCCCACCTGCCCGCCGCCGATCATGACCCGCTCCCGGGAGGTGGAGGTGTTAAGAGGGGGCCCTTCCTATACCGGCAACGATAAGAAGGGGCCCTTCCTTCGGGTGCGGTCATGCGGCGGCGCCCAGGGTGGCGGCGAAGAGGGCGAGCAGCAGCGCGCCGGCCAGCACGGCCGTGGCGGCCCGGGGCAGGCCGGCCCGGTGCAGCGCGCCCAGCCGGCCGCCGAAGCGGAGCGCGACCCGCCCGGTCCCCTCGACCGCGCCGTCCACCACGCCCTCGTCGGCGCGGCGCACCGCCCGGGCGAGCGCCCGGACCGGACGTACCACGAGGGCGTGCTGGACGTCGTCGAGCCGGAAGCCGGTTGCGAACAGCGACCGGAGCGGGCCCAGGGTCGCGGCCGGATCGCCGGACCGGTCGCGTCGCCAGGCCGCACCGGCGGCCGCCGCCCCGATCACGAGCAGCGCCAGCGGCAGCAGCAGCCCCGGCCCGACGTGGATCAGCTCGGCCCGGCCGACCGGCGCGGCCGGGACGGCCGGGCCGGTGCCGGCGAGGGTGGCCGAGCCGGTGAGCCGGTCGCGGAACCCACCGGCGAAGCCGGCCAGCCCGAGCAGCGCGGCCGGCACCGCGAGCAGCAGGATCGGCCAGCGCATCGACGGCGGCGGGTCATGCGGGTGCGCGGCCGGGCTGCGATTGTCGCCCGCGAAGGTGAGCAGCAGCAGCCGGGTGGCGTACCAGGCGGTCACCGCGACGCCGACGAGCCCGGCCAGCCAGACCAGCCAGCCGACCCAGGCGGCCGCCGGCCCGGCGCCGTGCAGGGCCGCGTCCTGGGCGACCACCAGGATGCCGTCCTTGCTCCAGAAGCCGGACAGCGGCGGCAGCCCGGCCAGCGCGCCGAGACCCACCGCCATCGCCCAGAACGTCGCCGGCATGTTCCGGCGCAGCCCGCCCATGGCCGGCAGCAGCGTGCTGCCCACCGCGTGGATCACCGCGCCGGCGCCGAGGAACAGCAGCGCCTTGAACGCCGCGTGGGTGAGCAGGTGGAACAGCGCCGCGGCCGGCGAGCCGACGGCGAGCGCGCCGGCCATGTAGCCGATCTGCGAGACGGTGGACCAGGCCAGCACCCGCTTGAGGTCGTCCTGCGCGGTGGCCGCCAGCGCGCCCAGCAGCAGCGTCGCGGCGGCCATCACCCCCAGCACGGCGAGCGTCACGGGCGCGGCCAGGAACAGCGGGTAGAGGCGGGTCACCACGTAGATCCCGGCCGCCACCATGGTGGCCGCGTGGATCAGCGCGGAGATCGGCGTGGGGCCGGCCATCGCGTCCGGCAGCCAGGTGTGCAGCGGGAACTGGGCGCTCTTGCCGGCCACGCCGGCCAGCAGGAGCAGGCAGGCCGCGGTGAGCGTGCCGGCGGAGTAGTCGTGCGCCAGCACGTCGGCGATCCGGAAGCTGCCGGCGCCCACCCCGAGCAGCGCGATGCCGAGCAGGAACCCGACGTCGCCCACCCGGGTGACCAGGAACGCCTTCACGGCCGCGGCGGGCGCCTCCGGCAGCCGCCGGTCGTGCGCGATGAGCAGGTAGGAGCAGAGGCCCATCACCTCCCAACCGACCAGCAGCATGACCAGGTCGCCGGCCACCACCACCAGCAGCATGGCCGCGGTGAACAGGCTCACCTGGGCCGCGTACGGGGCGTACCGGTGGTCCACGTCGCCCTCGGCGTCCCGACGCAGGTAGGCGGGCGAGTAGACCTGCACGGCCAGCGCCACGGCCGACACCGCCACCGCCACCAGCGCGGCGGCCGGGTCGAGCCGGAGTCCGAGGGTCACGGCGAGGCCACCCAGGTCGATCCACCGGGTGCCGGCGTCCACCCCGGCGCCGACGGTGGCCAGCAGCGCCACCGAGGCCACCAGCGCCACCGCCGCGCCGGCAACGCCCAGGACCACCGGCACGGTCCGGGACCGGGCCACGACCGAGCCCGTCGGCAGGCCCCGGGGCGACGGCGGCAGCAGGAACCCGGCCAGCGCCACCGCGAACGGCACGCCGGGCAGCAGCGCGCCGAGCAGCACCGAGCGGTTCACCGCCGCACCTGCCCGGTCGACGTCCCGCCGCCCGGCGGCGAGTCGGGGCCGGGCGGCCAGCCCCGGCCCGGGACCGCGTCCCCGACCGGCGCCGCGTCGCCCGACGGCAGGGCATCGCCGTCCGGCAGGGCGTCGCCGTCCGGCAGGGCGACCACGTCCGGCGGCGGGCCGTCCAGGCGCACCGAGTCGACCGCCACGTCGGCGCGCAGCCGGTAGAGCTGCAGCACGATGGCCAGCCCCACCCCGACCTCCGCGGCGGCCAGCACGATCACGAACAGCGTGAACACCTGCCCGCCGGCCGGCACGGCGGCCCGGACCGTGGTGTCGGCGGTGACGAGGATCAGGTTGACCCCGTTCAGCAGCAGCTCGACCGCCATCAGCAGCAGCACCGCGTTGCGCCGGCGCAGCACCCCGTACGCGCCCAGCCCGAACAGCAGGGCGGCCGTGACGTACGGGATGACGGGCCTCACCGGTGGCGGCCGATCTCGGGCCGGGACACCACGATGGCGCCCACGAGGGCGGCCAGCAGCAGCACGGAGAGCACCTCGAACGGCAGCACCCAGCCACGGAAGATCTCCGCGCCGAGCCGCTCGGCGGTGCCGGCCACCGGGCGGGGCACGCTGGACCAGCGGTACGCGTCGATCAGCAGCCCGGTCAGGCCCAGCCCGGCGCCCCCGCCCACCAGGGCGGCGGCCCAGCCGGGCCGGTCATGCTCGGTCGACGCGCCGATCGGGGCCCGGGTCAGCATGGCGGCGAACAGCAGCAGCACCACGATGGCGCCCACATAGATGAGCACCTGCACCCAGGCCACCAGCTCGGCGCCGAGCACCAGGTAGAGGCCGGCCACCGCGCCCAGGCAGACGACCAGGTGCAGGCCGGCCCGGACCAGGTGCCGGGTGGTCACCACCAGGGCGCCCGCGCCGACCGCCACGAGGCCGAGGGCCAGCAGCAGGACGTCCGAGCCGGTCATCCGGCGCCGTCCGGGTCGGCCGGCCGCTCGGGGCGTACGGCCGGGGTGGCCGGATCGGTCGCGGGCCGGGACGGGTCTGCGGTCCTGCCCCCGGCGGTGGCCCTCCCCCCGGCGGCGGGCCGGGCCGGGCCGGTGGCCTTGCGCGCGGCCGCGGTCTCCTCCTTGGCCGGCTCGCCGTTGCGGTCGTGCGCCGGCGGGGGCGGCACGGTGGCCATCCACTCGCCCAGGTGGTCCTTGTCGTGCAGCAGGTCGCGGATGTCGTACTCGGCGTACTCGAACTCCGGTGACCAGTAGAGCGCGTCGAACGGGCACACCTCGATGCAGATGCCGCAGTACATGCAGAGCGAGAAGTCGATGTCGAACCGGTCCAGCACGTTGCGCTGGCGGGACCGGGCGGCCCCGGGGACCTCGACCTCCTCCTTGTGCGAGTCGATGTAGATGCACCAGTCCGGGCACTCCCGGGCGCAGAGCATGCAGACCGTGCAGTTCTCCTCCAGTAGCGCGATCACGCCGCGCGACCGGGGCGGAAGCTCGGGCTGCACGTCCGGGTACTGCTGGGTGTGCGATGGCCGGACCATCGTCTTCAGCGTGATCCCCAGCCCCTTCGCGAGTCCTTCTCCCGGCACACCCATGCCGTTCATCCTGCCCTCTCCGCGCGGCGCGCGCGACCACCCCCCGCCGGTTGCCGGCGGTACGCTGGCGGGCGGGGAGAACGAGCACACCGGGAAGGACCGACCGATGACCGCCGCGTTGCAAGGTGACCCGCCGCCGGATGGCGGCTGGACCACCGATGACCTGGACGCGCTGCCGGAGGACGGCCGCCGCCGGGAACTACTCGATGGAGTGCTGCTCGTGTCCCCCTCCCCCACCATGGTTCACCAGATAATCGCAGGCCGCCTGATGGTGGCCCTGGAAGAGGACTGTCCCGACGACCTTGCCGTCGGTCAGGCCGTCGAGATAAGGATCAGTCGCAAGCGCTCCTTCATTCCCGACGTGCTGGTGGTCACCGCGGTAGCCGCCGAACGGCGACCGGCGAAGTTCGAACCGCATGAGGTGGTGCTGGCCGTCGAGATCGTCTCCGAGGGCTCCCAGGCCATGGACCGGCTCACGAAGCCCGGCCTCTACGCCAAGGTGGGCATCCCGTTCTACTGGCGGATCGAGATCGAGGACGGCGAAGTGGTCGTCTACACCCACAAGTTGGATCCGGTCGATGAGCTGTACACGCAGACCGGGCGGTGGACCAAGTTCGTCGACACCGGTGAGCCGTTCCCGATGAACCTGTCGATCGCCCGGCTCCGGCCCCGGCACCTGTAGCCGTGCTCGACGGGCCCTCGATGGGCTCGTCGCGTCGGGGGCGGCGGTCACGCGGGCGGGAGCATCTCCACGCCAAGCTGCTGGAGCACCTGGAACAGCTCGTTGACGCTCCACACGTCGCTGATCCGGCCGTCCCCGTCGAGGCGCAGGAACGTGGCGCCCGAATAGCTCACCAGCCGACCGGTGGGCGGCACCGGTCCGAACCGGCCGCGCTGGGTGCCGGCGGCCCGCCAGCGCAGCGCCACGCGATCGGCCGAGGCCACCACGTCGACCAGCTTGTAACGCAGGTCCGGGAACGCGCCCCGGCGGTCCCGGTGCCAGGCCAGGGTGGCCTCCGGGCCAACCCCACCAAGGCCGGGGCAGTCGGGCCCGATCAGCTCGTACGCCGACTCCTCGCGCCCGCCGTTCCACACGTCGGCCACCAACCGGCGACCCACCGTCTCCGCGTCCAGCACGGCGAGCAGCCTAGTGCGCCGGCCGCTGCCCCGGAGCGGCCGGATCGACGCCGAGCCGAGCCACCGACGGCGGCCTACAACGCGATCCGGACCGCCGCCGTGAGCACGAGCTGGCCCAGCGACAGCGGCACGAGCACCAGCCAGCACAGCCGCTGCAGCTGGTCCTCGCGCAGCCGGGGGTAGGAGACCCGGAACCAGATGATCACGAAGGCCACCGCAAACAGCTTCAACAGCGTCCACAGCCAACCGAGGTAGTCGTCCCCGAACGGTCCCCGCCAGCCGCCCAGGAACAGCACGGTGGTGAGCGCCGCGATGACCACGATCCCGACGTACTCGGCGAGCAGGAAGAAGGCGAAGCGCAGACCGGTGTACTCGGTCAGGTAGCCGAACACGAGCTCCGAGTCGGCGATCGGCATGTCGAACGGCGGCCGGCGGATCTCCGCCAGCCCGGCCACGAAGAACACCACCAGGGCCGGGGCCTGCCAGAGCAGCCACCACGGCCGCCACGCCTCGACGATGCCGGGCAGGCTCAGCGTGCCGGCGGCCATGGCCACGCTCGCGGCCGCGAGCACCAGCGGCAACTCGTACCCGAGCAGCTGCGCGGCCCCGCGCAGGCCGCCCAGCAGGCTGTACTTGTTGGCCGAGGCCCAGGCCGACATGAGCACGGCGACCACGCCGATGCCCACCACGGCCAGCACGAAGAACAGCCCCACGTCGAGCGGCTGAGCGACCAGACCGTGCGGCCCGAGCGGGATCACCAGCAACGCCAGCAGGTACGGCAGCAGCGCGATCACCGGCGCCAGCCGGAACACCGGCCGGTCCGCGCCGTCGGGCGTGACGTCCTCCTTCTGCACGAACTTGACGCCGTCGGCGATGAGCTGCGCCCAGCCGTGGAAGGCGCCCGCGTACATCGGACCGAGCCGGCCCTGCATGTGCGCCATCACCTTGTGCTCGGCCTGCCCCACCACCAGCGGCAGGGTCAGGAACGCCGCCAGCACGCACACCACCCGCAGCGCCAGTTCCAGCCAAGCCGGCATCAGGACCGCTCCCCCCGGTCGGCCGATCCGCCCGGATCGGCGGACGGCGGCTCGCCCGCGGACGGCGGCTCGGCCGGGGTCGCCGACGCGCCGGAGGCGCCGGCCGGCCCGGTCGTGGGCGCCGACGGGTCCGCGGGCGCGCCAGCCGGGTTGACCGCCACGTCGCCGCCGGGCGGCACTGGCCGGTCGGCCCGGGTCGGCCGCTCGGGGCGTACCGCCCGGTCCGCCGGGCCGGGACGGGCGGGCCGGTCCGGACGGGCGGCGCCGGGCCGTCGGGCCGGGCCGGCCGGCGCGGCGGGCAGCCCCCACTCGCCCGGCGCCGGTACGCCCGGCGGCCGCATCGGCTGCCGGCGGGCCACCCCGGCCTCCGACTCGCCGGGCTCCTTGGCGCCCGGCCACGGCTTCGCCACCCGGGACGCCAGCACGAACTCCTTGCGCAGCGGGTGGCCCTCGAACTCCGGCGGCAGCAGCAGCGGCGCCGGCGCGGGCCGGCCGGTGAAGCCGATCCCGAACATCTCGTACGTCTCCCGCTCGTGCCAGTCGGCGCCCGGGTAGACGTCCAGCACGGACGGCACCTCGGGCGCCTCCCGGGGCACCCGGGTCCGGATCAGCAGCCCGTGCCGGTGCCGGGTCGACCACAGGTGGACCACCACGTCGAACCCGTCCGCCAGCTCGTCCACGGCGGACAGCCAGTCGAAATAGTCGAAGCCCAGCTCGGGCGAGTCCCGGGCGGCCAGCAGGGCCGCCCGCCACCGATCCACCGGTACGTCCACGGTGGCGCGCGCGTACGCCTGGCCACCGGACGTACCGGCGCGGGTCGTCCCCTCCGGCGCGGCGAGCGCCGCGACCAGCCGTTCGCCGATCTCGTCCGGGGTCATGCGTCGATCCTAGGGCCCGTCGAGCGCGGGCAGCCAAGGCCCGAAGAGCTTCGCCACCTCGTCCGCGATCTGCTCCACGGACCGCTCCCCGTCCACCTCGATCACCGGCACGCCCAGCGCCCGCGCGGAGCGCGCCGCGTCCTGCGCCAGCAGCCGATCCCGGGCCAGCCGGTTGCGCTGCGCCCGCTCGGGGTCGCTGGTGGGTGCCGAGATGGCGCCGGCGCGGGGCAGCTCGCGGGCCTGCCGCAGCTGGAACTCGGGCGTGGGCACCATGACCACCATCCGTCCGGGCGGCGCGACGGCCGGCACCACGAGTTCCGGCCGCAGCCCATAGCCCTCGGCCAGGATCGGCCGGCCGGAGACGAGCGCCCGCAAATCGTCCAGCACCCACTCGAAGCCGGCGGCGAAGTCGGCCAGCACGTCCGCGGCCATCCTCTCGGGGGGGCCGGTCACGAACATGGCCTCGAAGTCGCGGGCGAAGGTGGTGCCGGCGCGTACCGCCCGGGCGATCCGCCGGTCCTCCCGGCCGCGCGCGTCGGCGTAGTCATAGTGGTACGCCGTGAGGCCGTGCCGGTGGGCGAGCAGGTTGGCCACTGTCGATTTGCCGGCCCACTGGCCGCCGCCGATCCAGAGCGCGTTGCCGAGGGTGCCGAAGGGGTCCCAGGTCATGGCCCGAGGGTGCGCCGCCGGGCCGCCAAGATCAAGTCTTGTTCTTTGCCCGCCACGGTGGTTAATTGGACATTGGAGGGGTGAAGCGCGCGGTACGCGGGAAAGATGACGGCGTGCGCGCCATCACGATCACCCCGGGTACGGCCCACTCGCTGCGGCTCGACGAGGAATTCCCCGAGCCAGACCCGCGGGAGGGCGCCGTGCTCGTCGAGGCGCTGGCCGTCGGCATCTGCGGCACCGACCACGAGATCATCGACGGCCAGTACGGCGAGGCCCAGCCGGGCAGCGACGTGCTGGTGCTCGGCCACGAGTCGTTGGGCCGGGTGCTGGAGGACTCCACCGGCACGCTGCGCCCCGGTGACCTGGTGGCCGGCATCGTCCGGCACGCCGACCCGGTGCCCTGCCCCAACTGCGCGGTCGGCGAGTGGGACATGTGCCGCAACGGTCGCTACACCGAGCACGGCATCAAGGGGCTGCCCGGCTTCGCCCGCGAACGGTGGCGGATCGAGCCGTCGTACGCGGTGCCGCTGGACCCGGCGCTGGAGCAGGTCGGCGTGCTGCTCGAGCCGACCAGCGTGGTGGCCAAGGCATGGGACCACATCGAACGGATCGGCCGGCGCGCCACCTGGGAGCCGCGGACCGTGCTGGTGACCGGCGCCGGCCCGATCGGGCTGCTGGCCGCGCTGCTCGCCGCCCAGCGGGGGTACGACGTACACGTGCTGGACCGGGTCACCGGAGGGCCGAAGCCGGGCCTGGTGCGGGCGCTCGGTGGGTCCTACCATTCCGACCTCGCCGACCTGGACTTCGAGCCGGACATCGTGGTCGAGTGCACCGGGGCGCCGGCCCTGGTGCTGGACAGCATGTGCCGGGCCGGCAACAACGGCATCGTCTGCCTGACCGGCGTCTCCAGCGGCGGCCGCAGCATCGACTTCGACGCGGGAGCGCTGAACCGCGCGCTGGTGCTGGAGAACAACGTGGTCTTCGGCTCGGTCAACGCCAACCGGCGGCACTGGCAGCTGGCCGCCGAGGCGCTCAGCAAGGCCGACCCGGGCTGGCTGTCCTCGCTCATCACCCGCCGGGTCCCGGTCGCCGACTTCGCCGCGGCGTACGAGCACGCCGACGGCGACATCAAGGTGGTCCTCGACTTCACGGCCTGAGCCCGCCGCGCCGCACCGAGCCGCCGTCACGCCGGCGGCCCGTCACGCCGGCGCCGTCACGCCGGCGGGCCGTCACGCCGGCGGGCCGTCACGCCGGCGGGCCGTTAAGAAGGGGCCCTTCCTATACCGGAAACGATAAGAAGGGGCCCTTCCTTACGCCTCGGGCGGGCGTACGAGGGGGGCGGTGAGGCCGCCGGCCGGCGGCGCCGGCACCTCGCCGGCCGGCGCGGCCAGCGGGTCCGGCCGGGACACCCCGCCGGGACCGGACCGTTCGGCGGCGATCTTGTCCTGCAGCCGCAGGATGCCGTGCAGCAGGGCCTCCGGGCGGGGCGGGCAGCCCGGCACGTACACGTCGACCGGGATGATCTGGTCGACGCCCTTGGTCACCGAGTAGGAGTCCCAGTACGGGCCGCCGCAGTTGGAGCAGGCGCCGAACGAGATCACGTACTTCGGCTCCGGCATCTGGTCGTACAGCCGCTTGATGGCCGGCGCCATCTTGTCGGTGACCGTCCCGGAGACCACCATGAGATCGGCCTGCCGGGGACCGTGGGCGAACGGGATCACGCCGAGCCGGATGAAGTCGTGCCGGCCCATGCTGGTGGCGATGAACTCGATGGCGCAGCAGGCCAGCCCGAAGTTGAACACCCAGAGTGAGTAGCGCCGACCCCAGTTCAGCACGAACCGGATCGGCTCGCCGAGCACCTCCGGCAACTGCACCCCCGCCGCCCCCTCCCGCTGTCCGTTACCCGACCCTAACCCACCCCGCGACGGCCGGATCGGCGCAACTGGATGTGAGCCCGAGGCGTGTTAACGGATGTCCGGGCATCGGCCCGGCCGCAACGGGGGAGGCAGTGTGACGGTGACAGCAGACCGGGACCGCGGTGGTCCACCCAGCGCCGGCGACCCGCCGGCGCTGGACCACCTCCCGGCACAACCGGCGAGAGCCCCGGAGATCTCGTTCGACGAGTTCTACCATGCCCATTTCCGGTCGCTGACCGTGCAGCTCTACGGCTACACGGGCGACCTGCAGCAGGCCCAGGACCTGGCGCAGGAGGCGTTCTGCCGGGCGTTCGCCCGCTGGTCGGCCGTGGTCGGCTTCGACGATCCGGTGGCCTGGGTCCGCCGGGTCGCCTGGAACCTCGCCACCAGCCGCTGGCGGCGGTTGCGAACCGCGCAGAACTACCTGCGCCGGCAGCGCGAGGAACACGTGGCCGGCCCGACGCCCGACCGGGTGGCGCTGGCCACCGCGCTGGCCACCCTGCCGGCCAACCACCGGCGCGCCGTCGTCCTGCACCACCTGGCCGACATTCCGGTCGCGGAGATCGCCCTGCAGGAGGGGGTGGCCGAGGGCACCGTGAAGTCGTGGTTGCACCGCGGCCGGGCGGCGCTCGCCGCGCAACTGACGGAGCACACCGAGGAGCAGCGTCATGCCTGAGCCGACCGCACCGCTCGACGCCGAATTCGAGGCGTTCCGCGCGGCCGTGCTGCCGTGCGTCGCGCCGGCCGGGCCCGACGCGGTCCGGCGTACCGTCCGCCGCCGCCGGCGTACCGTCATGGCGGTTGCCGCCGCGACGGGCCTGGCCCTGGTGGTGGGGCCGGTGGCCGCGTACGCGGCGCTGGACCACAAGGCGGCACCGACGCCGGCCGGCACCGCCACCCCGGCGCCGACCGCGACCACCGGCTCACCGACCCCGTCCGCCGGCCCGACCAGCGGCAGCCCGTCCGCCGCTCCCACCAGCGAGCCGCCCGCGCCGGACGGCCGGATCGGGCGCGCGCAGCTGCTGCGGACCCGGCTCGACCTTCCGCCGTGGCCGGCGCGGGCGGCCTACGCCAACTGCGCGACCCGGCACGTGCGGGTCATCGCCGGCCAATCCATCGGCCGGATCGAGCTGATGGACCTGCTGTACGCCGACGTCGACGCCGACGGGGCGCAGGAGACGGTGGTCACGGTCGGCTGCCGCCCGGGCGAGGCCGCGTACCAGCAGGTGGTGGCCCTCGACCGGGACTCCGACGGGAACGTCGTGACGCTCGGCCAGGTGGCCCGCACCGAGACGCTCGACCCCGCGCCCAACGAGATCGCCTGGATCACCGCGGTGGCCGACAACGGCCCCGGCTCGCTCCGGGTGCAGGTGGCCGACCTCCAGCCCTGCTGCAGCACGCCGGAATACTGGGCCCGCAAGCAGTGGCGGACGTACGGCTGGACCGGGCACGGCTTCCGGCAGACCGCCGGGCCGACCGGCTGGGGGCCGGACACCCGGCTCACCGACCTCGTGGTCACCGCCGGCCCGCTGGCGTACGGCCCGCCGGACACCGACGGGAAGCGGCACGGCTCGCTGGCCATCACCGTGACCAACAAGGGTCCGCTGGACGCCGATTACGTCGTGCTGGACCTGTCCAGCGAATCGGCCACGGCCGACTGGGGCAAGCCCGACGGCGGCGCGTGGTCGGCCTGCGGCACGTTGCCGAAGATTATCGATCACGTACCCACCTGCGTGCTGCCGAAGCTGGCCGCCGGCGAGCAGCGTTCGTACACCTTCCCGGTCACCTACCAGGATCCGCCGCCGGCGGGCGGCCTCAAGGTGCGCGTCATGGCAGAGAGATTCGACAGCAGCGCCCGATTGTGGAAGGACCTGAACCCGGCGGACAGCGACGTCGTAACGCCCGTCCGGTTCGACTGACCGATCACCCCGCCGGCCGGCGGTCCCGCCCGGGACCGCCGGCCGGTCGCCGCGCGGCCTCAGCGCAGGTCGGCCAGGCAGGACCACTGGGCGGCGACCCGGCGGTAGCCGAGCCGGCGGTTGACCGCCAGCATCGGCGCGTTCGCCTCGTCGTTCGCGGTGTAGGCCATCGCCACGCCGGCGCCGGCCGCCCGGTGCAGGGCCGCCCGCTTCACCAGGCCCGCGAGCCCCCGACCCCGGTACGCCGGGACGGTCGCGGTCATGTCCGACCAGATCCGCGCGCCGTCCCGGCGGACCAGGGTGAACGCCGCCACCGCGCCGTCGACGGTGGCCACCACGCTCAGGTCCCGGGCCAGGTCGACCTCGTCCCACACGTCGAACCGCCAGCCGGCGTAGTCGAGCGCGTCGATCGGCTCGTCACCGGGCTCGTCGGCCGCGGCGGCCCGGTACGGCGGGAAGAACTCGGCCGGATCCCAGCCGGTGAGCGGGGCCAGGCGTACCCCGGCCGGTGGCGACGGGGCGGCCGGCGCGGGGCGCAGCGACAGTCCGGCAAACCGGACCTCCCGGCTCGGCTCGAAGCCGTGCCGGCGGGCGAAGTCCACCGACCCGGTCTGGGCGAAGGCGCGGGCCCGGCGCAGGCCGAGGCCGCGCAGGTGGTCGAGCGCGGCCGAGAGCAGCTCGGCGCCGATGCCCCGGCCACGGTGGTCGGGTCGCACCAGGACGGCCACCCCACCGAGGTCGCCCGCCGCGCTCGTGGCGACGCGGTGCGCGGAGGCCGTCGCCACCAGCACACCGCCGGCCACCAGCGCACCGCCCGCCGCCGGCGCCCGGCGGGCCGCCTCGTCGCGGGCCGCCGCCTCCGCACGCGCAGCCGGCTCCGCGCGGGCCGTCGGCTCCGCGCGCGCCGCCGGCTCCGCGCGGGCCGCCGGCTCGTCGGTGGTCACCGCGACGAACACGGCGGCGTCCTCGCCCGGGGCCGGCTCGGCCAGCATCCGGCGGGTCGATTCGACCCCCCGGACCAGGTACGGGGCGACCGTCGCGCGTACCGCCACCATCCCGGCCGCGTCCGCCGGGACGGCCCTCCGGATGTCCATGTCGGGTCTCCCGCCGTCCGCCTTGGTGGTGCCAGGCATCCTCGCCGCGGAGTCGGCAGCGGGCAACCGATTAGCATGGCCGGGACAGCCATGCCGAGCAGAGGGAACCCGCAGCGCGTGTCCAGAACCGTCCGGGTCACCAGTCGGAACGCCAGCTTCCAGCAGTGGCAGGCGCTGCTCGGCAACCGCACCAAGCGGCACCGGAGCGGCGAGTTCCTGGTGCAGGGCGTCCGCCCCATCACGCTGGCCGTCGAGCACGGCTGGCGCGTCTCGGCGCTGCTGTACGCCGGGACCGGGCCGCTGTCGGGCTGGGCCCGCGATCTCCTCGACCGGGTGCCGACGGCCACCCGGGTGGCGATGGCCCCGGAGCTGCTCGCCGAGCTGGGCGGCAAGGCGGAGGGGCCGCCGGAGCTGGTGGCCGTCGTCGGGATGCCCGCCGACCGGCTGGACCGGATACCGGTGCGCCCGGACGCCCTGGTGGTGGTCTTCGACCGGCCCACCACACCGGGCAACCTGGGCACCGTGATCAGGTCCGCCGACGCGTTCGGGGCGTCCGGAGTGGTGGTGACCGGGCACGCGGCCGACCCGTACGACCCCAAGACCGTACGGGCCAGCACCGGTTCGCTGTTCGCGATGCCGACCGTGCGGGTCGACGGTCCGGCGGAGGTGCTGGACTGGGTGGCCACGCTGCGCGGCCGGGGCGTGCCACTGCGGATCGTCGGCACCGACGAGCACGGCGACACCGAGGCCGCGACGGCGGACCTGACCGGCCCGCTCGTCGTCCTGATCGGCAACGAGACGCACGGGCTGAGCGCCGGGTGGCGGGCGGCCTGCGACGACCTGGTCCGGATCCCGATCACCGGGGCCGCCAGCTCGCTCAACGCGGCCACGGCCGCCACCGTGGTGCTGTACGAGGCCGCCACGCAGCGCCGGAACGGCGTCCGGCGTGGCGGCCGCGACCGGTCCCACCACGACGCGGTGCGCGACTGAGCGCTGAGCAACCGATCGTTACCAGCATCCGGACCATCGAAGCACATATATTGATTTCCTTGAATGCCTACCCTAGGATCCGGGTCATCTATCGACGTTCATCGATGAACGTCACCTGACTTCCCCGTTTTGGTAGGTCGATGTCGATGCCTCCTCAACTGAACGCCGCCGTGCTCTCCCTGTTCCGGGCCGTGGCGGGGCTCCTGTTCCTGTGCCACGGGATCGCCAGCATCTTCGGCGTGCTCGGCGGCAACCAGGGCACCGGCCACTCCGTCCCGGCCGGCACCTGGCCCGGCTGGTACGCCGCCCTGATCCAGCTCATCGCCGGCGCTCTGGTGCTGGTCGGCCTGGCGACCCGGCCCGCCGCGCTGATCGCCTCCGGCTCCATGGCCTACGCGTACTTCTCCGTACACCAGGAGAAGGCGCTGCTGCCCATCCGCAACGGCGGCGAGCTGGCCGCGATGTTCTGCTGGTCGTTCCTGATCATCACGGTCTTCGGCGGCGGCCCGTACTCGCTCGACCGGCTCATCGCCCGGATGACCGGCCGGGGTGCCGTTCCGGACCGGACCGGCGAGCCGCTCGACGGCAGCCGGGAACCGGCCGTCGCCAGCTGAGCCCGCGACGCCACGGATACGCCAGCCACCTCACCGCGACCGGATGGGGTGGCTGGCGTCTTCTGGCCCGGCTGGATCGTCCGAAAGCCCGGGTGTCCAGGCGGCGCGGGACATGTCGACCCGGTCGCCGCGCAGCGGCGTGCCCTCGGCGACCAGCCGCTCCCGGGCCCGCCGCTCGTGTCCCGGCGGCAGCCGGCCGGCCGAGTTGACCACGCGGTGCCACGGCACCCCGCCACCGTGCCGGGCCATGATCGTGCCCACCAGCCGGGCCGACTCCCGGCCGGACCGCTCGGCCAGCTGGTCGGCGATGGCCCCGTACGACATGACCCGCCCCGGCGGGATCCGCTCGACGAGGCTCAGCACCTGCTCGACGTACTCCTCGGGGGTCACATCGAGCCAGGATATGGGAAGCACCCGGGCCGGATCGGAACGCCCGTACCAGAATGGGCGGGTGCGTGACGTGGTGACCGGCGCCCGGCGGGTCGTGGTGAAGGTGGGCTCGTCCTCGCTGACCGCCCGGGGCGGCGGTTTGGACGCCGCCCTCGTGGACCGGCTGACCGCCGCCCTGGCCGATGCCCGGGCGCGCGGCGGCGAGGTGGTGCTGGTCTCCTCCGGCGCGATCGCCGCCGGGCTGGCCCCGCTCGGACTGACCCGCCGGCCGCGCGACCTGGCCAGCCAGCAGGCGGCGGCCAGCGTCGGCCAGGGCCTGCTCATCGGCCGGTACGCGGACAGCTTCGGCCGGCACGGGCACACGGTTGGCCAGGTGCTGCTGACCGTGGACGACGTGACCCGGCGCGCGCACTACCGCAACGCGTACCGCACCCTGCGCAAGCTGCTCGACCTGGGCGCCGTGCCGATCGTCAACGAGAACGACACGGTGGCCACCGACGAGATCCGGTTCGGCGACAACGATCGGCTCGCGGCCCTCGTGGCGGCGCTCATCCAGGCCGACCTGCTGGTCCTGCTGTCCGACGTGGACGCGCTGTGGACCGGCGATCCGGCCTGGCCGGACAGCAGGCGGATCGCCGACATCCGGGACGACAGCGACCTGGCCCAGGTGCGGATCGGCGGGACCGGCCGGGCCGGCGTCGGCACCGGGGGCATGGTCACCAAGGTGGAGGCGGCGCGGATCGCCACCGGGTTCGGCATCCCGGTCGTGCTCACCGCGGCGCCGCTGGCCGCGGCCGCGCTGGCCGGCGAGCCCGTCGGCACCCTGTTCCACCCGGCGGAACGGCGGCCGGCGGCCCGGCTGTTCTGGCTGGCCCATGCGACCGCGCCGCGCGGGCGGCTGCACCTGGACGCCGGCGCCGTGCAGGCGGTGGTGCGCCGCCGCAAATCGCTGCTGCCGGCCGGGATCACCGCGGTGGACGGCGCGTTCACCGCGGGCGACCCCGTTGACCTGGTGGACACGGCGGGCGCGCCGGTGGCCCGCGGGCTGGTGAACTACGACGCTCATGAACTGCCCGGGCTGCTCGGCCGGTCCACCCCGGAGCTGGCGGCCACCCTCGGCCCGGCCTACGAGCGCGAGGTCGTCCACCGCGACGACCTGGTCCTGCTGTAAGGAAGGGCCCCTTGTTATCGCTTTTTGGGGTCTACTGACGTTGTCGTGGGTTCATGGTCGTCCGGGTAGGGGTGGGCAGAGGCCTCCTCGGCGGAGCATGGCCATGGTGATGAGGGCTTGTGGGTTGTGGTAGCCGTA